>NZ_JACJPA010000017.1:0-221703 GCF_014695845.1 Trichocoleus sp. FACHB-591
GTAGGTGTCAATAATCTTTTGCCGTAGGTCAAGCGAGTATGCTTTCATTGCCCCTGAAACACTAATAATTCTCTACACTCTACCTGTACCTCACTAGATTGGAAAACGCTCTATCTACTCAAAAGAATAGCTTACTAGTTTTATCTGTTTTGTATGGAACGATGTTGCCACTGATGCTGCTCGGCACTCTTTTGGGTCATGGTTTAGCTTATAAGGTTCGATATTATTTACCCGCAGTTATATTTTTTATTATCGGCATTAGCTTTTTCATTGTTCAGCAATTACACCATAGGGATCAAAGAAGACGATTTTTGGGGATAGGGCTGTTAAGCTTGATATTACTCTCTAGCTGCATCTCCACCTCTAATTTGTTTGTGAAGGTAGTGTCAAATCAGAGTTCAGGCCCTCAGCTAGGCGCAGCTTATGAGTTGGTTGCTCCAGTGATTAATCAGGCAAATAAACCATTGATCATTAGTAGCGAGGAATATATCAAAGTTTTAATGCTAAGCCACCGTCTCAAACGCAATGCTGAATTTCTTCTGCTATCTAATGCGAGCAGTAATTTAGTACAAGTCATTCAACCAAAAATTACTGAATATCAAAACTCATATAGCGAGATTTTCATCTTTAACCCATCGAAAAACATTAGTGAGTCTTTGACCCAAGCGGGCATCAACTCTAACAAATTTCCAGAGCGATGGAGAAAACCAGTTGCTTACCAAGTTCTTAAGTAGTGGTACATCAGAAGAGGCGCGATTTCTTGCCGTAAAACCTTAGTAAGCGAAGTCGGCAGCGTAGGATACAAGTATGCGTCTTTTCGTGCAATCACCCTACCCTAGCCCTACCCTATGACTGCAACGGCTCCTGCTAAAACGATTCCTCCTTGGCTGCCTCGTCAGGCATTTTTGGCCAAGAGTTTTCATTGGATTAATCTGATCAGCTTGTTTCTCATGCTGACCAGTGGGTTGCAAATTTATAATGCGAATCCTGTATTTGGGGGCCGAGCAGGTTGGCAAATTCCGCCTATCTTTGCGCTAGGAGGATGGTTAGCAGGAGGACGACATTGGCACTTTGCGGCGATGTGGTTATTCTCCTTGAATCTGCTGTGGTATGGTCTGTATGTTTTGGTTTCGCGTCGGTGGCGACATCGCTTTGTGGGCAAAAACGACCTCAAAGCTTTACAACACAGCCAGAACCAAAAACGGCGTATCTACGCTTGGCATCGTATTGCTTACACTGTCATCGTGCCAATTTTGTTGCTAGCTGTCTTGACCGGAATTGGCATGTACAAACCCGCCCAGTTTCCCTGGATTGTGGATATGTTCGGTGATTGGCAAGCCTTACGGATTGTGCATTTTAGCTCCGTGCCCATTGTGGTGCTGTTTGCGATCGCCCACTCTTGGCTAGGTTTGAAAGCAGGTGGCTCACGACTGCTGGAATCTATGTTTTGGTAGATAGTGTTTTGGTCGGCAGTGTTTTGATAGAGAGTACTTTGGTGATAGGATAATGGGTTTGATTCGGGTTCCCCAGTCTCAGTTCAATCAGCTCAATCGGCGGCAATTCCTACAAGTCTCTGGGCTTTCCAGCCTAAGTTTTCTTTTGGGCGGTTGCGGTGGGCCGTTATTTGAAGACATTGTTGGCAAAGTGTCTGAGCCGCTAAATCAGCGAGTAGAAACTCTATTATTTCAACCCCAAAAACTGGTTCCAGAATTTCCTTTAGGAGCGATCGAACCTGAAGCCTTGATTGTCAATTCCTTTCGGGGTAACCCAGTAATTGATCCAACCACTTTTCGCTTAGTGATTGATGGAGAAGTCAACCAACCTCTAAGTCTGAGTATGGCTGAGATTCAGCAACTTCCCCTGACTTCGATGGTGATTCGTCATGTCTGTGTCGAGGGATGGGCCGCGATCGTGCAATGGGGGGGCGTCAGGCTGCGAGAGCTAGTGGCGCTGGCAGAACCAAAGCAAGAGGTGAAATATGCCTACTTCCAGTCTGCGGATGGCTACTACGGCAGTTGGGATTTACCTTCGGCCTTGCATCCTCAAACTTTGATGGCTTACCAGAAGAACGGAGAACCTTTGCCTGTAGAAAATGGAGCTCCGTTACGTTTAGCCTCTCCGGTCAAGCTGGGCTACAAACAGAGTAAATGGGTGACTCGCATCACCTTAATGAGCCAATTAGGACGGGTCAAAGGTTATTGGGAAGATCAAGGTTATGAATGGTTTGCGGGATTATAATCTTCAGCTTCCAGGAGAAGTTGCTCAAGGTTGCATTCCTAAAAACTGCCGAATCACAGTGACGATCGCCTCTTTATCTTGACGACTGGCATTGAAACCGCAGTGTAGAGTCAACACGCGATCGCCTCGCAATAACAGCACACCCTGATAGATTGCATTCGAATCATGCTGCCAACTACTCAATTGCAATTGCACGTCCACAATGTCTTTTAGATCAACTTCAGTGGTTTGGGTCTTGGGTAATCTGTGATGTCGCACCGTTAATTTGTGAGCTGTTTTATCAAGCTCATAAGTGATAGCTTGACCCGCAACAATAAACAAAAGCGCTCCACAACCAAACCAAAAGACCACAAATAAGGGAAACCACCAGAGGTAGTTTAGCCAGGAATTGCTTGCACTCAGCCACAACAGCAGTATTGGCAAGACGATCGCTATGCCTGCGGCCAACCTCCAAACTTGAGTAGGACGGTGACGCAGAACCAGTTTTGTCGCAGTTTGTTCCACAGTTTTCATAGTTGCCGCCGAGTCAAGCCTAATGATTTAGTAAAAGCCTCTATGAAAACTTTCCCTAGAAGACTGATCGAATTGTTAAATGCTGTTGTTTTTCGGCGCTGAAACTGGACAATTCCGGTGCAGCCAGCCAATCTTCAGTAGGAGACCGTATCTGCAACTAGACAGCTTAGGGTGGGGAATACTGCATGAGCTTTTTCGACAAACTCAATGAAGCGATCGCTCGCAACCAGAGCTTGCTGTTTTTGGGGCTGGACCCAAACCCAGAAATGATGCCCGCCCATCCTGGCAACACGTCACCGGAAGCGATGATCGAGCAGTTATGGGACTGGCTACAATTCGCGATCGCGGAAACCGCTGATTTAGTTTGTGCCTATAAACCCACGTTAGGTTTTTACACGGCTTTAGGCGCTCCAGGTCTGGAACTACTCCAGCGCACGCTTGCGGCTATCCCAGAGCATATCCCGGTGATTCTAGATGCCAAACATGCGGACCTCAACACCAGCACTTTAATTGCTCGGACTGTGTTCGAGGAGTGGCGGGTGGATGCGATTACGCTCAATCCCTATGCAGGCCAAGACCAAATCGCGCCATTTCTGATGTATCCCGGAAAGGCAGCCTTTGTACTTTGCTGCACTTCCAACCCAGCCGCGATCGCCCTGCAAACTTATCCCAACGCCCAGGAACCACTGTATGTTCAAGTTGTGCAGGAAGCGAGAAGCTGGGGTACGCCAGAACAAGTAGGCTTAGAAGTCGGCACCACTTCACCCGAAGTATTGAGAAAAATTCGAGCGATCGCGCCAGAACGCTTGATTCTAGCCCGGAGTATCTGGGCCGAAGATAGTGATTTAGCCGCATTGCTAGCCGCAGGCTTGAGCTTCGAGGGAGATGGGTTACTGATTCCGGTGCCCCAGGATTTAGTCAGCAACAAGCATTTGGGTAGAGCCATTCAGTCGTTGAGCGAAGAAGTCAACCAAATTCGAGTAGAACTGGTGGGTCAGGCTTCTAACTGCGACCTATGGATACCCGATGTTTGCCCTTTAGATCAGCACCCACATTTAGATCTAATTCTGCAGCTCTATGACATTGGCTGCATCCTATTTGGGGAGTTTGTGCAAGCCTCTGGTGCTACTTTTCCCTACTACATCGATCTCCGCAAAATCATCTCCAATCCTCAAATCTTCCACCAAGTCCTAACCGCTTACGCGGATATTCTGCAAGATCTAAGTTTCGATCGCATTGCTGGGATTCCCTACGGTTCTTTACCGACTGCTACTGGCCTGTCACTCCGCCTCAATTACCCAATGATTTTCCCTCGTAAGGAAGTTAAAGCTCACGGAACCCGTCGCGTGATTGAAGGCAACTTTCAGCCTGGTGAAACGGTAGTAGTGGTAGATGACATTTTAATCAGTGGCAAAAGCGCGATCGAAGGAGCCGAAAAGCTGAAATCAGCAGGCTTAAATGTGGAGGATATTGTGGTGTTTATCGACCATGAACAAGGCGTTAAAACGCGACTGCAAGAGCAAGGCTATCAAGCCCACTCAGTTTTAAGCATTTCTGAAATCACGCATACACTCCACCAAGCTGGACGACTCACTGACCAGCAATTTCAAGCTTTTGTAGAACATTGAAAGTGATCGCGAATTTGGCTTTCAACCTATTAGCTTTTTCCTTGTTTTTTAGCAAAGCGATCGCGTTAGGAAAGCTGTGATTCAGGGCATTCTTGCCTTCAGAGAAATAAACTTTATGCTTAATACACGGCTGAGAAATTAATTTGGGTTGTCTCAGGAAAGCTTTACAGTCGTTCGGTAGCCCCCTTTGCAACAACTCCATAAGCCTATGTCGAGCAAGCTTGAGCGACTGGTTACGGTGCGTCCCACAGTAAATCTGCCCCAGTGCCCCCTGCGGCAGCCTAGAAATTTACCCCTGCGTGGACTGCTAATTGTCCCTTTTATCCTACAACTGGTCATTACAGTAGGGTTGGTGGGCTACTGGTCGTTTCGTAATGGGCAACAAGCGGTCAACGAACTCGTCGTTAATCTCCAAAACCAAGCAACTCAACAAATTAATCACCATCTTGACTGCTACTTAACTAACGCTCGTCAGCTCAATGAACTGAACGCTACAGCCATTAGTTCTGGCTTGGTTGATCCCAAAGATCAAGATGGTTTAGGACGCTTCTTTTGGAAGCAAGCAAAGCTCTATCAGGTCGGCTATATCCTCTTTGGGGCCAAAATCGGAGAATATGTAGATGTAGGACGACCACAAACCTATCCTCTGGAGCTGATTACCGAGCGGATGAGTAGTAAGCGATATGGAGATAATCGTCTCTATATCTATGAGCCAGACTCGCAGGGAAATCGCGGTAGGTTTGTGGAAACAGGGAAATATTACCCGTTCCAAAAGGAGGCTTGGTATACAGAGGTCATGCGGACGAGTAAACCGAAATGGACCTCCGTCTACACGTGGCAGAGCCTTGCGACTAATCCTTTAGCGATCGCCATTAGTAGCCCAGTTTATGACAAAAACAAAAATCTAATTGGAGCGATCGCGATTGAGCAACGTTTGTCTCAAATTAGCGAGTTTCTCCGGCAACTCAAAATCAGCGCCTCTACTACCATCTTTATTGTGGAAAGAGACGGACGGATGATTGCCAGTTCCAGCTCTACAGAGTCTTTCAAGGTTGTCAATGGCACCCCCACCCGCCTCAAAGCCTCAGACAGCCCTGATTCCCTCATTCAATCAACCGCTACTGCTTTAAATCAGCAATTCGGTAGCCTGCATGGAATTCAGCATCGTCAACAACTGAGGCTTGTTTCACAAAACCAGCATCAGTTTGTGCAGATCATGCCCTGGCAAGACGACCTGGGTCTGGATTGGCTAGTCGTAGTTGTCATCCCAGAATCAGATTTTATGCAGCAGATCAACATTAATACTCGTCATACGATTCTGCTCTGCACGATCGCCCTGATGATTGCCATTCTGACTGGGATTGTCACAGCTCACAAAGTTATCCAGCCGATTCTACAAATCAATACCTCAGCTAAAGCGATCGCAGATGGCAATCTAGCCCAAACCGTGAACACACAAGGAGTCCATGAATTAGAACTGCTCAGTCATTCATTTAATCGCATGGCTGATCAATTGCAACAATCTTTTACCGCTCTAGAAAACGCCAACTATGTGTTGGAACGACGGGTCGAGGAACGCACTGCCGAACTAGAGAGAGCCAACCGAGAACTGCAACGCCTCTCTGAAGTAGATGGATTAACCCAAATTGCCAATCGTCGCTATTTCGATCAATACCTGGCGCAGGAGTGGCATCGCTTACAACGCGAACAGCAGGCTTTATCGCTAATTCTCTGTGATGTTGATTTTTTCAAAAAATACAATGATTTCTATGGACATCAAGGCGGAGATTGTTGTTTGCGCCGAGTGGCTCAGGTGCTACAACAAACCGTGAAGCGGCCAGCTGACTTAGTAGCTCGGTATGGTGGTGAGGAATTTGCCATTGTTTTGCCATCTACAGATTTCAAGGGAGCGATCGCGGTGGCCCGATCCATTCAGCACGAAATCTACCAATCTCAATTCCCACATCCTAATTCAGAGGTGAGCGAATTTCTCACCATTAGCATAGGTGTGTCCAGTGTGGTGCCAACTAACACAGCTTCTCCAGAACAGTTGGTAGCAGCAGCAGATGAAGCTCTCTATGAAGCCAAACGCCAAGGCCGCGATCGCTACATCTTTCACTCCATTACCCAGCCAACCGCCTAATTTCTCCCCATAGCAAGTTTCTACCCGAAACCTGGCTCCGTCAGCTTGTATCCCTTCACTGGAGTGAATAAACTTCAGGCTCCAAGCGATAAGTCAGCATGAGAAATTTTCAGGGTAGATTTGGAAAACACCGATCGGGATATAGCTCATTTATGCTTCAAGGCGCTTCCACCGAATTGGGGCAAGCGTGTGTGACAACGCTGTTCACAATCCTTTTGCTGACTCAAGGTGGAATATTCTTAACCCATCCTCAGCTTGCAACCTTAAGCTGCGATCGCCCCAACTCCAATCTCGGCATTTGCAAGCTAATGCTATCTAGTTTATTAGGAAAAAAAGTCGTTCCGTTCCCGCTGACGCAACTAGAAGGCGCAGAGGTTAAACACCACGGAAAATTAAGACAGCTAGTTTTGCTCTTACCCGATGGCAAACTTCATTTTCCAGTGAATCATGGCTTTAGCGATACGGAAGGAAAAGCTGCTCAAATCAATGCGTTTCTACAAAATTCAGAAATCCAATCTTTGTCACTGCGGCAAGATAGCCGTTGGGCCACATATTCAATGGGGCTAATTATGACAGGGTTTGGTAGCTGGTTGATATGGTCTTACATCTCCAATTTACTCAAACGTTTTTCCTCCCGCCCTGATCTCTAAGGTTCTTTAAATGCATATCCGAGTCGGGCAACTTGAAGACATCGAAATTCTATTTGAAATCAGAACCAGCGTCACTAAAAATCATCAATCCCGTGAGGAGATTGCGGCGCTAGGTATTACTCCAGAAACCGTGGCTGGGATGTTGCAAACTGATTGCGCTGCCTGGCTTGCGGAAATTGACAATCAACCCATTGCTTTCTCCATCGCCAATGCCACAGAGAAAACTATTTTTGGGATGTTTGTCCTCCCCGCTTATGAAGGTCGAGGAGCAGGCCGCGCCTTGATGCAACAAGCTGAAGCATGGCTATGGTCGCAGGGAGCTGAAGAGATTTGGTTACTGACAGGGAATGACCCAACCCTAAGAGCCTATGGGTTCTACCTCCACTTAGGTTGGCTGCCTACCAGTGTTGAGCCAGATGGTGAAATGAAATTTGTCAAACAAAGATAACTTGCGTTGCGATCGCACTTCAACCCCTAACCCACTCACCTAATTGACCATCGTTGAAAATTTTCCGGACGTAGTTTAATTAGCTAGGAATAAAGGAGTGGTAGATGCACCCTGATTTCAGCCCCTGGCCTCGGCTAGGGCTTTTTTGTTAGGAAGCAAATTGGTTTCAGGAAAATTTGCGGCTCAGTTCTTTAAGAACAGCGTTCGATCGCTTGCAGTGGGCATACTAGAGACGTAAACTGACACAGGCCAGACGCTCACTATGAAGCCCTTGAAGAGAGTCACCTCTGAATTGGTTGGTTTAGCGGCAGACGATCGCGAACCCATCCACATCATTGGGCAAATCCAACCGCATGGATTACTCTTGGCCTTGCAAGAGCCAGACCTCACGATTACCCAACTCAGCGAGAACACCCAAGGATACTTTGGTCTAGCTTCAGAGTCTTTACTGGGTCAGCCGTTATCGCATATCTTTACTGACGAAACAGTCGAGTCTATTACAGCGCTGTTGCAAAATGGGGCGGACACTTCTCATCCCTTTGCTATCAACCTCAAAGCACCACCCGCTTGCGAGGCCTCTAGCTCACAAGCAGCGGCCTTTCTAGCCACGATGCATCGAAATGATCAGGCGATCGTGTTGGAACTAGAACCGATGCCGTCAACCAATCCAATTCAATCGGGTGAATTCTATAGCCAATTGACTCAGGCTTTGGTCAACATCAAACAAGCTTCCACCCTCACAGAGCTGTTTCAGAATGTGGCAAAAGAAGTTCGCAAGGTGATTCAGTTCGATCGCGTGATGATCTACCGCTTTGATGCCGACCACAGCGGTATTGTCGTAGCGGAGGAACTGAATTCCGGCTTAGAGAGTTACTTGGGCTTACGCTATCCTGCCGCTGACATCCCCTCTGTCGCTAGGAATTTATTTACCCGCAAGTGGCTGAGAGTCATTCCAGATGTGCATTATCAGCCTGTCAATTTAGTTGCGGTTGAAAGTGTTGAGGCTCCTCTTGATCTTAGCCAATCAGGATTGCGTGGCGTCTCTCCCTGCCACCTAGAATATCTGCGAAACATGGGAGTTTCGGCCTCTCTGTCTATCCCTTTGATTGATCAAAATCAATTATGGGGATTGGTGGCTTGTCATCACTACAGCCCTAAGTTGGTGGGATATGAAACGCGGCGGGTATGCGAGTTGCTAGGGCAACTGGTTTCTGTCGAGTTGGTTTTGCAGCAAGAGCGAGAACTACAAAACTATCGTGAACGCATTAGACGCATTGAAGAAGGATTCAGACAAGATCTGCTGAAGTATCCCAACCGGATTGACACCGTACTCAAACGCAACCAAGAGACGCTCTTAAATCTAGTACAGGCCCAAGGAGTCGCGATCGCCCTAGGTAATCAAGCTATTTTGGTAGGTCAAACTCCCAGCAACACCCAAATTCAAGACCTGTTGAATTGGTTACTCGTAGACAAAAAACAGGAGATATTTTACACAGACAGCCTCGTTGAAGAATACCCAGAGGCTGAACCTTTCAAAGAAGCCGCTAGCGGAGTTTTAGCCATCTCCATCATGGTGAGACATACGTCTTATCACATCATTTGGTTCCGCCCAGAACAGCGTTACACCGTTAAGTGGGCGGGCAATCCTAGTGATGCAGTTTCAGTCACCGCCGAGGGAGTAGTACGGCTCTCTCCTAGAGGCTCCTTTGAAGTGTGGAAAGAGCTAGTCCGAGACCACTCCTTACCTTGGGAACCCTTAGAAATTGAAGCGGCTCAAGAACTAAGACACAGCCTCCTAATTGCGGCCCTAGAATCCTCTCAGACAGCCCTGCGAGAAGCTGCAGCCCAGGCAGAGAAGGCAAACCAAGCCAAAAGTGAGTTTCTTACCAACATGAGCCATGAAATTCGCACTCCCATGAATGCGATTTTGGGCTTTACGCAGTTGCTCGAAGTCACTTCCTTGGATGAACAACAACAAGAGTATATCCAGTCTATTAGCCACGGTGGCGAAAGCCTACTAGCGATTATTAATGACATTCTTGATTTGTCTAAGTTAGAAGCTGGGGAGCTCAAACTCCACTCCACCAAGTTCGCCCTGCGGACTGTGATTAAAGATTTGACCAATCTGTTTCAGCCCCAAGCAGATGCTAAAGGGTTGCCCCTAATTACGAGCATCGCTCCAGAGATTCCCCAATGGCTAGTCGGTCCGGTCGATCGCCTCCAACAAGTGCTGACCAACCTCATCCGCAATGCCATCAAGTTTACTACCACCGGGAAGGTGGTTCTTAGAATTGAGCAGCGAGAGCAGTCGGAGGAAGACTCAACCGTAACCCTGCACTTTAGCGTGCAAGATACAGGCATTGGCTTGGCTCCAGAAGACCAATCCAGAATCTTTGAACCCTTTACCCAAGTTGAGACATCAGCCACTCGGCAGTATGAAGGCACTGGATTAGGGCTCACCATCTGCCGAAAAATTGTGCGCTTGATGGGAGGAGACATTGGGGTTGAAAGTACCTTAGGACAAGGGTCCACTTTTTGGTTCACCGCTCCTTTAGAGCTTGCTCCCAGCCAACCCCAGAAACTCGCCACTCAAGCGGTAGGAAACATTAGCACCTACGCCATACCCACAGCTCGAATTTTAGTGGTAGAAGATACTCCCCTCAACCAAATGCTGACAATCAAAATGCTGCAAAAGCTGGGCTATCAAGCGGATGCAGTTAACAATGGGCAAGAAGCTTTGGATCAACTCGCGGCAACCTCCTATGACATTGTTTTGATGGACTGCCAGATGCCTGTGCTGGATGGATACGAAGCAACTCGACGACTACGCCAGCGCCAAGGACAGGAACATTATCCAGTCATTATTGGGGTCACTGCCTACGCAATGGTTGGAGACCAAGAAAAGTGCTTAGCGGCAGGCATGGATGATTACCTGAGCAAACCAATCAAGATGAAGGATTTAAGTAACCTCTTGGAGCGTTGGTCGTAATTTAGCCAGCCAGATTAACGAATAGGAGCCAAAGGATGCGATCGCTTCTGCTGCGAAGCTAGATGTGCTAAATCACACATCCTTTGCAAATCCTTCCTGATTCTTCTCCGGGAGTTGCGAATAAAGAACTGGTAGATGCACCCTGAATGTGACCCCTAGCTACGGCTGGGGGTTTTTTGTTTGGGGCGATCGCCAGCCTAGATTGAAAGTTCTAGATTTACTGAATCGTGATTTGCAATTCATAGGTAGCATTGCCGCGGGTACTCCCGACAATCACTTGATAGTCGCCAGTATGGGGCAAAGGCACCGTTTCTGACTGTGCCCCGGTAGTCAGAATATATCCGCTGGGAGACACCACATCAAAGGTGGCGTTCTGTTCTGTCGAGACTAGGACGATCTTCATTTGCTGTCCTCCTTGAGCCTTGAGCAGGTACACATCTCGTTCTCCCCGAATGACAGCATGGTTAATGACAGTGCCATTACGACCTGCCTCAAACTGTACTTGCTTCGTACGTACGGCAGAGGCCGCATCTAGGAGATCACGCGCTTCCAATCCATCTTTATTTGTAAAACGCGATCGCACCTCTTCGCAATCGGCAGCAACCAATTTAGCCTGCCGCGTCACAACCTCCTTGGGCGTAGTGCTCCAGGTTTCCTGGGTGTCTTGAACGTCATACTCAATCCAGGTGCGAATTTGAGCCTTTAGTTGATTTCCTGCCAAAGATCCAGAAATCTTTTGAGCATAGGAAGAATAGTAGCCCTCAGACTTATTTTGTATGGTGGCCTGACTGTCCCCAGTGACCGTCTGATCCGCTGCTACCGCTAAACGCAATACCGATGTGAGGGTTGGCAAATCGGCACGGTAACAATATTGTCCTGGTGCGATCGCGTTCGTAGGGCTGGCTGAGGGTGCAGGCGAAGCACTCGGGCTGGGTGATGTAGCAGGACTAGCACTGGACACTGGGGCAGTGGGTGATAATTGCTCGGTACAGGCGATCGCGATCGGGAGTATCCCCAGCATCGCTAGGCCTAAGAACTTAAATGAGAACACAACACTACTTCTAAACACAATTGATAAAACTCATGTAGTCAGCCGGGATACTCATCATCCTACTCGACGGACTATTAGAGCCATACCGGGCGATCGCTCAATAGAATGACTGCTTGCCCAAATTTGAGCAATTAACAATGAGATCAAATAAACTTACTAGTCGTAATAAATTTCTTAACCAATAAAGCTTAACAGGGTTTGGTTGGATAGTTGCTTTAGATATGCCTGACTTTTGTCTGACTTTATTCCTGACCTTTTCCAACTGACAAACCAGATAGGTAGAGATTAAAGTAAAATCAGTCAACTAAAGTCCTGCTGGAATATAGAGAAAATCTATTTGATCACTGTTTTTAACTTTTAGGATTTAAGGAAACGTTATGCCCTCTTCATCCCATCCCAACATGACAGAAGACAGAGTAATTGTTTCTCAAGTTAATACCTATCCTGAAGGATTTGATCCTTCTATGGCTCGAACCTTGGCAGGGTTGATCCAGCAAGCGTACCAGCAGTTTGATTTGTTCGAACAAAAAAATAATTCACAATCAAGAAGTGATTTACAAATATTCAATCTAGAGAAGCCGTACCAATTACATACTGAACTTGCAGAGAGAGATATCCCTTTTGGATTTGTTGCTTCTGACGCTAGCAGTGAGAATATATATGTGATCTTCCGAGGTACTAGGCGCTTCGTGGAGTGGTTTAAGGATGCAAATATCCAGCTTGTTTCTTTGAAAGATAGTACTGATAGAAAAAAACAAAAAGTAGAGATTAAGGAGGAGATTGTAGAGCGTATTGTGCAGGAAAATCAAAGTTCGATTGTTATTCCGCAAATTGATAATGAATTTGGGTTTGTAACAGCAGGTTTTAGAGGTATCTACATAAGCCTAAGACAGAAACTCATTGCAGCACTTAATCAAAAATCACCAAATGCTAAAGTTTTTGTCACAGGCCATAGCTTAGGTGGGGCGCTGGCAACATTAGCAATCCCAGATATTTTAAAGAACACCCATTTTACGAACCCTGAAAATATTGTACTTTACACCTTTGCCAGCCCTCGGTGTGGAGACAGAAATTTTGCGATGAGTTTTCAAGGATTAGGTATTCGGCACTGGCGGATAGCCAACACAGAAGATTTTGTCACTATGCTGCCATTTCCAACTGGAAACGTCTTCAAGTCAGCACCAATTGATGCACTACCAGAGGAAGAACTTGGAATTGGCGGAGTAGCTGGAGTGGACAAAAACCCAAATCCAATTTTTGGTTTTTTCAAAGCAATGTATGACAGGAACAAAAGAAGGATGCCAGATTATGCACATACTGGTACACCCATTTATTTCACCATTCATGAATCCGCATTGGAGAAGCATCATAATCTAGATGAGGTGTATATGCTTGGAATTTCACAAGACCCTCTTACTATGACAGCGAAAACGCTGAATAAAGCTGTCGAGAAAACTAAAGATATGGTTATTAATGAGTAATTAAAAGCTTGTAATTTTCTAGGGTTTTGGTTCTAGAATAGACTGATTTATTTAGCGAGGGACGCTATGCAAACCGTTTCTACCATCGTTGTTGCAATTGTTGGTTTTATCCATATCGCCATTTCGGTGGTAGAGATGTTTTTCTGGCAAAACCCATCGGTTTATGGAAGATTAGGATTTTCTGCTGATATTGCCAGTCAGGTTGCTCCAATTGTTAATAATGCAGGTTTGTACAATGCGTTTCTGGCGGCCGGTTTACTTTGGGGAGCCTTTAGCCAAAGCATATCTATTCCGATCTTCTTTCTAGTTTGTGTTATCGTTGCTGGCCTTTATGGCGCAGTCACACTTAAACCTACAACACTTGTACTTCAAACCTTTCCAGCGACCATTGCTCTTATTATGGTTTGGCTAGCACATTCTTAATCAAGACTATGGATTGAGGAGACAATAATCTAGGCAAGAATTAAGTTTTCTGGAAATATTCAGTACTTGTTAATTCTTCTCATTTGCAATTTCAAGGAAATACTCCAAAGACACGATCGCCCCATCCAATACTCGTAAAACTTGACAGCGTTCACTCTAATTTGCTCATCGTGGTTTTTCGCTGAAAATTAGGTAAGCGGCACCTGCTAGAAGCATTGCGGCAAAGAAATAATTGCGGGTCAGGGGCACCTTCATGTAAGCCACACTGAACCCTGCAAACACCAGCATCGTGATAATTTCCTGCAACACCTTTAGCTGGGGCAGGCTGAAGTAGGTTACACCAATGCGATTGGCGGGCACCTGGAAACAGTATTCAAAAAAAGCGATCGCCCAACTAACAGCAATGGCAACCCAAAGCGGAGCTGCCTTTAGATCCTTCAAATGACCATACCAAGCGAAGGTCATGAAGATGTTGGAGACCAGTAGAAGCAGAACTGGTTTGAGCATGTTTCGCCAGAGTTAGGATGGTTGATCTGGGTTGCCTACAGACGCATCACGCCACAAAGCGATGCCACCAAATAGACCAGTCACATTGGGCACAACTTTGATATTGGCTGGTAACTCGATCGCGATTTTGTCGGTATTGCCGCCCCCGATATGGAGAGCATCGTAGTTAAACAGATGCTCCAAAGACGCGATCGCCTTCTCTAAGCGACGGTTCCACTTTTTCTTACCCACACGATCGAGTGCTTCTCGGCCTAACTGTTGCTCGTAGGTTTCCTCATTGCGGAACTCATGATGCCCCATTTCCAAGTTGGGCACCAAGTGACCGTTGACAAACAGAGCCGAGCCGAAGCCAGTCCCCAAGGTGATCACAAGTTCTACCCCTTTACCTACGATCGCCCCCATGCCTTGCATATCGGCATCATTCGCAACCCGCACAGGCTTACCTAAGCGCTGAGACAACGCAGTTGCTAAATTAAACCCGATCCAGCTAGGGTCAAGATTCACAGCCGTTGCCGTCACTCCGTTACGCACTACACCCGGAAAACCTACCGAAACGCGATCGAACTCGCCTTGGCCCTCAGTCAACTGGGCGATCGCCGCAATCACGGCATCCGGAATAGGAGGTTGGGGGGTTTCCACCCGCGATCGCTGCGTGAGTGCATGGCCCGCCTCGTCCAACACCATCACCTTTACACCGCTACCACCAATGTCTACTGACAGCGTTCGCATCGAATTTCCTCCTGGTTGCAGTTATATGCCGACAGTGTAGTGAATCTGCAACCGCGATCGCTCTATCTCAAGAAACTTTCCGGATCATTGCCACGTAGTTGTGAAACAAGGAGTGGTAGATGCACCCTGATTGTGACCCCTGGCTATGGCTGGGGTTTTTTTGTTGCCAGCCAAATTACACAGCAATCGGAAAGACCCAATCTTGATATTTAGGGTCACGATTTTCGGTAATAGCAGTCAGCTTCTCTCTGAGCTTTTCCGTAATGGGTCTTTCTGTGGATAAGTGGTAATTCTCCACCCGCTGGACGGGCGTAATTTTAGCCGCAGTACCGCTAAGAAATACCTCATCCGCCGCAAATAATTCTGATTTATCCAGCGATCGCTCAATTACTTCAATCCCTAAATCACGCGCGATCGTCAAGACACTGTCTCTAGTGATGCCTTCCAAAATATCTTGATCAAATCCTGGGGTGATGATTTTGCCATTCCTCACCACAAAGATATTCATGCCCGAAGCTTCGCTGACCTTGCCTTGAGAGTTCATCAAAATCGCTTCATCAAAGCCAGATTCTACTGCTTCAGTTTTCGCTAAAGAAGAGGTAATGTAAGCGCCACTAATTTTGCCACGCAACGGTAAACTACGGTCTTCTTGGCGATACCAAGAACTAATGCGGCAGCTCACACCTTCAGGAGATAAATAATCTCCCAACTCTAATCCATAAACAAAGAAATCTTTTTCAATATTGTGCAGTCTAGGAGCAATCCCTAAATCAGAAGTATAAACAAAGGGACGAATATAAAAAGAAGTAGTCGGTCTATTTTTTTTGACAAAATCAACTAGAATTTGCTGAATTTTATCGACTGGTAAATCGTAATGCAGAAACTTAGCACTATTACTTAATCGCTTGCAGTGAGCATCCAAGCGGAACAACAAGAACTGCTGATCGTTCTGAGGATCAGGAATGCCTCTCAAGCCACCAAACGCACCAGTTCCGTAATGTAGGGCATGAGTTGCAATGGAGAGGTTAGCTTCACCAAAGGGCACGAACTGGTCTCTAAAGTAAGCGATGGGCAGAAAGTTATGCATAAACCTGAGGAGCGCACTTCATAGAAAAGCCATTATACTATTCTGGCTTTCCCGATTTTGATGGTTTTACCCCTTTAGCTCGCTGAGGCGGTGTTGATTGAAGGCTCTTTCCCATAGTCGTTGGCTGCATCCCTGTTTGTTGTTGGGGTGGATCTTGCTGGGTGCAGCACTACGCTTTAACCACTTGGCTAATAAGGCATTGTGGACCGATGAATTTTCCACCTTGGTCTTCAGTTTGGGAAATAGCTTTCGTACGGTTCCCCTCGATCAAGTCATTACCATCCGCCGTCTCCTAGAGCCTCTGCAACCTGACCCAACCGCAGGCATTGATGGGTTGCTGCAACACCTGATGAGTGAGAGCACCCATCCACCTTTGTATTTTGTCTTGGCGCATCTATGGATGCAGCTATTTTCTCCAGAAAACGGCTTGGTCTCGATTTGGGTGGGGCGATCGCTGCCTGCTTTGCTGGGAGTTGTATCTATTCCTGCCATGTTTGGCTTGGGTTGGCTCACCTTCCGTTCTCGCTTGGCTGGGCAACTAGCGGCAATGATGATGGCGGTGTCTCCCTATGGCCTGTTTCTAGCGCAAGAAGCCCGACACTACACTCTCTCGATTTTGTGGGTGATTGCGTCGCTCAGTTGTTTTATCCTTGCTACCCAATTTCTCCGCGATCGCCGTCGTTTGCCCATTTGGATCGGCTTGGCTTGGGTGGTGGTCAACAGTTTGGGCATTGCCACGCACTATTTTTTCGGTCTGACACTATTTGCGGAAGCTTTTGTCTTGATTGGACAAGCGATCACTCAGAGTCGCCAAGACCCAAGCGCTTGGTTACGACCTTACTGGCAACGCATCTACGCAGTGGTAGCTGGCACAATCGTAGGTAGTTTAATTTGGCTACCAGCCTTGCAATCTGTCTATGGCAGCGACCTGACCGAGTGGATTGAAACGAGCGATCGCTGGAATCTCATGGCTTGGATTGGCCCTATTTTTCAAGCCTTAGCCGCCTGGATCACCATGCTATCTCTCTTACCTGTGGAAGCGGAACTGCTACCGATTGTGATCGCCTCTGGGGTAATCATGATAATTTATTTCATCTGGGCCATTCCCCTTTTGCATCAGGGTTTCAAAGCTCAATGGCATAGTCAGGAAGTTGGCCCAGGAGTACAAGTTTTGGCAGGATTTGTGCTGGGAGCGATCGCGCTGATCTTTGCGATTACTTACGGCTTGGGCACTGACCTGACTCGTGGTGCTCGCTACAACTTTATGTATTTTCCGGCGGTCATGGCTCTGGTCGGCGCAAGTCTAGCGACTGCTTGGAATTCAGCTTCTGCTAATCGCACCCCCACAGAGCATCCCTCCTCGACTCCACAACGCACCTGGCTTCCCTCCAAAAAATATGGCAAACCAGCCATTCTTGCCGTGTTGTTGATGGGAGTTTTAAGCGGTTTGACCGTCACTAATAATTTGGGCTACCGCAAATATTATCGTCCCGACCTATTGGCTCCCGTGATTCGAGCCACATCACAAGTACCGACGTTGATTGCCACTACCCACAATACCCATGTCCAAACGGGAGAACTAATGGGACTAGCCTGGGAATTTTGGCATGATAGTGCGTCAGACAGTTCCAACAAAAACTCGCCCCAGTTTTTGTTGGCGCACCAGACTTGTAATCCCAAGCAAACTCCCTGCCAACAATCAGCCCAAATTCTTCAGCGAAACTTGACGGCTCTCCCCCGACCGTTCGATTTGTGGCTCGTGAATTTCTACACCAATCCAGAATCAGCGTTGCCCACTTCTCTACAAGATCAAGGCTGTGCGGCTGACCCCAAGGTGAATTCTGGAGTACATGGCTACAGCTATCAGCTCTACCACTGCTTGAAGCAGTCATAATAGGGGCTATTCTTGCCTTAAGGTTTCTGGTGTGGCGACAGGAGACAAACCTGCGATCGCTCGCAAATTCTGGCAACGAACTAATTCTGTAAAGCTCAACTGGAGTCGGCCTTCAATCCGAGCCACTGCTTCGATCGCTTCCAGCAAATGCCTAGCCGCTTCCGCTTCGGTATAGCCCCGACGCAAAGCTACTCGAATCGCGGCTTCATCGGTTTCGAGTTCTCGTTGCGAACTTTGGGTAGAGCGCCAAATTTGAGTGCCCGCGATCGCTGCTAGTCCTCCTGCCATCAGCAGTCCTACGGCATCTCCCTGTAACGCTTCTACACCCGCCCCCACCAAGCCAACGGCAATTAAACCGCGATAGAGGTCTGGTTTAAACCACTTAATCCCAATCAACCAGCTCACCGCTCGCAACAGCGTTAGATCTCGTTGAGGCCGAGATAACTGGCTCCACAGGTCAAAGTTGATGAAGACTGGGCGATTGGGTGACCAAGGCACCGGATAAGAGTAGTCAATCACCCGCGATTGCTCTGGTTTGTTCACAATGCGGCAGAGCATCCGCCCGGAGGCAGGCATGATATCTAGGAGGCGGCGAACTTCGGGGTCAGGATTCATCATGTCCCGATTTTACAAGCTATTGCCTGAGCGATCGCCCCTCTTACCCATTAAGGACGGGGAGAAGCCGATGGGGTAGCTCTGGTAGCTGGTGTTGTTCCTACGGGCGAGGTCGTAGGTGAAGTTGTTGCAGTCGGCGCAGTTTGAGGCGCAGCCTGAACTCTAGGACTGACCGTGGGAGAACTGGTTACGGGAGGAATAGTCGCAGCAGGACTAGCCGCTGGGGATGTCGTTGGTGCGGTTGTAGCGGGCGCAGTTGCTGGAGTGGTAGCGCTGGGGCTACTTGGGGCCACAGTCGTAGCTGGGCTAGTGGGGGATGCCGTTGGTGAGGCACCAGGAGTTACGGCTGGCGCAGTGATCGCTGGAGGTTGGTCACCTAAGATGCTGCCATTCCCTTCTTGGTAAAAGACACCTGCCACTGCTGCGATCATCATGGTCGCTAAGGTGCCGACAAATAACGCTTTCCAACCCAGTTCGGAAATATCTTTGCGGCGAGACGGAATCAGGGCGATCGTGCCTCCCACAAAGATTCCTACTGAAGCCAAATGGGCAAAGCCAGATAGGGCATAGCTAATAATCAATACAGCGCGATCGCTAATCACCCGCTCTGCTCCGGGTAAAGCCGCTGCGGTGGCTAGCGCTTGATAAGGGGGAATCGCTGTTTCTAGCAGTCTGCGGCCAATAATTACCGAGGATTGCCACAGCTCATTCCAATCTAAGGAAACGCCCGTCAAAAAGGTGAGCGGCAAGAAGAGCACACCCTCAATATTAGCCAGCGTCACCACACTAAAAATTTGCCCAATGGGGCCAGGAATAGCAGCTAATGCAGCAAAAATTTGGTTAATTAAGGAGACTAAACCCAAGATCAGAATCAGTACAGCAGCGATCGCCACCGCCATTTTGACCCCATCCAACGCCCCCACAATGGCTGCGTCCATTGGGCTAACGCGCTCGATCGGCTCTCCACCTACCGTTTCATGCTTAGGCGCGTCCTCAAAATCTGACTCTACAACCGCTGCTTCTTTTCGGGTCGTGGCTTTTTCTTCCATCGGAATGCCGCCCGCTGTCAAGGGAACTTCGGTTTCTGGCACTAAGATCTTGGACAGGACAAAGCAAGCAGGAATGGCAATAATCGAGGCTGAAACCAGGTGTCCCAGAATGTTAGGGAAGACAGGCCGCAGGAAACTGACGTAGATCGCCAAGGTCGAGGAAGCAGCGGTGCCAAAACAGCAAGACAGAATGGCACAGAGTTCACTGCGCGTCATTTTGGGCAGGTAAGGCTTCACCACGATCGCCGCCTCAATGCCGACGAAGATATTAGCGGCTCCACTCAGGGCCTCTGCCCCACTCAGGCGCATAACCGCGTAAAAAACCTTAGCAAAAATATTAGTAATAACCTGGATGACGCCAATGTTGTAGAGCAAGGCCATCAAGCCAGAAAAGAAGATGACTGTGGGCAAGGCGCGAAAGGCAAAAATGTAGCCTAAATTGACATCCGCAGGTCTGCTAGGCAAGGGTACGAGGTTTTTGCCGAAGACAAAGCTCGCCCCCGTATCTGCGGCCAAAAAGACACTATCTAATAAACTACTAAATCCTTGGAGTGCCGCTCTAGTAGGAGGAAACAAAAATACCAAGGCTCCCAGCACGAGTTGCAATAGAATGCCTGCTATCACCACCCGCCAAGGAAAAACACGTAGGCTCCGGTTTTCAGAGAATAGCCAAGCGACCGCACAGAGACCAAAAATGCCGAGAAAAGAAAGTAGGTTTAGGTAGCTCATAGGCTTAGTTCGTCTGCTGATGGTGCAGGTTGACTCGTCAAAATCTCTTCAATTCAGAGTTGGCAGCAATATTCCCTGCTTGACAGAAATATCACAGTCCACTGATAAAGTTGCCCAGAAGTCCATAGAAAATAGCACTTCGGTTCTAGTGAAACCTTAAGTAAGGCGATCCAGATCGGAATTCCCTGAAACTTTAAGATTTACTGTAAGTGAACCGACAAATTTCATTTCCTCTGGGAAACAGCAGGACAATCGCGTTAATAATAAACAGTTAATCTCAACAACCTTTGGCATGGACGCTTTCGATCCCATTGCGCCTGACTGGACTCAATCCGCCACACACGCCCATGAGTTTCATTGTCCTCAATGTCATGCACCCAGCTTAGATGCCCAACAAGTTTGGCTTAACCGCCGATCGCCCGTGTATACCGAAAACCATCGTCGCAAATGGCAAGAGTTTTACCAATGCCAATGTGGTTATGCTTGGTGGGCTTGGAGTAGCGATCGCCCCCCTTCTGAGTTTAGCGATCGCGAGTTACCCCAAGAAGATCTACCCGGTTTTTGGTAGTACACCGGACACCTAGCTTTGTCCTACAGCGACCCGTGGCAAACGATGCTTAAACCCACAAAGAATTTCCCAAGAAATCGTGCCGAGAGTAGTGGCCCAGTCATCAGCGGTAATGCGATCGCGGCCATCTTGCCCCAACAGTGTTACCACTTCCCCAGCCTCTAAATGGGGAATATCCGTCACATCAATCATCAGTTGGTCCATTGTCACCGCGCCCAACTGCCGCACCCGTCGCCCCCGGATCAGTCCAGTCAGTTGGTTGGATAAATTGCGCGGCACCCCATCGGCATAACCAATACCTACCACCGCAATTGTCATTTCCCGGTCAGCGACGAACTTGTGGCTGTAGCTGACTCCTGTACCTGGCTGGATTGTTTTCACTTGGGTAACTCGTGCTTTTACTTGCAGGGCTGGCTTCAGGTCTACCACTGTTTGCAAGTGGGGAGCAGGATAGAGACCATACATCGCTAGGCCGACCCGCACTAGGTCGTAATGCAAGTTGGCATCGCTCAGGGTTGCAGCAGAGTTAGCGAGATGCAGCCGAGGTAAAGCTATCCCTGTAGCTTGCAGTTGCGCGATCGCGGCTTCAAATCGTTCCTGTTGCAGCCGCATGATCGTAGGGTCGGGGCTATCAGCAGTCGCTAAGTGCGAGTAAATGCTGGCGATCTTTAAATGGGGTAAGCGCTCTACCAACTGCACAAATGCGATCGCCTGCTGCCAAGGAGTCCCCAAACGAGACATTCCCGTATCCAGCTTGATATGGACAGGTAAGGGTTGAGGATGGGACATGTCACTCAGAGTTTCTGAGAACACCAATGCCTGCTTGGGGCTGCCCAGCGTTGCTTGGAGTTGCCAGTGGGCGATCGCGCGGATTTGCTCTGGGCTGTAAGTCGCCCCTAAAACCAAAATGGGTGCTTCAATCCCTGCCTCTCTCAGCGCAATGCCTTCGGGAATTGTGGCGACTCCTAACCAAGTCGCACCATGCTGCAACACTGTCTCCGCCACAGTCACCGCGCCGTGGCCATAGGCATCTGCTTTCACCACTGCCATTAGCGCTGTCTTGGGCGCTAGCAAACTCTTAAGCTGCCGAATGTTGTAAGCCAAGGCACTCAAATCTACTTCTACCCAAGCCCGCTCACACAGAGGTTCTCTCGGCACCTCACGTTGTATAGAGGCAGTTCTTAAATCTGGCTCCCAGCTCAACATATTCCTTCCCTCCTTCCACTCACACCACTTCAGTTCTACGACTCTCGGCGCATCGTCCTAATAGACTTACCGCACCGTAGCGTTTTAGCCCCCCACCTCGACCCTCTCTAAAGCTAGGAGTCAAGACGAGTTAATAAAATTTACCAGCAGTGTAACCAGTGCGCCGGATTGTCACAAGTTTGTTTGAACTCTCCACCGATCAGCAGCACCATTCCGTTAGGACAAACAAAATAACTTTAAGTACAGAGCCTAAATGAAGAAGTTATGAACAAATTCAGCAGTTTTACTGAGACAAAGACGCAGTTCAGGATATTGATTTGAGATAGAGGTAAACGTATGCTGAGTTTCCTCAGGCTTATACAGCGAGGCAAGGGAAATCATGGTTGAGTTTGAAGCTGCCGCCAGAAAGTATCAGAGGCTACTACGCCTGAAACGGAGAGAAATCTGATGCAAGAGTCAATAATGCCGAATTCTGTGAAGGGAATTCAATGAAACTGCGCCAGCGAACTCTGCTACTGATTAGCGTAGCTCTAGTAGGTCTGGTAGGAGTCCTCTACACTAGCTCCTCCACCATTTTGCTGGGTAGTTTTGCCAAGCTAGAAGCAGAAGATACGCAACGCAACGTCGAGCGGGCGATCGATGCCTTTGATGCAGAAATTGACAAACTGAACTTTACCGTTCATGACTGGGCTGAGTGGAACGATACTTATCAATTTGTTCAGGATAGCAACAGCACCTACCTCACCGCCAACCTCAACGCAGCCACGATCACCCGCCTTCAAGTCAACCTGATGCTCTACACTCAGCTTTCAGGGAAAACCATCTTTGGCAAAAGCTTCGACTCCAAAACTCAGCAACTTACCGCGATTCCGCCGAGCATTCAGAGCTACTTAGCGGCTCATCCTTCCCTGCTACAACCGCCTAGCGCTACCAATCAGCTATCGGGGGTCGTGCTGATGCCAGAAGGCCCCATGTTGGTTGCCTCCAGCTTGATTTTGACTGGGGAAGGCAAAGGGCCTGCACAAGGTACCCTCCTGATGGGGCGCTACCTAGATAGCACCACAGTTCAGCGATTAGCCAATATTACTCATCTATCACTGACGGCTTATCGCATTGATGATCCACAGTTGCCTCCTGATCTAGCGACTGCCAGGACCAGCCTCAGCACTCAAGCTCCTTCTAAAAATAGCGATCGCATTTTTGTTCAGCCCTTAAGCTCAGAGGCGATCGCAGGCTATACCCTCATCAACGACCTCAACGGCAAACCAGCCATTCTCTTGCGCGTAGAGTTACCGAGACGAATTTATCAGCAAGGGCAAGCCAGCCAACGTTATCTGTTACTAACCTTGCTCATTATTGGTTTAGGGTTCGGCATTGGGACACTCTTACTGCTAGAGCGACTGGTGCTACGACGGCTAGGCCACCTGATGGGTGAAGTCAGCAAGATTAGCTCATCTAGAGATTTCTCGCTGCGAGTCGCGTCTCTCGGCTCCGATGAATTGTCTAATTTGGGGTCTGCGATTAACCAAATGCTAGAGGCGTTGGGCAAGTCCCAGTGGCAACTGCGTCACAGCCAGGAAAACTATCGGCTGGTGGTAGATAACATCAAAGAAGTGATTTTTCAAACTGATGGGGCAGGAGTTTGGCAGTTTTTGAATCCTGCATGGAGCAGGATCGCTGGATTTGCCGTAGAAGAAAGTCTAGGCCAACATTTTCTCAGCTACATTCACCCGGAGGATCGCCCCTACCATCGGCAGCAATTTCAGCGGTTGATGACTCAGCAAGCCCCGGACTATCGGGCTGAAGTGCGGTTGCTGACCAAAGACGGCAAGCTTTGCTGGATGGAGCTAGAAGCTCAAGCCACCTTAGATGCCAAAGAGCGCGTTGTAGGACTATCTGGCACGCTTCACGACATCACGAAGCGGAAGCAAGCAGCCACAGCCGTCCAATTACTGCAAAACGTCACTCAGGCAATTAGTGAAGCAGAGGACTTCGCCACGGCTCTCGAAGTCGCTCTCACCAAAGTTTGTGAAGCCACGGATTGGGATTACGGGGAAGCCTGGATTTCTTGCCCAGAGAGAGTTGCGTTGGAACTCAGTCCTGCTTGGTACAGCAATTCCCCAATCATGCGGGACTTCCGCCGCCTCAGTGAAGCCTTCACCTTTCCCTTAGGAGCAGGCTTACCGGGACGAGTTTGGCTTTCCAAACAACCAGAGTGGATTCAGGATGTTTCTCAGGAGGCGTATCAGCACTTTTTACGAGTGCACATTGCCCTAGAGGTGGGTCTGAAAGCAGGGTTTGGCGTGCCCATCACCGCAGAAGGTGAAGTGTTAGCTATCCTCGTCTTCTTTATGTTTGAAGCGCGGGAAGAAGACCGAGGTTTAGTGGAACTGGTGTCAGCGGTCGCCACTCAACTCGGCTCTGTTCTGCAACGCAAACGCGCTGAAGAAGCCTTGCGCTTGGCGGAAGAAAAGTATCGCAGCATTTTTGAGAACTCCTTAGAGGGGATTTTTCAAACTGCACCCAATGGCAGCTACCTCAGCGCCAACCCAGCTCTAGCGAGAATTTATGGGTACAGCAGCTCAGAGGATTTGATCGCTAACCTCACCAGTGCTGAGCAGCTTTATATAGAACCCGATCGCCGGACGGAATTTATTCTGGCTTTAGAACAAGAGGGAGTGGTGTCCCGGTTTGAATCGGAAGTCTATCGGCGAGACGGCAACCTAATTTGGATTTCCGAGACCGCCCGAGCGGTACGCGATGCCAAAGGGAAACTCCTCTATTACGAAGGCACCGTTGCCGATATCACCGATCGCAAGCGGTTTGAGGCAGCTCTGCGGTTACAGCAAGCCAAGGCCGAAGAGTTGTTGCTCAACATTCTGCCCCCGTCGATCGCGGAAAAACTGAAACAAAATTCTGGGGCGATCGCGGATAGCTTCCCAGACGTAACCGTACTCTTTGCCGACATCGTCAATTTTACTCAGCTTGCGGCTCGCATTTCCCCCACCGAACTGGTCAATCTACTTAACCAAATTTTCTCTGCCTTTGACCGCTTAGCCGAACGCCACGGCCTCGAAAAAATCAAAACCATTGGCGATGCCTACATGGCCGTAGGGGGTGTGCCCATCCCCTGTGCTAATCACGCTGAAGCGATCGCCGAGATGGCCCTGGATATGCAAACCGCGATCGCCCAACTCAATCTAGAACAGCACGAAGTCTTTCCCATTCGCATTGGCATCAATACAGGCCCAGTCGTCGCAGGCGTGATTGGCATCAAAAAGTTTATCTATGATCTTTGGGGCGACACAGTGAACATTGCCAGCCGCATGGAATCGGAAGGTCTAGCGGGGTGCATTCAAGTCACGGCTAGTACTTACCAATGTTTGCAAGATAAGTACTTATTTATTGAGCGCGGCGAAATTCCGATTAAGGGTAGAGGAGAGATGAAAACTTATCTTTTGGTAGGCAGAAAAACCGCTTCTGGCATTAAGGCTGCCTAAGTCAGGCTTGATCCCACTAGACGCGGCAGAGCAGATGTGAGCTGTGTTACTATCTGTGAAAATATTCTCTCTGTCAACCATCAATGAGCAAGGTTCTGGTGCTAAACGCCTCCTACGAACCACTCAACATTACGAGCTGGCGACGGGCGATCGTTTTACTTCTCAAAGGCAAAGCAGAACAGGTAGAACACAACGGCAAATGTGTCTACTCTGATTTTCCACTGCCAACGGTGATTCGGCTGCGGCATTATGTCCGGGTGCCTTACAAGGAAATTCCACTCACCCGACGAAATATCCTCCACCGAGACAGTCACTCTTGTCAATACTGTGGTTACACAGGTGATGACCTAACCCTCGATCATGTGATTCCGCGATCGCGCGGCGGTGATGACAGTTGGGAAAATATCGTGACGGCTTGTGTTCGTTGTAATGTCAAAAAAGGCAACCGCACTCCCAAAGAAGCCAATATGCCTCTAGACTATCCACCGCGCAAACCCCACAGTGGCCTGTACTTTGAAGTCACAAAGCATGTCAAGAACGGCGGACATCAGGAGTGGCGTAAATATGTGATTGGTATCTAAGCCCCGTGTGTAGGCAAGCGCGGGGTTTTTAATTGCTGATCTAGCAATCCCAGATGGGTTATGAGAGGCCCACCCCGCCCATTATCTGTGGGTGAAGCGCTGGTCTCTACTGCTTCGTAGATACTCTGCGAGCAGTATGTCGTTCTACGAGTTTTTTGCGAAGATCAGGGTGTACAGATCAACGGCTCAATCGCTGATTTCTGCCAGTTTGTAGCATTGCCGCGATTGGGATACGAGACTCCTAAACCCAACTTTGTGCCAGTATGTCGTCTAACTCGCTTAGGTCTCGCAACAATATCGTTCTAAACTCAGAATCAGCAGCAGAAACCATTGTGGAAGCCAAGTCTGTCGAATATCCAGCAGTTGAGTATCCAGAGGTTCGAGCCATCCCAAATGTTGGCGATCGCCAAGCCCAACGCTCGTTAGATTCCAAGGATCAAAAAGTAGAAGCGCTCCGCCAAAATTTAGAGCGGCATCAAGGCGAACGCCAGCTGATCATCCTGCAAGATTTTCCCGACCCAGATGCCCTCTCTTCAGCTTGGGCCTACAAACTGATTGCTGAGCAGTACAACATTCAATGTGAAATTGTTTATGCAGGGACGCTCAGCCACCAAGAAAATATTGCCTTAGTGAAGCTGACTAATCTACCTGTGCAGCGCTGGACGGTGCAGAGTACCAAAACCAAAGATTTATCGGTTTACCAAGGTTGTGCCCTAATTGATAACCAAGGTACAACTAGCCAACTCCTGACACTAGTACAACAGGCAGGCATCCCAGTGACGGTAGTGATCGACCATCACAGCATGCAGGGTGGATTGAATCCAGAATTCTCTGATATTCGCCCTCATACGCGGGCAACAGCTACTATTTGCGCCCACTACCTCCAAGCAGGCTTGCTGAACCTCGACAGCAGCATTAGCCAGCATGTCAAGTGTGCCACTGCCTTAATGCACGGCCTGCGCTCTGACACCAACACCCTAATGCAGGCGCAAGAGGAAGACTTTCTCGCAGCAGCCTATTTGAGTCGGTTCTACGACACCCAGTTGCTCAACGCAGTCCTTCAGTCAGCTCGCTCTAAGCGGGTGATGGATGTGATTGAGCGATCGCTCCGCAACCGGATTGTGCAAAATAACTTCTCGATCGCTGGGGTGGGTTACTTACGCTACGACGATCGCGATGCTATTCCGCAAGCCGCCGACTTTTTGGTCACAGAGGAAAACGTCCATACTGCCATGGTTTATGGCATTGTCCACGATGAGGACGAAGAACTTGAAGTTGTGATTGGCTCCTTGCGAACGAGCAAGATCACCCTCGACCCCGACGAGTTTATTAAAGAAGCCTTTGGTCAAGATGCCCAAGGCCGTTTTTTTGGGGGTGGTCGCTTCACCGCAGGCGGGTTTGAAATTCCAATGGGATTTCTCTCTGGCTTCAACGAAAATGCTGAATACGCCAAGATGAAATGGGAAGTCTTTGATGCCCAAATTAAGCAAAAGCTGCTGCGGCTGGTGAATCCAGAAGATACGTTTATTTAGTTGAGCTAACCTCGCCCTAAACCCCTCTCCTGCGAAGAGAGGGGCTTTGAAATCGGAAAAGTTTCTATGTCTGACCTCTACATCATTCGTCACGGCATTGCAGCGGAGCGGGGCACCTATACTCGTGATGGGGAGCGCCCCCTAACCGAGGAGGGTCGTCGCAAAACTCGCCAAGTAGCGAAGCGCTTGGTTGAACTCAAGCTGCAATTTGACTTGATTCTCACCAGCCCTCTGGTACGGGCACAGCAAACCGCCGAAATTCTACAAGCTGAAGGCTTAAGTGCTCGGCTGGAAGTATCAGACTATTTAGCGCCTGATGGTAGCTTAGAAGCTTGGCTAGCCTGGTTTGAGGAATGGCAGCGATCGCACCCTGATGCTCCTTTGGCGATCGTCGGGCACCAACCGGACCTAGGCAACTGGGCAGAAACTCTGGTTTGGGGTCAAGCGAGGGATGGTTTGGTATTAAAAAAGGCTGGAGTGATTGGCCTAACAATCCCTGGATCGGGTCAGGCGATCGCAAATAGTTCTCTATTTTGGCTGAGCCCACCGAAGTTCTTGCTATAACACTTCCCTAGCAGTTTTCTGGTAAGTTAGCCTAAATATAGCATTCACACATTGGTTGTGAACTAGGGGTATGAGGGCACCGCTCTCACGCAGGAGTTCCACCCCTGCACCCTGTCGCCATATAACCTCAGTATGTCTTAAGCAACCGGACGGTAGAGCCATGTCTATCTGCGAGTATCGGCCAGGTCTAGAAAATATTCCTGCCACCCAATCCAGTATTAGTTACGTTGATGGTCAGCGCGGTGTTCTGGAATATCGCGGTATCCGGATTGAAGAACTCGCAGAAAAGAGTACATTCCTGGAAACTGCCTATTTGCTGATTTGGGGCGAACTGCCCACAAAAGCCGAACTCGATGCCTTTAAAGAAGAAATTCAGTACCACCGCCGTGTGAAATTCCGGGTGCGGGACATGATGAAATGCTTCCCGGAGAGCGGACACCCAATGGATGCTCTGCAAGCTTCAGCCGCTGCCTTGGGCTTGTTCTACTCTCGCCGTGATTTGCACAACCCCGCTTATATTCGGGCGGCAGCGGTGCGGTTGTTAGCCAAGATTCCCACGATGGTGGCAGCATTCGAACTGATTCGCAAAGGTAACGACCCAGTCCAGCCCAGAGATGATTTAGACTACGCAGCTAACTTCTTGTACATGCTGAATGAGCAGGAACCAGATCCCCTAGCCGCAAGAGTGTTTGATGTGTGCCTGACACTACACGCCGAGCATACGATCAACGCTTCGACTTTTTCAGCAATGGTCACAGCCTCAACTCTGACTGACCCTTATGCAGTCATTGCGTCGGCTGTTGGCACTCTGGCAGGCCCCCTCCACGGTGGCGCGAATGAAGAGGTAGTTTCGATGCTAGAAGGGATTGGCTCTGTCGCCAATGTCCGTCCCTACTTAGATGGTCTTTTGGAGCGCAAAGCTAAAATTATGGGCTTTGGGCACCGTGTCTACAAAGTCAAAGACCCCAGAGCCACGATTCTGCAAAGCTTGGCTGAGCAGCTATTTGAGAAGTTTGGTCGAGACAAATACTACGACATCGCGATCGAGCTAGAGCGAGCTGTAGAAGAAAAGCTAGGTTCCAAGGGAATTTACCCCAACGTTGATTTCTACTCTGGTCTGGTTTATAGCAAATTGGGCATTCCCACCGATTTGTTTACGCCTGTCTTTGCTATCTCACGGGTAGCTGGCTGGCTGGCTCACTGGAAAGAACAACTGGCCGAAAACCGCATTTTCCGCCCCACCCAGATCTATACCGGGACTCACGAAGCGCCCTACATTCCGATCGAAAAGCGCTAGTTGTTCTTCCCTGTCAACGCTATAACTTAGCTGCGATCGCCCCCTAGATCTACTAGTGATGGGTCATGCCCCCCTTGCTGTTCGGGATCAAGCTTGTCAGGATAAGCAAAGTGACGATTTTCAGGAACTCCAGCCCTCAAGCGTGTTGTTTGGGGGTTTTTTGTATGGCAATTCCCAATGAGTTGTGAAAGGCCCACCCACAGGAAGTACGCCTCTCACAACTCGCTAAAAATTTTCTATGGAATCCATAGAGTTTTAGCAAATTAGATTTTTAGATGGGTTGAAGCGAGGGCAGAGCCGCCATCCTCAGCTAAAGATGTTAAGGGTTGAATAGGTACAACTTCTTATGGCTAAGACCGCTGACAAGACCGTCCAGCGATATACTAGGCACTGTAGAAGTCAAACATTCTTCATAAAGAAACTTAAGTGATCAGTCCATTCTAATTAGCTGCTGGATTGAGAATTTAGACAGCGACCACAAACTATGAAGTTGCCCAGTCAGCAGCTTTTAATTTGGTTGAACGAACTCAGCGATCGCCATTATTGAAAACATGAATCCAGGAATTGACCTACAAGGAAGTTTTATCCAAGCGCTTGTGCAGCTAGGCTTACCCGCCGATGTTGCCAGACTCGTTTGGCTGCCCCTGCCGATGGTTGTGATGCTTCTAGGCGCTACAGTCGGCGTATTGGCTTGTGTTTGGCTAGAGCGGAAAATCTCAGCCGCCGCTCAACAACGGATTGGCCCAGAGTTCATTGGTCCTTTGGGAGCCCTCGCTCCGGTGGCTGACGGCCTCAAGCTAGTCCTGAAAGAGGATATTATTCCGCTCAAAGCCGACCCTATCCTGTTTACCCTAGGACCCGCGATCGTCGTGATTCCGGTGTTTCTGTCCTACCTAATCGTGCCTTTCGGACAGAATCTGTTAATCACTGACTTGAACATTGGCGTCTTTCTCTGGATTGCCCTCTCTAGCATTGCCCCCATTGGCCTGCTCATGGCTGGGTATGCCTCGAATAACAAGTACTCCTTGATTGGGGGACTGCGGGCAGCCGCTCAGTCAATCAGCTACGAAATTCCCCTGGCTTTGTCGGTCTTAGCGATCGTGATGATGTCGAACAGCCTCAGCACGATTGACATCGTCAACCAACAAGCGGGCTACGGCATTCTAGGGTGGAATATTTGGCGGCAACCTGTAGGCTTCTTGATTTTCTGGATTGCTGCCCTCGCTGAATGTGAGCGCCTCCCCTTTGACTTACCAGAAGCGGAAGAAGAACTGGTCGCTGGCTATCAAACTGAGTACACCGGAATGAAGTTTGGCCTCTTCTACCTCGGTTCTTACGTCAACTTGGTCCTCTCAGCCCTCTTCGTCGCTGTGCTATACCTGGGTGGTTGGGAATCCCCCATTCCCCTGGGTTTAATTTCCAACTGGTTCGGCATTAGCGAAACGACGCCTTGGTTGCAAATTATCACTGCAACTTTGGGCATCACCATGACCCTGCTCAAAGCCTATTTCCTGATCTTCCTGGCGATCTTACTGCGTTGGACAGTACCACGGGTACGGATTGACCAACTCCTCGACTTAGGATGGAAGTTTCTTCTACCTGTAGGCTTGGTGAACTTATTACTGACTGCGGCCCTTAAGCTCACCCTTCCCTTTGCCTTTGGTGGCTAGGTTGGGTAGCTAAACCTACAGTTTAGACAGCCTCGGATGAAGCTGGATATCGAATTGTTAGCCAACTGTATCCTGACTTCATCCCTCTCCCTTCAAGAAGCAAGCTCCATCCTTCATCCTTCAAGAACGGTGACTCCATGCTCAAGTTCCTCAAACAAGTTGGCGACTACACCAAAGAAGCGGTACAAGCCGCTCGCTTCATTGGTCAAGGCTTATCTGTGACCTTCGACCACATGCGCCGACGACCCATTACAGTCCAGTATCCCTACGAAAAACTAATTCCCTCTGAGCGGTTTCGGGGGCGGATTCACTTTGAGTACGACAAATGTATCTCCTGTGAAGTTTGCGTCCGCGTTTGTCCGATCAACCTGCCAGTCGTCGATTGGGAATTTAACAAAGAAACCAAGAAGAAACAGCTCAAGCACTACAGCATCGACTTTGGAGTTTGCATCTTCTGCGGTAACTGTGTGGAATATTGCCCCACCAACTGTCTGTCGATGACGGAAGACTACGAGCTATCAACCTACGATCGCCACCAACTGAACTATGACAATGTGGCTCTAGGTCGCTTGCCGTATAAAGTCACAGATGACCCAATGGTGACACCGCTACGAGAGCTGGTTTACTTACCCAAAGGTGTCATGGACCCTCATGATCTGCCCCCCGGTAGCCAGCGAGCAGGCCAGCGCCCGGAAGAGATTTCGGAACAGCTTGAGCAAAATTCTGAGAAGACCCAAGCGTAATTAGCTTGACGCGCATGCATTCTAAGGAGATCAAAGGATAGTGAATCTAGCGGAAGGAGTTCAGATTGTCTCATTCGGCCTGCTAGGTCTGATGATGATTGGGGCAGCTCTTGGTGTGGTACTGCTGTCTAATATCGTTTATTCAGCCTTCTTGCTTGGTGGTGTGTTCATCAGCATTGCTGGGCTGTACATTTTGCTGAATGCGGGCTTTGTCGCTGCGGCTCAAGTACTCATTTATGTGGGAGCCGTCAACGTCTTGATTCTGTTTGCCATCATGTTGGTAAACAAGCGAGAAGACTTCAAGCCTATGCCCAATGCTTGGGTGCGGCAGGCACTCACTGGATTGGTTTGTGTGAGCCTATTTGCCCTGCTCAGCACCATGGTGCTTTCAACTCCTTGGTCTCTCTCGAATGCGCCTGGTGCTGGAGATGATGCCATTGTAGTGATCGGAAAGCACTTCTTCAGCGACTTTTTGCTGCCGTTTGAGTTGGCTTCGATTCTACTACTGATGGCTTTGGTGGGCGCAATTATCCTGGCTCGTCGTGAGTTCCTACCAGACGACACCTCCACTCCGCAAACCCAACGCCAAGTTTTTACTTTGCAAGAACGGCCCAGAGAAGCAGTTCCCGCTTTAAGTGGTGGCCGCATCAAATCATCTCAATCGGGTGCTGAAGGACCAGTGACCCCCAGCGATCGCTTAGATCCTTAATCCTACTCATTCCATGAATGGTGTTGATTTCTAAGCTTTTAGTTGATTCGTTTAGTCACCCGTGAGGAGATTTATGCAACTTGAATACTTTTTGCTGTTAGCGGCTGCTCTTTTTTGCATTGGCATTTATGGCCTCGTCACCAGCCGGAACGCGGTACGAGTGTTGATGTCGATCGAATTACTGTTGAACTCTGTCAACTTAAATTTGATGGCGTTCTCGAACTACCTCGACTCCGCAGAGATTAAAGGTCAGGTATTCACAGTATTTGTGATTACGATCGCGGCAGCAGAAGCCGCAGTGGGTCTGGCGATCGTGCTAGCCATCTACCGCAACCGCGACACCGTAGACATGGAACAGTTTAATCTCTTGAAGTGGTAGTTATAGCGCCTTCAACCGCGACCTGCCCTCCAAATGGTCAATTAAAAAGCGATCGCTCTCCTAGCTTCAAAGAGGGCGATCGCTTTTTCTATAGTTCGGCTTGGTAGTAGTCGTTCGGTTTCATCTCTCCGACTGCATCTCTGTCTTTGTTGATGCAGCCTGGTTTTTGAGTAAATTGGCAAACTCTAGCCCATAGCGTTGCCCTAGTCCCCGGTGGGCCGACAGAGAACAAGACGCGATCGCCAGTCGGAATTCTCAAAATTTTGACACCACAAGCAGAGCAAACTTCGGTGTTTCCTTGACTCATGACTTCGTTTTACCTTTGAAGGTCAGACCACTGGTATACAAGCTTTCCCGGTATAGTAAATCACCCTTAAGACTACTTCTTGGCTAAAAACTCGCGCATGTACTGATTCACGAGCTGGGGTCGCTCTTGTTGTACCCAATGGCTACAGTCAGGAATATATTTAATCTGAAAATCTCTCACATATTGTTCTGTTCCGTACGTCAGTTCTTTTCCTAGGGCCGTATCCTCCTCACCCCAAATCATGAGTGTGGGCACCTCTAGCACTCCCCAATCCGGCTTAAATAACCCTTGCTGAAAGGCGTTGCGATAATAGTTCAGCATGGCGGTGAGGGCACCTGGTTTAGCTACTGCCTGTTTATAAGTTTGTATGTCCGCTGCGGTAAACGCATCTTTATGCACTGCCATCCCCTTAAAAGCTGCCTCTAGCGGTTGATAATCGCCCGCTTGGATCAGCCACTCCGGGAGCCAAGGTAATTGGAAGAAAAAGATATAGGAACTGCGAAGCAACTGCTGGGGTGTGCGAAGTCCTTCGGCAAACCTGGCTGGGTGCGGTAAGTTCAGGATGATCAGGCGATCGAGCATTTCTGGATGGGTATAGGCGAAATTCCAGGCGATCGCGCCTCCCCAGTCGTGGCCCACCAGCACGCACTTGTCATACCCTAAGCCCTGGATCACGCCTTTGATGTCTTTGATAAACTCCGCCATCACATACGCAGATTGCTTAGATGGCTTATCACTGTCGTTGTAACCGCGCAGATCCAACGCTACTACTTTGTAGTCCTTGGCAAACTCCGGAATTTGTTTGCGCCAGGAATACCAAAACTCCGGGAAGCCATGCAGCATCAACATCAACGGCCCTTCGCCTTGAGTGACGTAGTGCAGATTGATATTATTTGTTGTGATGTAATTGTAAGAAAGATCTTTTAACATAGCCATTACTCTCTTCTCTACTGAGATTAGCTTTCATAGTAGCTAGAGCTATCAGGAGCAGAAACATCCTAAGTAGGAAATTAGAGATAAGTAGGGGCAAACAGCGGGGCGAAGAGTAAGCCAAGAAATTACTGAATCAGGTCACTAAACTCTGCTTTATTTGTTACTCAAGCTTTATTTGTTACTCAAGTTGGTCGGGATTCAATAGATTGGCTCACTGTTAAATTCATCTCTTTGTGTCTTATACGAATCACCAAGAAGCACGTAAATACTGAAACAGGCCACAATTGTATAAGAAGACGATCTAAACTACTAACTAAATGCCAACTAAGGTCATAGGGAGTGATTAAATAAACACAGGCATAACCTAGTAACATGAGAAAAATAGTAAGAAGCGCAGTTGTTATGCCTGCTAGCTTTTGTTTCTCTAGCTTAAATCCCAGAAACAATAAACAAGCACCTAAAATTGCCACATAATAACCAAGCTGCTTTGAGAATTCTTTGACAATTACTATATATCTTGAAAAATCCGATATTCTACTAAATACATTTTTTAAGTTTTGAGAATCAAGAAATTCACTGGATGGAGCAATATTACCTTTAAAGTAGAGCAGTAATCCAAGTAGTGGCAACAAGCCTAGTAAAAATAGACATACTTGTTTAAGTTGAGACCTGTATTCTTTCTTGGTATTAGCAAAAGGTAACAATAAAATTTGAGCTGTGCTAACTGCAACCAAGAAAAGCATACCCTCATTTTTCGTTGAGGCTGCAAATCCCGTCATGAAGCCTGCCAGAATAGTTAAAGTGTAGTTTTTTCTAAGAGAATTGTAATTGTAAATGTCTCTATAAGTTAAAAGAACAATGGTACTTAGGATAAAAAAACCTAACGGAATATCAGCACATTGACTAGCCCCAAACTTAATAAAAACTGGAGAGCTTAATAATAACAAACCTGCTATGGATCCCTGTTTTTTGCCGCTGAGAACTGACAGAGAAGAAACGAGGAAACCAAGAGTGGAAAACGTGAAAACTGCTGCTAGTGTGGCTGGAACTAAAGTTGTTTCATCTCCAACATAGGCCCACGAGCGTGTAACAAGACTAGGAATCAGCAGAGGGTAGTCAATATGTGACCAGGCCATAGCACTGGAAAAAGCATTTCTCCAGTGCTCTCCAGATCTGAATATGAATCGTGCGCGCATATTCCAAATCGCCCAAGCATCCCAGCCACCATGTGGCTCTCGAACTGAGAGCAGTAAGAAGGAGAAGATATTAACAATCAGTGCAATTAAGAATGCAAAAGGTAGAATTCTCTGAGGTTTAGGTTGAAGTACACTTCTAAGATCAAAACAGGGCAGTTTTAGTTCAGATTTGATAAAACATCTTTTTATTTTTTCAAAGCTGATAGAAAACAACAAAAATACTAAAGATATTTCAATAGCAAAAAAGACGAGGGTTGGCAAACCAAGTAATAATTTCCCTAACAAGTAAAGGGAGGCAGAGGATCCCAAACTTAATCCTAAAGCCGTAAAAATCATACTGGCAGTGTAGGCGGAACTCAAAAGGCCCAAAGGCCAAAATATAATAGCAAGAGAGAGACCTAGGGCTAAGGATATTACTAGCGAGATAAGGAACGAGAGCATATGGTTAAATGTATTTTATTTAAGATTATTTTTTAGCAATAAAACACCATTCCCATAATCCTTAATAATTGTTAGATTTTTATCAGTTTCAATCTTAATGTCTGGACGATAAAAATTACCCACTACAAACGAGTAGTCTTTACCCCTTTCAAGAACAACAGGAGATAAAGCATATTGAGCCAAATAGTATTCTTGTACTTCATGAGTAATGTCATCCACGCTTAATATATTTTTGGGATCGCTCAAGCTAGATATATAGCCAACTGTGGTATTTTGAGGCAACGCTTTTCTAATTTCGTGATAGCGTTTGTCATGTTGAGTGATTAAGTCAATTCTTAAGAACTTAGTACTAGTAAGTTCTTTGAATAACTGAAAGCTTTCAAAAAAGCTATACCCAATTATTAGGCCCATTCCGAGCTTTGAAAAAAACCGCATTATTACCCTACTGCAACTTGTAACGGCTTATACTAGTTGATTCTGTAAGATTCTATCCGCTTGTTAACTATGATCAACCTTCTTTGCACTCAAGCCAAACGAAGATGCAAGCTAACTAGAAGACACAGGCGAATACTGCTCTAGCACTTGCTTAAGATAATGTCCGGTGTGCGATCGCTCGTTTTCGGCCACCTCTTCTGGCGTGCCCACGGCAATAATCTCGCCACCTTTGTCGCCGCCTTCTGGCCCTAGGTCAATTACCCAATCGGAGCAGCGAATCACATCCAAGTTGTGTTCGATCACCAGCACCGAGTTGCCCTTGTCTACCAAGCGCTGCACCACATCCAGCAACTTGTGGACATCGTAGAACGAAAGTCCCGTCGTGGGTTCATCGATCAGATACAGAGTTTTGCCTGTGGCGCGACGGGATAGCTCAGTGGCGAGCTTCACCCGCTGAGCTTCTCCGCCAGAGAGGGTGGGTGCCGTTTGGCCCAGACGAATATAACCGAGACCCACATCCACTAAGGTTTGCAAGCGATTAGACGCTTGGGGAATGTTTTTGAAAAACTCGTAGGCTTCCTCTACGGTCATGTTGAGAACATCCGCGATCGATTTGTTTTTGTACTTCACCTGGAGAGTTTCGCGGTTGTAGCGGGCTCCCTTACAAACATCGCACTGCACATAAACATCAGGCAGGAAGTTCATCTCAATCACGTTTACCCCCTGACCACCACAGGCTTCGCAGCGTCCGCCTTTGACGTTGAAGGAGAACTGCCCTGGTTTATAGCCTCTGGCTTTGGCTTCAATCGTCTCCGCAAACACATCTCGAATGACATCGAACGCACCTGTGTAAGTGGCGGGATTGGAACGAGGCGTGCGACCGATCGGAGACTGGTCGATGACAATCACTTTGTCGAGGGCATTCAGGCCATCTAGAGCTTCCATTTCCTTGGGGAAGGGAACTTTGTGGCCGAAATGGTGTTGTAGCGCTGGATAAAGCAGTTCATTAATCAGGGTGGATTTACCAGACCCCGAAACGCCTGTGACGCAAACTAATTCGCCTAAAGGAATCTCGACACTCACTTGCTTGAGGTTATTGCGAGAAGCCTTTTTAATCTTTAAAGCTCGACCATTGCCTTCTCGGCGTTCGGTGGGTGTGTGAATCACTTGGCGACCCGACAAGTAAGCCCCGGTCAGAGAATCAGGAGCCGCTAAAATGTCCTCAAAGCTACCTTGGGCAACAATATGGCCGCCATGAATCCCCGCGCCAGGGCCAATATCCACGAGGTGATCAGCAGCGCGAATGGTTTCTTCGTCGTGCTCGACCACAATCAGCGTATTGCCCAAGGTACGAAGCTTGTCGAGGGTGCGGAGCAAGCGGCCATTATCGCGCTGGTGTAAGCCGATGCTGGGTTCATCCAAGACATAGAGCACCCCTGTGAGCCCCGATCCGATCTGCGTAGCGAGACGAATTCGTTGTGCCTCTCCTCCTGAGAGGGTCATGGCGGTGCGATCGAGCGTCAGGTAATCTAGACCCACATCCAGCAAAAATTGCAGGCGAGCTTTAATTTCTCGCAGCACCAAATCGCCAATTGTGGCTTGGCGATCGCTCAGCTTCAAACCTTCCACTCGGCTCAAGCATTCTTGAATAGAAACGCCAGTCAGCTCAGTAATCTGGTATTGGCCCAGCCGCACGCTCAGCGATTCTGGCTTCAGCCGTCGCCCCTGACAAACATCGCAAGGTTGATCAACCAGATATTGCTCTAGCTTCTGCTTGTAGAGGTCAGAACTGGCTTCTTCGTACTGGCGTTGCAGGATATTGAGGGCACCTTCGTACCGCCGCACGTAGCTTTTCTGATCGCGATAGCGCGAATCAACTTCAATTTTGATCGCGTCTTTGGAGCCATTCAGGATGATCTGCTGTTGCTCGCGGGTGAGCTTGTTCCAGGGTGTTTGGATATCAAAACCGAAGGCTTCCCCGACGCTGTAAAGCAGGGAGAGATAGTAAGTGTTGTCTTTGTCTGACCAAGGAGCGATCGCGGCATAGACGGGTAAGGCTGGATTCGGCACCACCAGGTCTGCTGAGAAGGTGCGGTGACTGCCTAAACCGTGACAGTTGGGACAAGCACCATAAGGCGAGTTGAAGGAGAACAAACGGGGGGACAGTTCTTCCATCACCGCGCCATGTTCTGGGCAAGCGAAGTTTTCCGAGAACACCAATTCTCGCGGTAGCCCGTACTGCCCACCAGATTCTGCGGCTACTGGCACTGAATTCTTAGCTGCACTTTTACCTGTCGGGAGAGCCACCACATTAGAATCTGCACCAGACTCAGCATCCGAGGCAGACAGAATATCAATGATAGCGATGCCTTCGGAATGCCGTAAGCAGGTAGTGAGCGAATCGACTAGACGTTCTTCTAGGTCAGGTTTCTTGACCAAGCGATCGACCACGATCTCGATGTTGTGGGCTTGGTTTTTCTCTAGCTCGATCGAGTCACTGAGGTCACGCACTTCGCCGTTGACCCGCACTCGAACAAAGCCTTCGGAGGTGAGGCTAGAGAGCAATTTCTTGTGGGTGCCCTTCTTGCCCCGAACCACGGGAGCCAAAATTTGGAAGCGGGTACGATCGGGCAATTCCATGATGCGATCGCACATCTGATCGATCGCTTGGGGGGCAATGGAGCGATCGCAGTGGGGGCAGTGGGGTTCGCCTGCCCGTCCGAACAAGAGTCTCAGGTAGTCGTAAATCTCTGTGACGGTGCCGACGGTAGAGCGGGGGTTGTGGGAGGTGGATTTTTGGTCGATGGAAATGGCAGGGCTGAGTCCTTCGATCGCATCGACATCGGGTTTATCGACTTGGCCCAGGAATTGCCGCGCGTAGGCACTGAGGGACTCGACGTAGCGCCGCTGCCCTTCGGCGAAAATGGTGTCAAACGCTAAAGAAGATTTGCCGGACCCAGACACCCCGGTAAAGACGATGAGGCGATCGCGGGGTAGTTCTAGGTCGATGTTCTTGAGGTTGTGCTGGCGGGCTCCCCGAATCCGAATGGTGTTTTGGTCCACTGAGTTTGCCTGGGATGGGTGGTGTCCATTGGTAGGCTCGGTGGATTTGCGGTTGGCAGAACGGGAGCGTTGAGACATGAAGGGCAGCGCTAAACAGTCCTTAATGATTCTATCGCTGCTAATCCCTCAACTGCGATCGGCATCCCGTACTAATTGGTTCATTTTTACTAGATTTATCCAAGCAGGCGATCAGGTTTTAGCTAAGCAGTGGCAGAGTGGAGCAGTGGTAGGAGACTCTAAATCCGCACCAAAGTTTTATTAGTCTGCCTTATTGAAATTGCTATGTAGATGATCCTTCTATTAATGGCTTGTCATAACCATTTTCTTCAGACCACTGACGCAAATGTTCTAATCTTTGCTCGTAAATTGCTGTTTCATGCTCGGATAGTTTATTGCCAGCTATTGATATAGATTGATGCATCATATTAGCCCAGTTATTAAATCCCATAGCCTTAATCAAGGATTTGTCACCCTCAATTAATTGAGTCTGAGCTTCCGCCTCAGATATATCGGGTAAGCTTGTAATCCAGTTGAGCAGATTTTGGACTGTAGAATCTGATGCTGCAATTGATTGAATGATTTGGAAGGCTGCCTGGCCGATAACTTGCTCTAATCGATCTACTTCAAATTCATCAAGCCCCCCGAAAAAAGGTATATTAATACCAAACTTAGCTGAATAATCAAAGCGAATAACCCCAATTGGATATTTAACTAAGTGTAAGGAACATAGTATGTCAACTACCTCTTTATATGCCGAAAACCATGTATCAAAAGCAGTTTTTTCGAAAGTTTGCTTGTTAGACTTGGAAATCCCAAAAGCATTTGAAAACTTATGCCCTTTTGCATGAACATAATCATGAAGATACCCAAGATCAAGCAATCGCTGCTTAATATTATGATGCTGTTGATATGTTAAAAAATTAGGGTGTTGTTCAAGTTTTCGCCAAATGTCACCGAAGCGAGGAGTATTTTCGTCTGATCTAAGCCAAGACTGGATTATCTCATGTCCATCATCATTCAAATTCCAGTACACCGATAAAAGACCCAACTCAAAACTGCCCCGCAGAGAGGTCATTGCTTGTTTATAAAACCCTAGCATGCACAAATTATACGAAACTTGAATTTCTTCCCATGAATCATGCCAAGGGAAAAAATGTCCCGACCATAAATTCTCTGTTGTTGTAGGAATAACTTTGCCGATACTTTTGTAAGCCCATGCTAATTCTGAGAGTTGCTTAGCTATGTCTGATTGTTCTTCAAGATACTGCTTCGACTGCTCATATACTGTCAAGCTCACATCACAAGTGTATGTAAAGGGAAGCATCATAATATATGCCACTGATATTGTTACTAAGAATCTCGCAGTTTGATTTTTTGTATTTTATTTAAATACCTAAGTCCGATTGCCCTCTGTCCCTTGATCATCAGAGTTTTGCTCTTCTGCTGGTGGTTCTAGTTCCTGCCCCTCTGAAGTCCGATCGCTTTCTGCTTTGGGTTCCTTAGGTTTTTGCTCCCGCTCTTGGGCCTCTAATTGCCGCTTAAGTCGATCGCGGGCTTCACTGGCTTCTCGATAATCCGACTTGTACTGCAACGCCCTGTCATAAGCCGCCAAAGCATCTGGGTAGCGTTTTACATTCGTCAGGGCATTGCCCAAGCTGTACCAACTTTCGTAGTGGTCAGGTTTGATTTGGACCGCTTGATCGTAAGACGCGATCGCCTTGTCGTAACGCTTCAAGTTGTAGAGCGCATTGCCGCGGTTGTACCAAGCCAAGTAATCGTTAGGGTTCAGGTCTAAAGCTTTGTCGTAAGCGGCGATCGCCTCGTCGTAGCGTTGCAAGCGATGCAGCGTCCAAGCCCGACTGTAGAAAGCGAGATAGTTGCTGGGCTGGAGCTTCGTCACCTGCTCATAAGACTCCAGCGCCGCCTCATATTGCTGGAGATTGCTCTGCATATTGCCCCGACTGTACCAAGCTTGATAAAAGCGTGGCTGAAATTGCACTGCCTTGTCGTAGGACGCGATCGCCTCTTGATACTTCTGCAAGCTACTCAGCGAATTGCCCCGGTTGTACCAAGCTTGGTGATAATCCGACTTAATTTCGACCGCTTTGTCGTAGGCTTTCACTGCTTCGTCATACTTTTGCAGATTGTGCAGCGCCCAACCCTGCCCATACCAAGCAGGAGCCGAATCTGGTTCCAACGTCACCGCTTGCTTAAAAGCTGCGATCGCTTCATCGTACCGTTTGGCTCCAATCAAGGCTTGGCCTTTACCGTTCCAGACTTCCGGAGCATCAATGTTGAGGGCGATCGCCTGATTAAAAGACTGCAATGCCTCGTTATGTCGTTGCCAAGTGTTCAACAGCAGGCCGCGATCGCTCCAGCTTTCCCAAGACTTCGGATCGATTTGGATGGCGCGATCGTAAGCATCTAGCGCTTTGGGGTACTGCTTGAGCTGAGTCAGCACCTCACCCCGACCGTTCCACGCTTCGGGATAATCTTGGCGGATCTGGATGGCTTTGTCGTAAGCGGTTAAAGCTTCCGGATAGCGTTGCAGTGCGGCCAGGGTTTCTCCCTTCTGGTACAGTTCTGTCGCACTGGAGAAGTTGAAATACCGCACGCCAAAAACTGCCGCGATCGCTCCAATTGTGACTACCACTCCCCCCAGCAAGGCACTTTTTCGCCAAGAACCAAGTTTCGGCAGTTGGGTTCGCAGGAGCGAACGGGGTTTGGGTGCGATCGCCACGGTAGCAGGTGGAGACGTGCTGAGATCCTTGAGGGCCGCTAAAACTTGAGTGGCGGATTGGTAGCGATCGCGAAAGTCATAGCGCACCATCTTATCCAAGATATTTTGCAGCTCAGGACTCACCGTGGCAGACGAGTGCCAAAGCAGCTCTCCGGTGTTGGGGTCTTTGGGTAAGTCTTGAGGCGCTAAACCTGTCAGCGCTTGAATCGTCACCATGCCGAGTGCATACAAATCACTGGTGGGTTGTGGGTTTCCGGTGGCTTGCTCAATTGGCAAATATCCGGGAGTACCGATCGCGACTGTCCGAGGGCTTTGTCTCGCTTGCAAAAGCGTGGTGCTGATTTGCTTTACGGCCCCAAAGTCAATCAAGACTAACCTTTGGTCTTGGTGCCGCCGAACTATATTGCGCGGATTCACATCACGGTGAATCACCTGTTGCTGATGCACAAACTCTAAAGTCTGCAACACATCTTGCAGCAACACGATCGCTTGAGCCTCGCTCCACCGTACACCCGGTTGCAGTTCTTGGCTTAGGTCGTGTCCTTCAATCAGCTCTTGGACTAAATAGAATTCTTGATTTTCCTCAAAGTACGCTAGCAACCTGGGGATTTGATCGTGGTTGCCCAACTGGTGTAGCACTTGCGCTTCGGTGTCGAACAAACGTCTGGCAACTTCTAGCGTTAAAGGATCGCTTGCCTGTGGCTTCAGTTGTTTCACCACACAGCGAGGCTTGTTGGGCAAATACTGGTCTTCTGCTAGGAAGGTGGCTCCAAATCCGCCATTGCTGAGGGCGCTGATGATTTGGTAATGTCCCCCCAGAATTTGCCCAGACACCAAACTCATACGACGCCAGAAACCCGTAAGTTGAAGCGTTGCGATCGCAACTTAAGCCTTGCCATTCAGTATAGTCTGCAAGTTTTTCAATAATTCTTCGGCTGTGTAAGGTTTGGGTAAAAAGGTTTGAACCCCAATACTGTTATTTTCACCCACCTCATAGCCAGAAACCAAACCGCTCACCGCAATGATTTTGACTTCCGGGTCAAGTTTTTGCAGCATCCGAATCGTCATCGGGCCATCCATCGATGGCATCATCATGTCAATCAACACCGCGCTAACTTCTTGTTGGTGCTGAGCGTAGACCGCGATCGCCTCAATTCCATCATTGGCAGTCATGACGCTGTAGCCATAAGCTTCCAAGGAAATCCTGGTGGTTTCTCGAATCGGTTCTTCGTCATCTACCACCAAAATCAATTCGCCATGCCCCTTCGGTAAGTGGTGCTGCACTTCAGCTTGCCGCTCTAAAGTCGTGGCTTTAGCCGGGAGATACACCTTAAAAGCCGTCCCTCTCCCTACTTGGCTATGGACCGTGACAAAACCGCCATGACCTTTAACAATGCCAATCACCGTAGACAGCCCCAGTCCAGTGCCTTTGCCAATCTCCTTCGTAGTAAAGAAGGGTTCAAAGATTTTATCCAAGTTGCTCGGCGAAATTCCCATGCCTGTATCTGCCACTGTCAGCACCACATAAGGGCCAACCTTGGCATCTAAATACATGCGAGCATAGTTCTCATCGATCCATAAGTTCTCGGCTGCCAAGCTGAGCGTGCCACCTTCAGGCATTGCATCACGGGCATTCACACACAAATTCATCAAGACCTGATGCAATTGCGTCGCATCTCCTAAAATCACCCACAGATCTGACGGCAGCAGCTCTGTAGCGATGGTGATAGAACGCGGAAAAGTTTGCTTCACCATCTGCTCAATCTCAACCAACAAATGCTTAATTTGCAGGAGTGTATGTTCTCCTTCTAAGCCTCTAGCAAAGGAGAGTACTTGCTTCACCAAATCAGCACTGCGCCTGGTGTTGGACTCCAAGATTGAGAGTAGGGTGCGGCTTTGTGGGTCTTGCACTTTTTTCTCTAGCAACTGTACCGACATCAAGATCGGCGCTAGAGAGTTGTTCAGGTCATGAGCAATGCCACTCGCCAAAGTACCGACGCTCTCCAGTCGCTGAGAGCGCAGAAACTGAGCTTCTAGTTTTTTTTGCTCTGTGATATCGGTGTTCACCATCAAGATTGATTTTGGCTGGCCGCTCTCGTCCTGCACCAAGGTCCAACGGCTGGCGACCACAATAGCTTTGCCCGTTTTAGTTACCTGATTTAGTGCTCCTTGCCACTCTCGATGCTCTTGCAACCAAGTTAGATCTTGGAGGAAGCGCGGCAGTGCGGCTTGAGGTAAAAACTCATTGACATTTTTTCCAATAACTTCGCTAGCCAACCAGCCGTAGAGGCGCTCTGCTCCTTGGTTCCAAAACACAATTTGGCTATCGAGATCTTGCACCACGATCGCATCGGTTGTGACATTCAGAAGCGCTGCTTGCTCGCGAATTTTCTGTTCGGCTTGCTTGCGCTCGGTGATATCCATCGTGACGCCTAGCATCCGGATAATCTGACCGTTGGCGTCGTAATCTCCTTGACCTTTAGCCGCAACCCAATGAATGCTGTCATCAGGCCATTTCACCCGTAACTCAATATCTAGGCTAGTACCAGAGGCGATCGCTGCCTCAGTTGCTTGGTTCACAACCGCAGCATCCTCCGAATGCACCATTGCTAGCAAATCTTCTGAGCTGCGAGTGAGGACGGTGGGGGCTAGCCCTAGGTTATAGGCTGTGGTGGCCGACATCACCACTTGCCCACTGCTCATGTCCCAATTCCAAGTGCCCATATGGGCCGCTTCTAGCGCTAGCCTGAGCTGATCTTCACTCCGACGGGCACGTTCTGTCTGCTGCCGTAGTTCTGTGGTAGTGCGGTTCGTTTCTAACAGTCTTCGCACCCGTTGCCGCAACACTGCCCAATGGATCGGCTTGGTGACATAATCCGTGGCTCCAGCGACAAAGGCTTGATCCACCGAAGCAGGGTCATCTAAGCAGGTAATCATCAAAACAGGGACGCGATCGCCCCCTGGCAATGTGCGGAGTTGGGCACAGCAAGCAAAGCCATCCATAATAGGCATCAAGGCATCCATGAGAATAATGTCTGGATGCACTTGCTGGTAAAGCGTCAGTCCTTCTTTTCCATCTTTCGCTTCTACAACCTGGTAGCCCTCTTGCTTAATCGCTTGAGCCAACAGAAGGCGCATCGAGCGGTCATCGTCGATCAACAAGACGAGGGGAGAATCAGAGAAGGGGAACACACTGGTCATCGTTAACAAGTTTGCAGTTCTAGGTTCAAAGTCGCTTTAACTCGTTCGTATTCAGCCTCTAGATGCCGCAATTGAGGCAAGCTGACTTGCCAGTCTGTTGCCATCATACCTGTACGCCCTATCACCTCTAATTCTTGGCACAACTGAGCCAGAGTCACAGCTCCTAAGGTGGCGCTGCAACCTTTTAAGCTATGAGCGGCATATCGCAGCGCTGCGGCATCTTGTTGCTGTACAGCCGCTTGGATTTGGGCGATCATTTTGGGGGCATCTTCCAGATAGTTATGAATCACCACGGCCAGCATTTCAGCCGCATTTTCACCTAACATTTCTTGCAGCGCTGCGATCGCCTTGGCATCTAATGCGCCCTTGGTATCCCATTCGGTAGGCGTAGCCGTCATTGGGGTCAGGGCTAGTTCTGTACCTGGATTCAAGGGTTGATCCGGTAAAACCACAGCTTGATTCACTCCTGCTAGCGCTGATTCTGAAGCTTGCCAGCCTTGCCTGAGTAATTCCGCTAGCGCTGCCAGTCGGATGGGTTTGACTAAGTAGTCGCTCATGCCCGCCGCTAAGCAGGCTTCGCGATCGCCCTGCATGGCATTGGCAGTCATGGCAATAATGCGGGGGCGGGTGGCAGGCGACCAATTTTGGCAGATATAACGAGTTGCCGTTAGGCCATCCATTTCTGGCATCTGCACATCCATCAAGATCACGTCGTAACTGCGTTGTTGCAGTGCCGCGATCGCCTCTCGCCCATTGTTGACGACATCGATTTCATATCCCCACTGCTTGAGTCCACTCAGAATCACCTTCTGGTTTACCCGATTGTCTTCAGCCATCAGAATCCGCAGGGGAAGATGAGGCACTTGAGGGGAGAGAGGTGGCGAGACAGGCTGGTGATTAGTTTTGGCTGAACCTTGATTTAGCACCTGCAACAAAGCTCGTCCAAGCTGCGACTGCTTCACAGGTTTATTGACTAGAGCTACTCTGTCTTTGATTAGGGCAACTTTGCTGGGGTCTAGACTGCCCAAGGTCGTCAACAGCACCATAGGTAAAGTTTGAAACTGAGGCAGTTGTCGTAATTCCTGCGCAAATGCCAGACCATCCTTCTCCGGCATTTGCACATCAATCACGGCCAGATCAAACTCTTCTCCCTGGTGCAGCCACGCCAGCGCCTCAGCTCCAGAGGCAGCCGTACGACAATCCATTCCCCAAAATTGCATGTGCCCCGTTAAAGCCTGACGACTCGCGGCATTGTCATCTACGATCAGCGATCGCTTACCCGACAACAGAGAGAACTGCTTCAGATAAGTTTCAGAAGGAGAGCCGACCAAATCCGCTGTTGTGGCTGTTGCGATCAGCGTGAAGTAAAAGGTAGAGCCTTGGTTAACGGTGCTCTCGACCCACATGCGACCACCCATCATGTCGCTGAGTTGCTTGCCAATTGATAGACCCAACCCGGTACCGCCATACTGTCGAGTTGTCGAAGCATCCACCTGGCTAAACGACTTAAACAAGCGATCGCGGCGGTCTGTAGGAATCCCGATGCCTGTATCCTTAACCACAAACTGGATTTCATAAGTTTGGCTAGCAGAACTTATTGCCAGAGGGCGAGCCTGTACCGAAACCACCACTTCTCCTGACTCGGTAAACTTGACGGCATTACCTAATAGGTTCACCAAGATTTGGCGCAATCGGGTGGCATCTCCCACGATCCATTTTGGTGTTGTCGGCTCAATCCAACAGACCAGTTCAATGGCTTTTTCAGCAGCTTTAGGAGCCAGCAAATCTAGAGATGCTTCTACACAATTGCGTAGCTCCAACGGAGCCAACTCTAGCTCTAGCTTGCCAGATTCAATTTTAGAGAAGTCCAAAATGTCATTAATAATCGTTAGCAGGCTGTCCCCACTACTACGAATCGTGGCGGTTAAATCCTGTTGATATGAGTCAAGGTCAGTCGCTAACAGTAAATCTGTGAACCCAATCACCGCATTCATGGGTGTCCGGATTTCGTGGCTCATATTAGCCAGGAATTCACTTTTAGCTTGGGTAGCCGCTTCTGCCACTACTTTTGCTTGAGCTAGCGCCTGATTTGCGCGTGAGAGTTCTTCAGTCTGCTCCAAAAGCTGACGCTGGGCAAAGTAGCGCTCTGTAATGTCATCGATCACCCAGAGCCGTCCCGGTACGTTGCGGACCTGAGTCATGGTGCTAGAAAAGCTCAACACTTTGGGCTGAGGCTGACTATAGATCCAGTTCCAATTACGAATCTCTGGGCGTGGTTGCGAGAAAAACTGTGCTGCTTGAGTCGCAATTTCAGCTTGGTTGTCGGCGCTAGACCTTAACTGCGCCATTGCAGCGGCCAGAAGCGGCGGATCGATCGCCCCTGGACCTAAGTTAAGGTGGGTCGCAGCCGCTAAGTTAACCCAGCCCTGCTCACCACTTTCATCCACAAACACCACACCTTGATGGATAGTTTCGAGGATGGCTTCAAACCGAGCTTGCAGTTTATCGAGATTCAAGGTGATGTCATTGAACTGCAACAGAGTGCGTAATTCTCCAATTACAGATTCAATCAACTGCCGCATGTGAACTGGAATGGCGATTCGACGCTGCCAGATCAGTAAAATGGCCCCCTGAAAACCCCCAGGATGTTGCAAGGGCAAAATAGCGACAGACTGGGCACCTTGAGCAAGTAAAACGTGGGAGGCTTCTGGCGTAGAATCATAATCTGTGTAATAAAGGCAGCGATTTTGGGCGATCGCACTGGCAAATAAACTAGGTGTGGTCAAGGCGTTAGGTAGAGCCGTTTCTGGTAAACAGACCAATGCCTCTGCTGTCACCTCATCCAACTGACGCAAAGCGATCGCCGCATCGGAAACCGTCACCTCTTGCAGAGACACCAACACCCGCCTCAACAAAGCGTCAGGTGTCGCTAAAGTCTCTACTTCGGTGAGTTTGGCTAGTAGCGCTTGTGAAGCCAGCCGCCACTCAATCTTTTGGCAAAATCGCCGCAACCCTACGATCAAGGCGGCAGAAATACCCCAAGCGATCGCCTGCCAAATAATGGGTTCTGGCCCCAAGACAACCGCCAACCCCATTCCTGCACCTAGCAGCAACATCAGCGGTAGCGGTGGCAGTGGCAAGAGGAGCCCTAACCCTAAAACTAATCCCACCCACAAATCAGATGCGTCCCCCAATACAACTAACCCGCCGCAGCCGCTCATCGCCAGCATCAGCAGAACAGGCCGAAAAGTAGGCAACCAGTCAGGATGACGTAGAGACAACTGCAACCAGGAAGTTGTTAAGTAGCCAAACATGCAGCGATCGCTTGGGTAACTGTCTCTGGAGCACTGAGATGAGGCAAGTGCCCTTCAGCGGCAATGGGGACGAGCCGACCAGAGGGGATATGATCTGCCAAATACTGCCCCACCTGGGGTGGCACCGCAATATCATTATTCGATTGTAAAATCACAGTCGGGATGTTGAGCCGCCCTAACTCAGCTCGGTGGTCCGACTGAAAGATCACGCGAGCCACCGCTTGGGCAATATCAGGCCGAATCTGCGCCAAAGTCTTGGCAAATTCCAGAGCTAGCTCTGGTTTATCCGGATTACCCATCACAATGGGCGCAAAACCACTCGCCCAAGCATAGTAGTTAGAGGCCATCGCGGCATAAAGTGCATCTAAATCAGCTTGCTCAAACCCACCGAAATAACCTGCATCATTGAGATAGCGAGGAGAAGCACTAATGAAAATCAGTTGGCTGAAGCGATCAGGCTCTACTAAAGCTGCCAGCAAACTAGCCATCCCACTGACTGAGTGAGCCACCAAAACCGCTTGCTTAAGCTTTAGCTCAGCACATAAATCTAATAAATCTTCTGCATAACTATAGAGGCTGCTGTAGCGACGTGGGCTGTAAGCCGAGAAATCGGATTGACCCGCTCCTACATGATCAAACAAAACAATCCGAAAATTGGGGGCAAAGGCAGCGACTTGATGCCGCCAAGCACTTTGGTCGGAGCCAAAACCATGGGCAAAAATGATGGCTTGTTTGCCATCGCCCAACTGATTAACGTTGTTTCGCTTTAGCACGCTCGCTGCCATGAGTCGGTATCCTTAGAACCATCCTCATCTTACAAACTAAAACGAAATTGGCTTTTCAGCTCACCTGGCGTGACTTTCTTAGCTTCTCTAACATTTAGCGATCGCGATCGCTGCTTACACCCGTTCTGGTACCGCTTGGCAACTACCTGTAAGGCGTTGGTACTCTTTAGTTGCCACCTGATATGCCTTGTCGCTTTCGGCCTTGACTCGCCAGATAGCAAAAATAATTTGGCTTTGACTCAATCCTAAAGCTTGCAGGTGGTGGATACGATACCGGAGTTCCAAATCCCTTTGGTAGGCATCATGCAACAACGTCACTGTGCCCTCTGGATCGACAAAATATTCTTCAGCTAGAAGCTTAAAGTGATTCCCATCGTGAATCATGCCGTGAATTAAAGCCTTCACACTTAAATAAGTGCGATAAGCTGAGCCGTTGCCGCCTCGATTGCCAAACAAATAAACTCGTTCTTCAATTTCTCGCAGCTTTTTCTGAGCTAAGGTAATTTTTTGAATTTGTTGTTTAACTGACCTCGGGTTAGCCGGAAGCTGCAACTGAATACTGGGTTTAATTTGGTCAATCTCTTCAATAATTTGCCGAAACACACTACTGGTATTCATTGATACTTAGTATTTAATTCTACGGATAGAGATACCCACCTTTCAATTTTTAATAGAGATGGGGAGATTGGCTAAAAATTAATCGTAAAGACACGATGAAAGAATAATGAACTTTACAAATCTGTCTTTAAAGATACAAACACTAGGAAACCGATTACAGGAATCGTAAATTTTTATACAAGGAATTAATTTTCAACCCACGCCATCGGGCTCAAAATCACCACTTGTGTGCCCCCAGTCGCTTTCTCTAAACCAACTCACGCTGGAAATCACACATTTCTAGCGTCCAGCTAGGGTACGCCTATGGCAGAGTGGAAGAGTAAGAATAATCAGATGCAGTTTTAGGTACGGGTAAGAGGCATGGACCGCTCTAAGTTTGTCGCTATCATCACCGGCGTAATTGCTGTCGTGCTCAGCATTGCTTACTTGCTGGTGGTGCAATTTTTAGACTTTCGCGGGGAGATGATTCCAGCCCCTATCGACGATCTTTCGGTTCTACCTCTAGCGGCTCCCCTGCTGTGGCATTTTCTGTCAGGGGTCTAACCACACGAGCGATCGCTTCTTGAATAAACGCTTTGACAAACTCATCACGGCGGTTGAGCTGAAATTGCCGCTGCACCACTTCCGTCATGCCGCCGTCTCCCCAATTCTGATCATGGCGAAAGTATTCAATAAAGCTTTTGCCTGCAATCCGCGTTAGGTAAGCAGCACTAACTCCCTGAATCGCTTTCCCAACTAGAAACGTGGCTACATTCAATCGCAAAGCAGTTGAAATCAGATCGATCGCGCCTTTGACAATGCCTAGGCTAGCCAGGGTTTTCGCTAGGGAAAGGGCCAGTTCCTTGCCCCGATCGGCATTAATGTCGCAGCCATACACCTGACCAATCTCCACCACCATCTGGGCATTCACGGCCGCAGTAGCCAGCAAATCGATCACGGGCAATGGGGTTACCGCAATCACCCCTGCTCCAATCCATTGAAACCGCTCCACAATCTTATCGGCTTCGCGACGACGTTCAGTGTCAATTAGCGTCCGAGCTTCGTCACCCAAGCGCTGAGATTGCAGCAGGATATTGTCAGCTACTAAGTCTTCGCCCTCAGCCCGTAACACCGCCGCCATCCGCTTGAGCAACGGCATAATCTCTGGTTCTGGTTGTAACCAGTCGCCACTTTCGAGCCGCACGGTTTGAGGCTGAGCCGCTACCGCCACAATATCGGCAGCTGCTACGAGATCTCGCAGGCGATCGCGCAAACGGGCCAAAATGGTTTCTCGGTCTGGATCGGGATACAAATCAGTTTTGTTCAGAACCACCAGCGATCGCTTCCCAATCTCGGCCAATCGCCGCAATGGTTCGTATTCAGACTGTCGCAGGTCGTTATCGAGAATAAAGAGTAGCAAATCAGCTTCAGTAGCTAATTGGCGGGCTCTCTGTTCACGCTCAGTTCCCGCTACTCCCGCTTCTAGAATGCCTGGAGTGTCAGTTACCCAGATTTCTCGATTCAATTTTTTCAGCTTTAGGTGATAGGTTGCTCCCACATCCGTCGTTCCCATCGGGGCTCCGACTTGCCCGACAACTCGACCAATCAAGGCATTCACAATCGAAGTTTTGCCTGCCGATCCTGTACCAAACACCACGACTCGCAGTTCTCGCCGGGAGAGATTTTGCTCAATGGTACGAGAACGGTTGATCAAGGCTTGACGCGCTACCTCATCCTGAATTTGCGCCACTTGCTGCCGCACCGCTCGTAAGTTTTTTTCGGCTACATCGGCTTTGGCGGTTGGCAGCTTGGGTTGGGGTCGGCGAGCTTGGCGCTTTTGCAGTTGTGGCAATACGAGCAAGTAGTAAACAAACGCAGCCACCAGCACCCCTAGCAGCACAATCAGCAGTAGGAGCAGTAGATTGGCTAGGAGAGGGGCGGTAAACGCGATCGTGTAGTAGAGCCGAGAGAGCGAATCAATCAGCCACAACATCAGCCCCAGCAATAAGGTGAGGCCGACAATCAGTATGATCAGGCGCGACGAAGGCATGAACTCAGCCTAACCTTGCTTGATGGCACGAACTCAAACGGCGATCGCTCAGCAAATATGGCAACTGGCATGGCTACTGGCAGGCCGATGCTTTTCATTCTAATCGTCTCTAGTCGTGAGATTGACAACCTCTGCTAATAGCTAGACGCGAAGTTATTCCGGAGCAGGCAAAATTTTAGACGAATGAGTGAACGGTCGCTTTGTTATGGAAGCGACAGGCAAGAAGGCTAAGACCTTTGGGACTCAAGTAGTAGTTCAGTAAACAAGGAAAAACTATGGGACTTTTTGACCAAATCGTCAGCGCCATCGATAACCCAAACCAACAAGCTAATCATGGTCAACTAGGCGGCATTGTCAATGTCGTTCAGCAACTGAGCCAAAGTTCTGGCTCGAATCCGGCGGTGATGCAATCAGTTTTGTCTATTGTGGGCAACCATGTCCGCTCAGCGTTGCAGGAGAAACAAGCGATCGCAGGTCCAGAGCAAGCTCAAGCGATCGTCAATCAATTCGGCGGCACCCAGGCAAATCCCCAAGCAGTGCAGAGTTTGTTTACACCAGGACAGCAGCAGCAAGTCACTCAAGAAACAGCTCAACAAACTGGTCTGAACGCTCAGACCATTCAAGCGATGCTGCCAATTTTAGTTCCTATTGTCTTAAATCTTTTGGGGAGTGGCACCAATACTCAGAACCCACAAAATTTAAATCCCGTGCTGGGTTCCTTTTTAGACACCAACCGGAGTGGCGGGGTTGATGTGGGAGATGTCGTTAACCTGGCGAGCCAATTTCTCGGCCATCGGTAATTAGCCGCCTTAATTGACCAACAGAGCAAAACTTAGGGTAGGACCTTTGAACCCTAATCCTTGGCTCTTTAGTTCACTTAATTCTTTGTGCCCCAAGAGCCTTAATTAGACAAACTCAAGGGCACAAAGAAAAATTATTTGCGAAGCGCTACATCACGTCGACCACCTAACTGAGTCAACTCAATTTAGGCATTGCAGTCGATTGCTAAATTGGTCTGTAACTGTAGCGACTTAGTAGCGATTTCTGGAGGCAGCACCACTACTTTCCCGTGGCTTAGCTTTGTTGACTTTTAGCTCTCGACCTAACCACTCTGCTCCATCAAGCTCAGCGATCGCAGCGTCTTCCTTTGCGTCATCTTCCATTTCGACAAACGCAAAACCCCGTTTTCTTCCTGTCTCACGGTCTGTAGGGAGGCTAACTCGGCTGACTTTGCCGTATTCCGCAAAGATCTCCTTTAGATCCTCTTCAGTAGCCTGAAAAGCCAGGTTGCCAACGTAAATAGTCACAATTCTCTCCAAACCAAACGAACTCAATAGCCTGCTAGTTCTTATTAGGCCAGAGTAATAGTTCAAAAACTACATTCTCGTTCTAATACTGAAGCTAGCTTCGGTAGCGATCATATCCGATCTCTTTAGAAATGCAGCCTAATGTTAACAATATCTATACAAAAAATTTCTCCTTTACAGAAGTTGCGATAGAGCCGATCTAATAGGATTGATATCAATAGGCTAGAGCTTTTGTGGAGCCAGCTCAGTTAACTTACTCTTAACCAAAAAAGTGGTAATCCCTTCCTCGGAAAAGACCGCTGCAATACTTAAAGCATGGTTCTGCTGCACCTAATTTAAGAACTCACAATTTCAATCTAAAAGTATCGAGGAATACTCCTGACGCTAATAAGAATTGCTATTATTACGCGCTTTAAACTCATCGAACTTGAAGCATCAACAATTCAGGCGGCCTAGTACTTCGCTTGCTCAAGCATGAGGCATTGCTTCAAGAATCGCAGTCGATAAAAGCACAGCAAGCTAAGGGAGAAGTCAGCGATCGCCCTAATAGTTATGCTGCTTTTGGGCGATCGCTGTGTTCTACTTTCCCCGACGCTGCGTTATACTGGCTGGCCTCTGAGCGCGGCTACTCTGAGGTGCTCTATAGGCTGCTTAAGGCCGCTCAAAGTCCGAAGCGGGGCGGAAACTCTGTGCGGGTACGCCTCGAAGCGCTTGTTCCATGAAATCGCGCCAGATCGGAGCGACTAGAGTTCCCCCTGTAGCTCCATATCCGAGCGGAGCATAGTTATCATTTCCTACCCAAACGGCTACCGAAAGCTGCGGTACATAGCCAACAAACCAAATATCCCGCTCGGAAGAAGTCGTGCCTGTCTTACCAGCAGCAGGGCGATCGAGGCGGGCTGAGGTAGCCGTTCCTCGCTCAATCACTCCTTGCAACACACTATTCAGCGAAGCTGAGGCCCAAGGGTCGAGTACAAGCTGAGGCTTAGGCGTATTGTCTAGAAGTAGATTGCCACTGCTATCCGTAACCTGAGCAATAAAGGTAGTCTCGGAGTGCCAGCCATTATTAGCAAAGGTGGCATAAGAGCCCGCCATTTCTAGAGGTGTCAAATCAACTGCACCGAGAGGCAAAGAAATTACGGGTTCCATTGGGCTTTTGATGCCCAATGTCCGACAAATTTCAATCACCTTATTCAGGCCAATTTCTTGCCCCAGCTTCACTGCTGGAATATTTCGTGACATTTCTAGCGCCCGACGCAGGCTCATCGCCCCGGCAAAGGTGCCATCGTAGTTCTGAGGCGAATAGTATTCGTAGCCATCTGGATAGCTCACAGGCGAGTCATAAACAGTCGAGTCAGCACCATATTTACCAGAGGCCAAGGCAGCATAGTAAACAAATGGTTTGAACGCGGAACCAGGCTGTCTCAGGGCTTGCACAGCCCGATTGTACTGGCTCTGTTTGTAATCGACCCCACCCACCATCGCCTTGACAAAGTGAGTCCTGGGGTCAACAGCAACCAGTGCCATCTGATCGGCCATGTAGGAGAGACGATAGTGACCCCGGCTTACGGTATCCTCAGCAATCCGCTGGAGCTTGGTATCAATCGTCGTCTGTACCCGCATCCCGCCCTTGAGGACTGCATCGCGGCCAAAGCGTTTAGTTAGCTCCTGTACCACAGCCTCAGTTACATAGGGCATATTGCTGGCTTGGAAAGAAGTTATTTGCCCTAATTTCAGCGGTTGTTTACGAGCCGCAGCTTCTTCTTGGGGGGTGATCCATTGCAGCTCTCGCATGCGACGCAGCACTGTTAGTTGACGCTGCTTAGCCAACTTATAGCTAACAAAGGGACTATAGTTTTCGGGAGCCTGAATTAAACCCGCCATCATGGCGGATTCGGCTAGATTAAGCTCGGAGGCATGTTTGCCAAAATAGCTGGCAGAGGCTGTTTCAATGCCGTAGGTGTTATGCCCCCAATAAACCTGATTCAAGTACATTTCCAGAATCTGGTTTTTGGTCAAAATCTGCTCTAGCCGTAGAGCCAGCACGCCCTCTGCCACTTTCCGGCTAAAAGCCCGCTTAGGCGACAGAAACAAGTTTTTGACCAACTGCATGGTTACGGTGGAGCCCCCCTCCACGGTTCTGCCCTGCTCCAAGTTAGCCATGAAAGCCCGGGTAACCCCGACTGGGTTGATGCCGTGGTGCGAGTAGAAGTGACTATCCTCAATCGCGATTACAGCTCGCTTTAAGTCAGGAGAGATTTTGTCTAGGGGCACCACTTCCCGGTTTGCTTCTCCGTGGATGCTAGAGAGCAGCTTGCCCTTGATGTCATAGACGTGGGTGGTTTCGGTAGGAACATAGCTACGCAGTACCCGCACATCAGGGAGGTTACGGAAGCTAATCGCTAAACCAACTAACCCCCCAGCCAGCACAGAGCTAGATAGCATGGTGATTCCCAGGAGGGTACCTCCTGTCACTTTGGCAACTGCCTGCACAAATTGCAGCATCGGTGCTGGGTTAGCCGGTTTTTTCTGTCCGATGGTGTTAGATGACACGGCGATTTCACTTCCTCAACACAAAAGGCGTTATTTAAGATCAAGCATTCCGAAGCGGGGGCTTCCGGAGAATTTTAACTGCGATCGCAGCTAGGTGAGCGTCTAAAAATCCCGACTTAAATCTGCGGGTTCAACTATCTTAGGTGAGATGATCAAAGCAAATAAGGAATAGATTAACCTCAATCTGGAGATTGAGAAGCGCGAATTGAAATTCAAGATCAAGGTGGAGTCAAGGTAAGTATTTCTGAAATGTTGGCAATATAGTAGTCTGACTGTTGAGGCTTTACCACATAACGACTGGGCACACAGTCTGCCCAAGTTTGCCCAAATCTAAATTTTTCGTATCTCCAGTTATTCCAGTGAGTTTAGCGAACCCCGTTGCCACATTGCAAAGTATGACCTCTCTTGAAGCATCTCGTGTTGAGCAAAGCCTGGCATGGCTAGACCGGGGGACGAGTGAAATATTCCCAAACCGACCCGATAGTGATGATCTAGATGAAAATCTAATCCAACGCTTAGCTCAAGCAGACAGGCCGTTGCGAGTTAAGTTTGGTATCGATCCGACTGGAGCAGAAATTCACTTGGGGCATAGTATTCCCGTGCGCAAGCTCCGGGCTTTTCAAGATGCTGGCCACACTGCTGTTTTAATTATTGGAGATTTCACCGCTCAAATTGGCGATCCGACTGGTAAGTCTGAAGTGCGCCGACAGTTAACGCCAGCAGACGTAGCTCAAAACGCTCAAACCTATCTCGATCAAGTCCGACCGATCCTAGACTTCGACACACCAGGTCGGTTAGAGATTCGCTACAACTCCGAGTGGCTCGCCAATCTTGACTTGTCAAAAATTCTGGAATTGCTCTCAACCATGACGGTGGGGCAGATGCTGGCTAAAGAAGGCTTTGCGGAACGTTACGAGCGAGGCAATCCAATTTATCTGCATGAATTTCTCTATCCCTTGATGCAGGGCTACGACTCGGTAGCAGTGCAAGCAGATGTGGAACTGGGCGGCACTGACCAGAAATTTAATATTGCCGTGGGCCGAGATTTACAACGCCACTTTGGACAAACGCCTCAATTTGGCTTGTTAGTACCGATTTTGATTGGCACCGATGGAACTCAGAAAATGTCGAAGTCTTTAGGCAACTACATTGGCTTGCTCGAAGACCCCTTGACCATGTACTCGAAGCTAGAAAAAGTACCCGATGCACTGTTACCTCAGTACTGCGAGCTACTAACTGCTCGCGCCTTAGATGGGTTGCCCGAAAATCCGCGCGATCGCCAGAAGCTCTTGGCTCTTGATGTTGTCAGCCAGTACCACGGGTCAGAAGCCGCAATTGCCGCTCAAAAAGCTGCCTTAGATTTAATCGGTGGGGGCACTGCTCAAGGTAACGCGGTTCGAGAATTTTCTCTGACAGAAATCCAATTTCCTGCCAAGCTGTTCTACTTAGTTAGCGCCAGCGGTCTCTGCAAAACCAGCTCAGAAGCGCGGCGACAAATTCAAGGCGGAGCTGTAAGGCTGGAGGGCGATCGCGTAGATCAAGCAGACCTCACCTTCAACTCCCCAGAGGAGTTGCACGGACGAGTGTTACAGCTCGGCAAAAAGAACTTTGTCCGTCTCGTACCGTGAGGCCCAATGTCAGTCACAGAAAAGTCAGCCACAGAAAAATCAGTCGCAGAAAAGATTATTGTGCCTCTAGATGTGCCCACCGAGGCAGAAGCGATCGCCTTAGTGGAGCGCTTACCCCAAGTGAGTTTCTGGAAGGTGGGACTAGAGCTATTTGTCAGCAGTGGCCCTAGCATCTTGACTGCCTTGAAAGAGCGGGAGAAACGCATCTTTTTAGACCTAAAGCTGCACGACATCCCCAATACGATGGCGGGAGCATGCCGAGCCGCAGCCAAATATGGCGTAGACTTGCTCACAGTGCATGCCACAGCAGGGAAAACCGCGTTAGAGGCATCTCAGGCTGCGGCTGAAGCAGGAGCGATCGCAGCGGGTCTACCTGCGCCGAAATTGATTGCAGTCACGCTCTTGACCAGCCTTTCATCCCGGATGTTAGCTTTTGAGCTGAAGGTACCTTTAGAGTTGCCAGAATACGCCTTACAAATGGCTTTGTTAGCCAAGGAGAGTGGCTTGGCAGGAGCAGTTTGTTCTCCTCAGGAGGCTGAGCAACTGCGGCAAACTTGTGGTGACAACTTCCTCTTGGTTTGTCCGGGGGTGCGCCCGACTTGGGCAGAAGCAGGGGATCAGAAAAGAGCCATGACCCCAGCCGCAGCTTTACAGGCAGGAGCCAGTTACCTAGTGATTGGTCGTCCGATTACGGCTGCTCCTGACCCAGAAGCCGCCTTTGCCCGAATTTGTGATGAATTGGCAGTTGTGGCCTAGCGTGAGGAGATCCGTAGATGCGGTCATGGAGCGTCGCTAAGTTAGGAATCCTGATTCTTTGCGGGTTGAATTTTCAGCTAGGGGCGATCGCGACTGACAAACCTCCGAGTTTCCCTGTGGAGCAGCGTCCCTCGTCTCCCATTACGCTCCCTGGGCGGGCTGCTTGTCCGAGTGAATTTCAGCCTGTAGTGGCCTTGCTCCTGCGCGATTTACCCGGCTATATGAACCGAGTCCACCAGCGGCTCTTTCGGCGCGATCGCTCTACTGCCTCCGCTCCCTATGTCCTCCTCACCAGCCCACCAGATTTTGAACCCTTAGCTTTAGGGCCTGGGGTTTACGAGTCAGCGTCTTCACCAGAAGCAGAAGGAGTCCACCAGGTCTTCTTCACCACTCTAGAGCGCCAGTACACAGCTGGAAAAATCATTCAGTTGCAAGGTTATCATTGGGTTTTTCTGACCCAAACCGTGAGTGGCTGGCGATTAGCCATGATGTTTTCTCAATTTGGTCCCTATCCTGCCGCTCGTCCGCCTTCCCCCCCAGAAAATAGCACTCAAGGAGTCACAGGCCAAGCAATCCGCACTTGGCTGCGAGACTGCCGTGCCGGGCGAATTCGGCCTCTTTAACCTAATCTCCCGACTGTGGATTAATCGGCGCAGAAGTACCTCTAATCTCATCCAGCTTCGTCCGCACCACTTGGATATCCTGCCACATTTGCCACTTCGGGCTTCCCGGTTCCCGCGATGGATTGCGCAATAGATAAGCCGGGTGCAAAATCGGCATACAAAGATGGCCTTCCCACTCTAGCCATTGACCGCGAATCTTAGTGATGCCGCGTTTATCCCCTGTGACCCCCCGCACCGCTGTAGCACCCGTCAACAAAATAATTTTGGGATCTACCATCCGGATTTGCTCCATCAGGTAAGGGCGACAAGCTTCTGTTTCATCCGGTGTTGGAGTGCGGTTGCCAGGAGGACGACACTTGACCATGTTGCAAATGTAGACATCTGCCTCTGTGGTCAAGCGCACCGATTCTAAAATCTTTTCTAGAAGTTGTCCAGCCCGCCCGACAAAAGGCAAACCTGTTTCATCCTCATTTTGTCCGGGGCCTTCACCAATGATCATGATGGGCGCTTGCAGATTTCCTCGCCCCACCACTGCATGGGTACGGCTAGCACCTAAATCGCAGCGTTGGCACTGGTTGCAATGGACAGCCATTTGCTCCATCGCGCTGTAGGTGCCCGCTGGAATAGGTACCTTCGCACTCGTGGGAATCAAGTCTGGGTCAAAGTCCGCAGGTGCAGGAGATGCGGGAAGACCTGAAACATCAAAAAGGCTAATTTGTTCTTCGCTGGACATGAATCTTGACGGCAGATGTATCAGAATTTTCCTATCCCAAAGTATCAGGATGGAAAAAATTTGTAAGCAAACTCAATTCACTTAAGATTTATAAATTCTAGAACCAATTCCTCACGCTTGAGAGCTGTCGCTAGGTGGAATGTCCAGCTTTAGTATTATTTGGATCACTTGTAGATAACGGGTTCAATCAGCCAAGATAGGGACAACACTAATGCCGAGCGCTGGAGGGATGAATGTTACCTTCTCCGCTATTTCGCGATCGCGAAGCAGCTGGCCATGAACTAGCCCTGGCAGTTTTCGAGGAATTCAGCCGGCTCAAAACAGCGGCAACTGAGCTAGACTGGCCCACGCTTGCCACCGCTCAACCGATCGTTTACGGACTACCTCGCGGTGGAATTCCAGTCGCTGCTGCGATCGCCGAAAAACTCAACTGCCCGCTTGACGTAGTCATTGCCAAAAAAATCACTCGCCCCGAAGACCCAGAGCTAGCTATCGGAGCCGTTGCCGCCACAGGAGAAGTCTTGTGGACTCAGCCTCGACCTTGGCATCTTCATCGCACCAAAATTTATCAGGCCGCCTTGCAAGCGACGCTAGAGAAAGCTCAACTACAACTGACTCAATTTGGCCCCATCCGTCCCCAGGTCGAACCCCAAGGAGCAATCGCCATTTTAGTAGACGACGGCATCGCTACAGGCATGACCATCGCCGTTGCTGCGCAAGCCCTCCGCCAACAGCAACCCGCCCAAATCTGGATTTGCGCCCCAGTCGCCCCCCTAGAACTGGTGAATTGGCTTCACCAATGGTGCGATCGCCTGATCCTCTTAGCCACCCCCGCCGACTTCTCCAGCGTCAGCCGTTTTTACCAAAACTTTCCCCAAGTAGAGCTAGACGAAGCCATAGCTTGCTTACAAAACCAGTCCCATGCGAGACTGCCAGCACAAATGAATATTTGTTCCCCTAGGTCCCCAATGTTGGAGGAATTAGAGAGGAAATGTTCTTCAGCATTGGAAGGCGAAAGAGAGCAATAAAGTATTTATATAGCGACATAGCACGACACCAAGCAGCTAAAATCCCTTCTGGAGGAGGTCTGGAGGACGCAGCCGTCCTTCAGCGGGGGTTTGGGGGCGAGTGCCCCCAAGCTCTTGGTGCTGCCACAGAACCTACGCAAAGCAACATAAATAACTCCCATCCCAAGGCAGGTAGCCAAATCAAAACAGTTGGACTATCCTACGGTCAGTTCTGAAACGCTTAACCCAAAACAGGTTCAAGTCATAATTAGCTGTAGTGATTAAAGTGGTGGCGAGATGAGACGCTGGCAATCTTGGTGGGACACCCTAGCACTGGCAAGTAGCAGTAACCCACCCCAATTTGTGGAATTATTGATGCTCCTCTTAGCGATCGCCCTCCTACTCGTATGGGGAGCCAGCGATGTGGTCTGGGGCCTCACGAAAGGTTGGCCTTATTTAGTTCTAAGCTTAAGCTTCGCCATTGGAGCCGCCGTCTCCACTTTAGTTCGGGAAGCCCTCATCCCCTCCTCACAACCTCGTATTACCCAGGTCACTGCCGTCTTATTGCTGATTATCAGTTGCTATAGCTTCTCAGACTTGATGCGCTACTTTTAAGCCTGCGCAATCCATTCACGAGCTATTTCAGCAAAAACTAGCGTGCGGTTGTCGCCAAAATTTTTTGGTAAGACTGAATCATTTGTTGAGCGATCGCAGGCCAGCTATAGTGCTGCAAAGCATAGGCTTTTGCTCGCTGGCCTCGACGTTGGCGCTCAGGCGCATCCTTCAAAGCATCCTTGAGCAAATGAGTTAAAGCTGCTACCTCACAAGGCCCGACCCAGCCTGCCTCTGCCTGCCGCACTTCCTCACAGATATGCACTTGGTCTGAAATTACCACAGGCGTGCCCATTGCCATCGCTTCGGCTACCGCAATACCAAAGTTTTCGTAGTAAGACGGCAGCACAAACAAATCAGCACTTTGCAGCAAGGCAGCTTTCGTTTCCCCAGCGGCAAACCCAGTTACCGTCGTGTGGGGAGCGAGCGAGGAAGCTTGAATTTGGTTCCGAATCTCCGCTTCATAATCTGGGTCTTGGGGGTTGCCACCCGCTAACACAAAATGAAATTCTATTTTTTCTGCTAGCAAAGTTTCTAGAGCAGGTAACAGCAGATCCAACCCTTTTTTGGGGTCAATTCGCGACATAAATAAAACTAGGGGGCGATCGCTGGGAATGCCTAACTGAGCACGAATCGCTTCGGGGTGAGCAGACAGCTCCGGTAAGCTGACTCCCAAGGGCATGACTAAATCTGTAGTAGTCAGCCCAAAGCGCTCAGAGATTTTGGCTTCTTGGTCACTGGTGAAATGTATTGCCGCAGCCCCAGCCAAATTAGGCCGCTCTAGAAATGCTGCATAAATTTGCTTTAGCTGCTTTTTCTTGCGTAGGTCGGCGGGATCAAGAGTTCCCAAAGGACGCAGTAGATAGGGCAACTTTTGCGATCGCGCGATCGTAGCTGCTGCTGTACTCACCGGAGAAAACAAGGCGTGAATATGGGCCAAGTCGAAGGAGTGAGCATGTTTAGCCAGCCATTGCAGCAAGTCCAAAGAGAATTTGTAGCGGCGGAAGGGTGAGCAACGAAAGTAGCGGATTTGATAGCCATCTTGTTCTACAGGGCGATCGAGGGGTACCGCTAAGGGAGCCTGGCCCGCATCCCCATTAGAATCTGTAGTGAGGATTGTCACCTCTACACCCTGAGCTGCTAGGGCACCGGATAACCCCAACACCATTTGGCTTGGCCCTCCGTACACTAGCGAAATGGAAGGCACAATTTGCAAAACCCGCAGAGGCTGGTTCACGCGGCAAGCAACTCCTTGTAAAAGCTCAATAACTGGCTAGCCAAAGCGTGATTGGTGTACTGGTTAAGGACTCGTTCGTACCCTCGCTTCGCCAAGTTGGTTGCTAGCTCCGGTTGCTCCATCAACTGCTGCAAGCGATCTTGCAACGCTTCGGCATTTCCTTCCGGGAAGACCAAGCCCGCATCCCCAATCACATAAGGAATTTCCCCCGAATCCGAGCCAATCACCGGGACTTGGCAAGCCATCGCTTCAATCAGCACATGGCCGAATTGCTCTTTCCAGCCCACCGAGGTTAAGGTTTTGAATTGATAGGTGGTTTCCGAAGGCAGCACCAAGGTGCTCATTAAATTGATATATCGCTGCACCTGATCGTGCGGGACGCTCTCCACCCAAATCAACCGATCTGCCAAGCCCTCTTGCTGCGCCCAGTTAAAGAGAGTATCTTTTAGTGGCCCTCGGCCTAAGAGCATCCATTTCCAGGGGCGATCGCGCAAACCTGCTAAGGCTTTCCCTAGGGTTAGCAGCCCTTTTTCTTCCACAAAGCGCCCGACAAAACCCACCACAAACTCAGACGGCTGAATGCCAAGCTGAGCCGCTAGTTCTGGTTGAGGTTGCGGTCGAAATAAAGTTTCATCCACTCCCAATTGCGGCATCACACGGGCAGGGCCTTTGTAACCATGTTGCTGCAAAATTTCCACACCATCCTGATTCCCAGCTACCAACCCATCAGTATGGCGCAAGTTATAAGCCTCAATGGCGGAAATAGGAAACTTGAGGCTGTAAGGTAGATTCCACCAAGTAAAAAATAGGTTTTTAGCTTTTAGGCCTAGCAGACGGTTTAGCGTAATCAGTTGGCTATAGCCGATCGCCTTTGATCCCTGCTCTACTTGAATAATCTGGGGTCGAAACTGGCGTAGCAACGTGACCAAATCTTGACTAAAACAAAGCAGTCCTTGATTGTTCTGGCTCAAATTAGAAACTGGGACAATCCGAAACGAACCCTCTTGACGAGGCTGAGTTTCGATAATGGTATTTTGCACGCCTCCAGGCCGCCAACGTTGAGGTACCACAATCGTCACTTCAACATCTGGCTCCAAGCGGGCCAGCGAGCGTAACTTCTCACAATTGAGATCAACGATATAGGTATGGCTAGCTACTAAAATTCTCATGGCTGTTTAGAATTTACTCGTTGAACCCTACCTTTACCTTTTAGCCTGAACCAAATCTTCTAAGACTTCATTGAGCTAACAGCTGTAGCTTGTTCATCTAACGATTGGTTGGCAACGGGTGCCTGTGTCACTCTAGCGTTCTGATCCAAGCGTGTATAGGTTTGACCATCATCCCAGATAGATTTAATCAAAGTCCAAACAGCACTCAGAAATCCTAAGAAATAGAACCCCGCGCGACTCAGGATCTTTAAGGGAGAACCGCTCTTGTGGCAAGGTGGCCGACCTAGCACGTGACAGTCGAATAGGCGAGTGAACAAGCGTAGAGCTTGGATCGGGGTGAGATTCTTAAGCCCCAGCAAGAAGTGGTTGTGGTAGAAAGTGAGTTGATATTGCAGCGATCGCGTGCTGATATCGTGACAACCTCCCGTTTCTTCTCCTAAATGCACCAGATGAGCTTCTGGGTCGTACCAAATGCGGTAGCCCGTTTGGCGAATATGCAAGCAAAAGTCAGACTCCTCTCGCACAGCGCTACCTCGAAAGCGCTCATCAAAGTGCAGGCCATGCTGCTCAAATAACTCCCGCCGAAAGGACATATTACAGCCTCTCGCGGTCAACACTTGCTGAGGTTTAATCGTGTGAACCAAATCAATGTGATACCAGGCTATTCCTGGGTCCATCGCTTCGGGGGGCAAATATTCAATGACGCGAGTTTTCTTCGACTCAGTCAGCTTCATGCGATCGAAGACACGACCCGCCACAGCCCCCACATCTGGTTGTTCCACATAGTTGCGAGCATGCGTCGCCAGAAAACCAGGCGTAAGCTGCACATCGTCATCAATGAACAAAATAATGTCACCCGTAGAACGCCGTACAGCGTAGTTTCGCGCTCCTGGTAAACTCGCCCAATCCACCCGGAACCACTGAATCTTGCCTGCTGTGGCTAGTTGCTCCAAGTAGGCTTCAGTCGCAGGCTCGTGGGTACGAGTTTGGTCTACCACCAACACTTCAAAGTTAGGGTAATCCTGCGCCATGACATCTACTAGTGTGTCTCGCAAAGCCTCCTCACGACAATAGGTGGGAACAATCACCGAGATTAAAGGCCAAGCCATAACATCTGAATTTTTCATTGCAGTTTCAGTTTGGTTGGTCATCTAAGCTTGACTACTCACTAATTTTCTAGTCTGTTTGCGAATAAAAACTTCTGTTTTGACAAATAAAAATCCATAAATAGTAAGTAATAAACTTACTACTAAAACAGAGAAGCCGAGTTGAAGATAAGGGGGCAAATCAAGCAATTGATTGAGTCTACGCAAAACCACCACAAAAAGCGGTTGATGAATTAAATATAGTTGATATGAGTAAAGTCCTAGTAACGAAAGAAAGCTCATACCCCACTGTAGCGATCGCCACTGGCTCAAGAATTGGAGAAGCACACAAAGTCCCAAGAATAAAATTGGCGAAAGCAGCACATCAAACCCAAACATATAAATGATGCTGACTTTGCTCAAAACCATTCCGGCACAAATTACAACACCAAGCGCTAAAGTGCCAATAGCCGCTAACCAATCAATTCTCCTAAAGGATTGCTTATCAAAGTAAACAAATCCCCAGTACAAACCAAGGCAAAGCTGAAAAAAGTAGCTACCCAAGAAGTTGTTTTGCAACAAAAACCAGAAACTCGATGAACTTTGAGGTAGAACCCAACAAAGAGCCTTGGTTAGGGCAGCAACTAAAATCCCTAACTCCAAAATCTTGACTGTCTGACCCCTGCAAAAATAGAAGATTAGAGGAATGCTCAAATAAGCTTCTAGGATGACTGTAAAAAACCAAAAGCCAGGGTTAATCGATTGAAACTCATAACCTGCCAAGCCAATACAGCTCAAGACAAAGTTCTGAATTGAGTTGATTTTTAAGTGGCCGAACCACTGATAGAGCATCAAACTAGATGCGACTGCCAGAAAATAAGTAGGATACAGCCGAGAGATTCGCTTCTTTAACCACAATTTCCAATCTACTGATATTTCAGTTAAATTAGCTGTCTTTAAAGCTGAGGCTAAAGCATAGCTGGTATTAAACCCAGCCATGACAAAAAAGATATCAACCGCAGCGTAGCCGAAGCGAGCCCCATTTCGATCCAAAGCGACGACTAAATCAAAGCGCTCAGGGTAGTTTTGAAAAAAGTGGAATAAGATAACTGCTAAGATTGCAATTCCCTTGGTTTGGTCAATCCAATCTAATCTCTTTCTAACCACTTTAGTTTCACAATTCACGGTGGTTGAGTTCCTTATAAAGTTGCTGCTGCTTTTTTCGATCGCCTACCTTTCTTCTTATTAACCAAATCCTCCGAGGCTTCTTTAAGTAATTTTTCCTGGCGATCTAATTCTGGCAACTTCAAAATCACGCCAGCAAAAAACCAGTAGTAAACAGCCACTGGGTCCACATCTAAGGGGTAGTAGTAAGTATTGAAGCTAATGAATAAAATGAAAACCCAGAAGCTAGCTCCATAACTTCTCAAACTGCGATCGCGCACAGAGCGATAAGCCTTGAATGTAATAATGGTCAAGCTGATCGCTACTACCAAAAAAGCCAGCACTCCCAGCGGCCCAATTTCGTAAAGTAGTTTAGGGTAGTAGGTTTCAATGAGTTCCGAGTTGCCCAAAGAACGGGCCGCATTCGTAGCTCGTCCCAAACCCCTGCCTAAAAAACCAGATCGCTCTGCGGCATATTCAAACTGCTGCATGATGAAGGCTTGAGGAGGTGAAGCTTCCCATCGTCCTTGAAAACTAGTAATCCGCTCTTGGACAACCTCCGGATTGGCTGCCATCGCAACGCTCAAAATCAGACCTAAGCCTGCGCCTATGGGAATAAAGCGCTTGAGGTTAGCGACTTGCCCCGTGAGGATTAGCAGAATCACTGTGGTCACTGGTACCAGTGCTAACGCAATTCTTTGGCCCGATAAGGTAGACATAATGAAGGTTGCTGCCATTGCTGATAACCCAGCATTTCGCCAAACAAACGAGGGATCGCTGAAGGCCGCCGCAAAGCTGATAAACCCGCTGGAAATGAGGAACCAACCCCACTGCCACGGGGCAACAAAGGTTCCAGGTAGGCGGATCTGCCCATGCTCAGGGCTATATAGCAGAGAGCCACCGACTAAGCATCTTGCGTCTAGAGAGGCTTTGAAGAGAGATGCTCCCGAGGCTACCGTTCCAGCACAACGGCCTGTCTTGAGGAAAGTGTATTGAATGAAGGCAAGACCGCAACATGCCAAAATCAACACAACATGTAGGCGCAGCAGGAAATGGAGGTCTTTTTTGTCTCGGATTAAGTAATAAGCACAGACGATTAAAGGGATATAGCCCATCAAAACCTTGAGGCCCAAAATTCCCATTGCAAATGGCTGCTCGGCTCCATTAGCCGCCATCTGTTGCGAGCCGTTAATAAAAGCTAGAACTAGTAAACAATAGGCCAACAGAATTCCCAATGCTGGCATGAGCTGCTTAGGAATTAGAAAAGGCAGACGCTCGCGCCGACAGTACTGAATCGTGCCAATGAGAGCTGGGATAAAGAAAGCGTCCTTAGCCAACTGGAGCAAAGGGCTATTGCCAATCGCATAGGTGATCGTTCCGCCAAAGGGTAGGTAGATGAGAAATCCCCACATTGCCTGACGCGGATACTTAAATGACAGGCTGAGGCAAAGCAGACCCACAGTTAAGCCAATTCCTGGCTTCGGGTCTTCATTAATTACACCGAAACATAAGCCCGCAACGGCACACAGTAAAAGGGCAAAAATTGTGTAGTTAACGAGTTCTTTCCGGGCTTGGGCAGCTTTTCGTTTCTGAGCCAACCGCTCCTTCATCGTTAGCAGCGGAGCTTCGTCATTGAGAGCTTTTTGCTTTGACTTCAGTTTTGATTTGGGCATAGCAAAACTATGAGGCTGATCCTCTCCTTAACTTTGACTCGGAGCCTCGACGCGGAGCCACAACTAATTAGGTCAATCAATTAGTGGCATTTTCCGGCGGAGAAACTAGCGGTAGTTTCAGTGGCAATTTAGAGGGTTGTACCAATTGCGTAGATTCTTTCTGCGAGAACCCCAAATAAAGTTGAGAAACAGCTAGGGTATCGGCATCAGTATTAGGGAGAGTGGCCTACCAATTGTGGCATCTGGGCTTCTGATTCGGCGACTGTTTGGCTTGGCTTTAAGAAGGCTTTAAACAACTGACCCTATTGACCTTGGAAAAATTTAACATCGATGTGATCTCTGCATGCAAAAAAGCCTTTGTCAAGATCAGACTCGGCAAATCTAAGAATAGAGGGTTGCTGTAGTAGCTTTCGCTGCCTTCAACAACCCTCTATTTCCTAGCAAACTATCGAGCTGCTACCAGTGCTGCCAAAAAAATAAACTTTGAGTAGTGCTAAGTCAAATGCTCTTGTACGGCTAGAACTAGATTATCTGCCCAGTGGGTTGCCAACTCGGCACTAGCCGCTTCTACCATGACTCGAATCACAGGTTCGGTTCCAGAGGCTCGAACCAAAATTCGGCCTTGGTCTCCCATATGGGCTTCGGCTTGAGCGATCGCACTCTGCAAACCATCACAGTTTTGCCAGTTCAAACGGCGATCGCGATCCTCAACTCGCACATTCTTTAAGAACTGGGGATAAGTTTGGAAGCTTTGATCGACTAAATCTGCCAAAGAAGTACCTGCCCCTCGCACCAGTGCTGCTAAGTGTAAAGCAGTTAGGAGACCATCCCCACTGACGCTATAGTGCCGACAGAGAATGTGACCCGACTGCTCGCCACCAAGCATGGCACCTTGACGCAGCATTTCAGCATGGACATATTGATCCCCCACGGCAGTACGCAGCAGTTTACCGCCTTGTTTTTCCCAAGCCCGCTCGAAGCCCAAGTTTGCCATTACCGTCGAAACGATGGTATCGCCGGGTAACTCTTGCGCTTGACGTAACGTTTGGCCCCAGAAATATAGAATGTAATCTCCATCCACAGTGCGGCCTTGAGCATCCACGGCTAGGACTCGGTCGGCATCACCATCAAAGGCAAAGCCGATGTGAGCGTTATGCTGCTTCACTGCTGTACGGAGCGGGTCAAGATGGGTGGAACCGCAGTTAACGTTAATGCGATCGCCATCTGGACTGTCGTGAAGACAAATCACCTCAGCACCCATCGCCGTGAATACTTCAGGCGCTAAGTTCGCGGCTGCGCCCCAAGCGAGATCTAAGACAATCCGCATACCTTGCAAGTTCACGGCTGGAAGTAGCGGCTTGTGTAGCGACTCCACATACTTGCTCAATAGTTCTGGCCGATGGTAGTGCTGTCCCCAGCGATCGCCACCCTGGAGTTGCGGCTTCACATCTACCGCATTACCCCGGATCGCCGCTTCAATTTGAGCTTGGACTGCTAGGGTTAGCTTGGCTCCATCCGGGCCAAAAAACTTGATGCCGTTATCTTCTGGAGGATTGTGGCTGGCTGAGATCATGACACCACCCAGTGCCCCGGTGGTTTGAGCGAGATAAGCAACACTGGGAGTAGGGCACAGTCCTAAATTCCAGACTTCTAGGCCAGCAGCGGTCAAGCCCGCAGAAAGCGCCATCGCTAACATATCGCTAGAATTTCTGGAATCTTGACCTAAAATGATCGGGCCTGATGTCGTCGTGTGAGATTGCAATACACGACCTGCCCAAAAACCCACTTGTAGCGCTAAAGGAGCGCTCAACAAATCACCCGCATGGCCTCGAATCCCATCAGTACCAAATAGCGGAGTAGCTGGTAGGTTGAGTTGAAGCGGTTGTTTTTGAATTGTGGGCTCAGAGGGGGCAGACTGTACCTTTGAAATCGAAATCGAAGCTAAGCTAGGACGTTGCGTCCGGGCAGGGGATGTGACCATAAATTTAAGCACTCCACTCACAACACACTCACAGTGGAGAATAGCACTTTCCCTCAGAGGCTGCTCTACTGCCAAGAGCATAAAGTGTACAGTCCAGCTATGAATCTGTAGGATTTTTCAAAATATTCAGTTTATACGTTTAAGTAACGCGCTACCGAGTGCATTTCCGGAGAAAAATATTTTTTAGTCAAATAGTAAAGTTTGAACATTACTATTACCCTAAACCAAGGAATAGACGGCTTTGCTGTATGTGTCGTATTAGCTAGTGCAAGCACGATCTAAAACGCGATCGCCACTTGGATTAGGGTTGTAACCTGCATCTGCAAAGTCATTGAGGAGCGGCTTGGGTCGTCCCTAGCTTGATTTAGATCGCTTCAACAAATTCCTTCGCTGGCAATGCCGCTGAATTAGCAGAAGAAATCGCTTGAATTGGCAAGGTAATCATAAACTTTGCACCTCGCCCTATCTCAGAAGCAACCTCAATTTTGCCGTGATGCTTTTCTATAATTTGATAGCAAATCGCTAAGCCTAATCCTGTGCCTTGTCCCACGGGTTTGGTGGTAAAGAACGGATCAAATAGTTTGCTACTGAACTCGCTGGAAATACCTGGACCGTTATCTGCAATACAGATTTTTATTTGATTAAATTTCAGTACCTCAGTTTCAATGGTAATTTGCTTCCTCGCCTGACTTGATTGCGATACCAGTGCATCAGATACCAGTGCATCAATCGCATTATTTAGCAGATGCATGAACACTTGATTGAGCTGCGCTGGATAGCACTCAACTAAGGGCAGCTCGCTGTATTGCTTGACAACTGAAATCTCTGGAGCCAACCGATGATTCAGAATTAACAGTGTGTTGTCGATGCCTTGATGGATATCGACTGGCTTCATCTCTGCTTCATCTAAGCGCGAAAAGTTGCGCAGCGACAGAACGAGTTGGCGAATCCGATCGGTTCCCGCTTGCATCGAAGCCAAAACTTTAGGCAAGTCATCCACTACAAACCCAACATCTAAGTCAGAAATTTGTGCTTGGAGAACCGCAGGAGGATGAGGATATTGCTGCTGATAAAGCTGCACCAGGCTAATCAATTGCGTCATATAGGTGTTGGCATAGTTGAGGTTGGCTGCCACGAAAGTAATGGGATTATTGATTTCGTGGGCAAATCCTGCCACCATTTGGCCCAAGCTCGACATTTTCTCGGTTTGAATCAACTGAGCTTGGGTTTGACGTAGCTCTTGCAGGGCTTGATGTAGCTCATGAGCTTGAGATACCAGCTCGCCATTCAACTGTTGCAGATGGTCGTGAGCCTCTGCCAACTGTTCATTCTTGCGCCAAAGTTCTGCTGTGCGTTCTTCTACTCGTTTCTCTAGCGTTTGATGTACGGTTTGCAGTTCGTGGGTATGCTCGGTGACGCACTGCATCAACCCATTCAAGGCCGCTGCTAACAAGCCGACTTCATCTTGGGTGGTAATGGGCGCTTGCAGCTCAAAGTTCGATTCCTTAGTGGCTCGCTGAGCTACCTTGGTGACAGACTCTAGGGGACGAGCGATCGCCCGACTCGTCAAAACTGCCAAAATAGCCGCAATGCTAACGGAAAGCACCATGCTTAGGGCAATGATTTCAGTCCGCAGGGTTTTGGCATCGGCTAAAGCCACTTCTGCCCGCTGCTGTTCCTGACGGTTGCTTTCAATCAGTTGAACTAAGTTATCTAAAAGACCATCAAACTTGAGCGAAGCTTCGCTAGTAGAAAACTGAAGCAACCAAGCCTGCTTAGCTTTGAGTTCTGTAGTTGAAAGCTCTTGGGGATTTGTCTCCCTCAGAAACACCTCCATTTGCTGGAAGTAGTCACGCACGATCCCCTGACTTGATTGCAAAAATTGGGTGAGAGTAAGTGAATTCTCAGTTGCAGCTACAGATTGCAGGCTTGGCAGAATCTTCTGAGTTTTATCAATATGGCTGAGGAAATGATCGTGCTTGGCCTCAAACAGTGCGGGTTTTTCTAGGAGCGGCACAAACTCGTGGTGGTGCAAGCGCATATGCAGTACATTTCGTTGCAGCTCACTCAGCAGTTGCTCTTGCTTCACAGCACGAGTGAGTTGTTTCTGCGCTTGATTTTGGTAGTAGTCCCCCACGGTTAACCCAGCAGTTGTGCCTAGCAGGGCTACCCCGATCGCGACTGCATAGCCAGAACCAATTTTGCGACGAATGCTCGCACCATGCACCCACTGTTTCACCCTCTGAAAACTTGCTTCGGAAGTGAGCGATCGCTTGGATAGATGCGGCTGAGGCACCGCGATTTCGTAGCTGTGAGGAGAACTGGGGTTTTGAACCTGCATAGGCCTTGAGGCACAGAAAGAGGTTAGAGCGTATCTTCACCCTCCTTCGGAGGAATTACGGAAAATCCGTAAGGAATTCACCGATTCTTAAAATTAACTAGTTATCTTTACGTAAAGTAGCCATCTAAACGCCTACCTGGGATAACAAAACCTGCATCTGCTCCCAAGTTAGCCCTTGGGCTAAATAAACCGGGGACTGCGGTGTATAAGGGCTTTTTAGGCGATCGATCGCCACAATTTTGGCCCCCTCCGGTAACATCGGTACTTCGGGATCAAAAGCGGTAGGGCGCACGAGGGAACTAGAAAAACCCTTAAAAATCGTAATTTCATCTGGTTCTCCCTCAACTTCGGCATGGACAATCAAAACTTCTTGAGGGCGTTTGATTGTGTACTGCTCCAAACGGTATCCAATCGAATTCATGACTGCCTCTGCTACAAAAATGCGTTTTCCTGAGATTGGGAGATGTTTCTGCGGCCAAGCTAAAAAACTCTCCTAGAAGCCACTATAGGAACCATCAACATTTTCTGATGCAGTGAGCCACATGAATTAGCGATCGACTGAACCCATAATGATGTCGATGCTGCCCAAAATTGCCATAATGTCAGCGATTTTGACTCCACGTAGTAAGTGAGGCAAGATTTGCAGATTGTTGAAATCAGCGGCGCGAATTTTCCAACGCCAAGGGAAAACGCTATCATCCCCAATTAAATAGACACCCAATTCACCTTTACCGCTCTCGACTCGGACATAGTGTTCTCCGGCAGGAACTTTAAAGGTGGGAGCGATTTTCTTGCCAATGAATTGGTAGTCAAACTCATTCCATTGAGATTTTGGGCCTGCAGTGATTCTTTGGGCTTCTAGGTTTTCGTAAGGGCCACCGGGTAATCCCGCGATCGCTTGGCGCAAGATTCTGATCGACTCGCGCATTTCCCCTAAACGGACGCGGTAGCGAGCAAAGCAATCTCCTTCTGTCGCCCACTGCACGTCCCAGTCAAAGTCGTCATAACACTCATAGTGATCAACTTTGCGGAGATCCCATTTCACGCCAGTCGCTCGTAACATGGGGCCAGAAAGTCCCCAGTTCAACGCTTCGGCTCGACCAATCGTGCCCACACTTTCAACCCGGTGGCGGAAGATTGGGTTGTTGGTTACGACCCGCTCGTACTCTTCTAAACGTGGCCCCAGATAATCACAAAAGTCTTGGCACTTATCTATCCAACCGTAGGGTAAGTCAGCGGCCACTCCCCCGATGCGGAAGTAGTTGTTGTTGACCATGCGGTAACCAGTCGCGGCTTCCCACAGGTCATAAATCATTTCTCGCTCGCGAAAAATCCAAATCGGTTGGGTACCCAATCCTAAATCATGCGCGAACGTCCCCAGCCACAGTAAGTGATTGGCAATGCGGTTTAGTTCCAGCATGATCACCCGGATATAGCTGGCGCGCTTGGGCACTGGGATATTTGCCAGCTTTTCGGGTGCATTCACCGTCACGGCTTCATTAAACATGCCCGCCCCATAGTCCCAACGACTGACGTAGGGCACGTACATGAGGTTGGTACGGTTCTCAGCAATCTTTTCCATGCCGCGATGCAGATAACCAATCACGGGTTCGCAATCTACCACCTCTTCGCCATCCAGAGTTACGACTAAGCGAAAGCAGCCGTGAGTGGTAGGATGATGTGGCCCCATGTTGAGAATCATGGGTTCGGTTTTGGTTTCAAGCTTGACCATAATTAGTCAAAAACCTCTCTAAAGCCAGGGTTGGGGGAATCGGCTCAATGGGTCAACGGCACCAACGCTGTCCAAATCGCAACCAATCTTGCTTGGCTAACAGCTCCAACTCGTAGCGTTGATTCAGAACCATAGAGCTGTTGAAATTGAGTGCTGAACTAAGAATTAATACTTAAGTTCTATGACTTTCACGGGAGCGATCGCCTCACCCAGCTAGGTGAACCTATGGAACATTACTGAACCTTGACTTGAACTAGCTACAGGAAAAGCCACAAAAAAATGGAGCAGGTTGTTCACCCACCCCATGCGATTGCCGGATTACAGCGTAGAAACTAATGTATGACTGGAGAGTTAGCGATCGACCGATCCCATAATGATGTCGATGCTACCCAAAATTGCCACAATATCCGCAACCTTCACGCCACGGACAATGTGGGGGAAAATTTGTAGGTTATTGAAGTCAGCCGCCCGAATTTTCCAACGCCAAGGGAAAACCGTGTCGTCCCCGACGATGTAAATCCCCAATTCGCCTTTACCGCTCTCGACTCGGACGTAGTGTTCGCCCGAGGGGATCTTAAAGGTGGGAGCAATCTTCTTACCAATAAATTGGTAGTCAAACTCGTTCCACTCAGATTTGGGACCCGCCGACATCCGCTTAGCTTCTAGATTTTCGTAGGGGCCACCGGGCAAGCCCGCGATCGCCTGACGAATAATCTTGACCGATTCACGCATCTCCCGAATCCGCACGATGTAGCGGGCAAAGCAATCGCCTGCGGTTTCCCACTGCACATCCCAGTCAAAGTCGTCGTAGCACTCGTAGTGATCAACCTTACGCAAGTCCCATTTCACGCCAGAAGCCCGCAGCATGGGGCCAGAAAGACCCCAGTTAATCGCTTCTTGGCGGCTAATGGTGCCCAAGCCTTCAACCCGACGGCGGAAAATGGGGTTGTCGGTGATCAGGCGCTCGTACTCATCCACTTTGGGTAGGAAGTAATCGCAGAAGTCTTCGCACTTGTCTACCCAACCGTAGGGCAAGTCAGCAGCAACTCCACCAATGCGGAAGTAGTTGTTGTTAACCATGCGGTAGCCAGTCGCAGCTTCCCACAGGTCATAAATCATTTCCCGTTCGCGGAAGATGTAGAAGAAGGGAGTTTGTGCTCCTACGTCTGCTAGGAATGGGCCAAGCCACAGCAAGTGGTTAGCAATGCGGTTCAGCTCCAGCATGATCACGCGGATATAGCTGGCTCGCTTGGGTACGGCAATATCAGCCAGCTTCTCGGGAGCATTCACCGTCACCGCTTCATTAAACATCCCGGCTGCATAGTCCCAACGGCTGACGTAAGGGACGTACATGATGTTGGTACGGTTCTCGGCAATTTTTTCCATGCCACGGTGCAAGTAGCCAATCACTGGCTCGCAGTCCACCACATCTTCCCCGTCCAGGGTAACAACCAACCTCAACACACCATGCATGGAGGGATGGTGAGGCCCCATGTTCAAAACCATGGGTTCTGTGCGGGTTTCAATCTTTGCCATCGGTGAGCAGTCTCCCCTTTACGTCGTTTCGGCAACCGCACCTATCAGTGGTTTGTGGTTAATGGCAAGTCAGCAGCGCATCACGAAGAAATTTTTCTCCGAATCGTCGCTACAACTCGTCACTAAGCGTGGCGGATGGGCACGGTCTGTTATGTACTCAATTTATTGCATTTTCTTAATTATAGAGAGTCGCGGCTCCCAAAATTGGCTGTGATTCAGCTAGCCCGATTGATTTTGTGAACTATCACTATCAAGCACGATTGATGGGTTAAGGCGATCGCAGCCCCATTCAGCAGTATCAATGCACCACCAATTCAGTAAATCCGCCTACTTGAATTGAAGAGTTGGCTGGGAAATCTGATGGAGGATTTCCAATTACAGTCTTCAGTTGCTGAGGCGAAAGAGGGGCTATGGCTTGGACAGAAGAAAAGTTTGAAGCATTAATCCAGCGTTTAGAAAAATTGGCTCGCCAGCAGCCTGCCACTTACAGAATGCGAGTGGGTTTGTTGGCAGTCCTAGGATATGTCTATATCTTTGCTGTAATTGCTGGGCTATTGGCTGTGTTTGCGGCGATCGCTTGGTTCATGATTTTCAGCGGTCGTATTCATACCGCCATGATCAAGCTGGCAATTCTGGTCTTGATTCCAGCTTTAATTGCGCTGCGATCGCTCTGGGTCACCTTTCCACCACCTACAGGCTTACCTCTGTCTCGACAGCAGGCTCCCCAACTGTTCGCGCTGCTAGACGAACTCACCACAAAACTACAAGCTCCCCGTTTTCATCATGTGTTAGTGACCGAGGAATTCAACGCGGCTGTCGCGCAAGTTCCTCGCCTCGGCATGTTGGGTTGGCAAAAAAATTACTTGCTGTTGGGTCTGCCGTTGCTGCAAGCCCTTTCCCTAGAGCAATTCCGGGCAGTGCTGGCTCACGAACTGGGTCACCTCTCCGGGAATCACAGTCGCTTCTCAGGTTGGATCTATCGTGTTCGTAAAACCTATGCCCAACTATTTGAGCGACTACAGCACAGCGAACAGCAGGGTTCTTGGTTCCTGTTTGAACGATTTTTTAACTGGCATGCGCCGTTCTTTAATGCTTATTCGTTTGTCCTCGCCCGCAATAACGAATATGAAGCCGATCGCTGTGCCGCCGAGTTAGCAGGAGCAAATCATGCTGCCGCTGCCCTGATTAACGTGAATATTCAAGCTCAATTCTTGGAAAGTGCCTATTGGCCTAAAATTTACCAACAGGTAGAGCAGCAGATTGAGCCACCTGCCACCGCCTTTACCAACTTGACCACAGCCCTACGCCAGCCTGCGGAGCCTGCAACTGCTAAGCAATGGCTCAACCATGCCCTAGCCTGTAAAACTGATTATGCCGATACCCATCCTTGCCTCAGCGATCGCCTTTCTGCCCTAGGTGTCTCGCTCTCACCTGATCACCCCCTGACACTACCCCAGCCTGTATCGGTCAGTGCTGCCAGAGTGCTGTTAGGGTCAACCTTGACTCAGCTCACAGCTCATTTCGATCGCCAATGGCAGGAGCAGATGGCAACTTCTTGGCGGCAGCGATATGCCCACCTTCAGGAATGCCAGAAACAGTTGCAAGTTCTAGAAACCCAAGCTCAAAGTCAGCCTTTGACGCTAGAAGCAGCTTGGGAGCGAGCCAGATTAACTTTAGAAGTCCGGGACTCAGCCGCTGCAATTCCTCTGTTAGAAGCAGTGCTGACGATGGACCCTGAGCATGCTGCTGCTCATTACACTCTCGGGCAAGTGTTGCTAGAGCAGCAAGAAGCAGCAGGCATTGAGCACATCGAAAAGGCGATCGCGGCTCGGTTCGACTGGGCCTCATCGGGATACGAACTGATTCTGAATTTTTTGTACCAGCAAGGGCAAACAGAGCAAATTCAGATTTATCAGAAACGGGCGGAACAGCACTACGAAACCCTGATGTTGGCCCGACGAGAGCGCTCTTCTGTACAAGCCAGTGACGAATTTCAAGCCCATGATTACTCAGCGGAGGCGATTAAATCTCTGGTAACGCAGTTAGCTCGGTATGATCAATTGAAAGAGGCATACTTGGTGCGGAAAGTGATGCATTACTTTCCCGAAGAAGCTTTTTATGTATTGGCGGTGAAGCGCCAGCAGCGGTTTTGGGAGACCAACAGCGATCAGGTCGATCAAAAATTTATTGATCAGATTGCCGATGGCATGGAATTTCCTGAGCAGACTTACATCCTGCTGCTGAACAAGCACACCAAAAATAGAGAAAAGAAATTACGCCAAGTAGCGCCTACAGCGATCTATCGACGGTAAGGACCCAGCATGACCACGGACTCCCAAGAACTGCTCAACTCGGACACTCCAGCCTTTGTCCATGTCTCAGTGCTGAGCCGAGAACTGATTGCAGGCTTGGAAGTCCGAGCGGGGGGCCATTATTTAGATGTGACCGTGGGTGGCGGCGGGCACAGCCGCTTAATCCTAGAAGCCGCACCGGATGTCCGCGTCACAGCCTTAGATCAAGACGAACAAGCGATCGCTGCCGCGCAAGCAAATTTGGCTGAGTTTGGCGATCGCGTCCAGTTCTACCATCGCAACTTCGCCACTTACGACCCCGGAAAAGTGCGATTCGATGGCATCATTGCTGATTTAGGCGTAAGTTCGGCCCAGTTTGATATTCCCGATCGGGGGTTCAGTTTTCGTCACGAAGCCAGCCTCGACATGCGAATGGACCAACGCCAAGACCTCACCGCCGCTGAGTTGATTAATTTTGGGGATGAGGTAGAACTAGCGAATATCTTCTATAACTATGGCGAAGAGCGGCTGTCGCGCCGCATTGCCCGCAATATTGTGGAGCGACGACCCTTCCAAACCACGACAGAATTGGCAGAAGCGATCGCGCGTTGTGTCCCCCGTTCCTATCGCTATGGCCGCATTCATCCCGCAACTAGAGTATTTCAAGCGTTGCGGATTGCGGTGAATCAAGAACTCAAGGTTTTAGAAACATTTCTTGACACTGTACCGGGTTGGTTAGAACCGGAGGGCAGAATTGGCGTGATTAGTTTTCATAGCTTGGAAGATCGCTTAGTGAAACACAGATTGCGCGATTCACCCTTGCTCAAAGTGCTGACCAAAAAGCCCATCTTGCCCCAACCAGACGAACTGGAGAACAATCCGCGATCGCGTTCCGCAAAACTCCGGTTGGCCGAACGGCAGCCAGACTGACTTGCCCTTAGACATATGCAGCCTGAGCAGTTTTAACTCTTTGCGCCACTTTTTATCTCCAAAAAGGTCATTGAGCAAGCTTTTCTAACAAGGTACCGTAAGAAAAACTCAACCTAAAAGATAACGGGTCGTATCGACGATCGCTCTTAGTAGCTAGCCTGCAACAACCACCTGCTCAACTATGCAAGCACAAGATCCGTTAACCTCTCCACTGGCTTTAGAGACTGCGATCGATCGGCGTCCTTTAACGGCATCTCCTGACACCTCAGTGGCAGAGGTAATTGCCATGATGAGCAAAGCCCAGAGTAGCTGCGTGCTACCCAGTTTAGAACTGTCACGTAACATCGTTTTAATGGGTGAAGCCCGCGCTAGCGCCATTCTGGTGGTTGACGGCTCACAGCTACTAGGCGTGTTTTCCGAGCGAGAGGCGATCCAGGCAATTACTACAAATCAAAACTTGGCAGAGACTAGGGTTGATCAGGTCATGCAGCGACCGGCGATCGCTCTAAATCAGACCGAGCATCAAGATGTTTTTACTGCCCTGGCGCTCCTACGGCAACATCAAATTCAGCATTTGCCCATCGTAGACCCGCAAGGCCAATGGGTGGGGCTAGTCACACCCGCCAGCATTCGGAATGTATTACAGCTAGATGAATTGCTGAAATCCAAGCCGCTAGTAGAGCTGGCAGCTGCTCCGGCAGTTCAAGCTCCTGTGACCACTACATTGCTGGATTTAGCCCAGCTCATGCTCGCACATCGAGTTGATTATGTAGTGTTGAGCGCAACCACTCCCGCGCATGAGATGCCGACACCCGTAGGCATCATTCTGGAACGGCACATCATCCAGCTTTGGGCTTTAGGACTCGATTTATCGCGGATCCCAACCCAAGAGGTTATGAGCGCTGCGCTACCATGCTTCCCGGCTTCAGAGTCTGTGTTGGTGGCCTACTGGGAAATGCAACAACAGCGGGTGCAGCGCCTGGGCGTCTCTGGTGAAGCTGGAGAGTTATTGAGCGTTATTTCCCCAACCAGCTTCCTTTACAGCTTAGATCTCGTCGAAATGCGCAGCGCTGTGGCACAGTTACAGCGATCGATTGAGGATTTTGAAGTCGAAAAAAACCAACGAACTCAAAATTGGCATACTGACCTAGAAACACAACTCTTAGAAAATCCAGCAGAGTTACTCGAGCAGCTACAGTGCAGCCAAATTCTGACAGCGATGGCACTCCATATCAGGGAGTCTCTCAACTTAAACGAAATTCTTCAGACTGCTGTGAATGAAGTCCGACGCTTTTTGCAGACGGACCGAGTGATTATCTACCGCTTCAATCCAGACATGAGCGGCACTGTTGTCGTCGAATCAGTAGCAGAGGGTTGGAGGCCTGCCCTCAACAGCAACATTCGAGATACCTGCTTCGGTCAAAATTATGCCCAAGCCTACAAAAAAGGACGCACTCAAGTCACCGAAGATATCTATAGAGCGGGTTTAACTCAATGCCATATTGATATTTTGGTCTTGTATGACATCCGCGCTAGCCTCGTAGTCCCAATCTTGCAAGGCGAGCATTTGTGGGGGTTGTTGTGTGCCTACCATTGTGCAGGCCCTAGACGCTGGCGACAATTTGAGGTTGAGTTACTCAAGCAACTAGCCACGCATATGGCGATCGCCATTCAGCAATCTGAACTCTATCACCAAGTCCAAAACGAATTAGCCGAGCGCAAACGGGCAGAAGAACAGCTAAAGCTTTCTTTGAAAGAAAAAGAAGTGCTGTTGAAGGAAATTCACCATCGGGTCAAAAACAATTTGCAAGTCATCTCTAGCGTTTTGAGACTGCAATCTGATTATGTCAAAGATGACAAGATCTTGGCATTGTTTAACGACAGCCAAAACCGCATTCGCTCGATGGCACTGATTCACGAAAAGCTTTACCAGTCCAGCAACTTACTAAAAATAAACTTTGATGAATATATTCGCGATTTGACAGAAAATTTAATTCGTTCCTATGTTGCTTTTGCTTCAACTGTTACCTTGACGACCAATGCTATTGGAGTTTGGCTAAATATTGATACAGCAATTCCTTGTGGCCTCATTATTAATGAATTAGTTTCAAATGCCTTAAAGCATGCTTTTTCAGGATCAAATCCAGACAATGAAATTCAAATCAGCATCACCTCAGGAAATGACAATCAATTCACTTTAATTGTTCGGGATAATGGCATGGGATTTCCGGAAGATATTGACTTTCGCAACACTGAATCCTTGGGTTTGGAGTTGGTGTGTGTCTTCACAGAACAGTTGGATGGGGCGATCGCGCTGGATAGAAGCAATGGCACAGCTTTTGTAATTACGTTTTCTGAAATAGGCAATATCGGAAGGACTGAGAAAAATGGCCAATGAAAGAATTTTAGTAGTGGAAGACGAAAGAATTGTTGCCAGGGATATTGAGAAAAGACTCAAAAAACTAGGTTACGTGGTGCCTATAACGGTTGCCTCTGGAGAGGAAGCCATTAAGCAGGCAGCAGAAATACGACCCGACTTAGTGTTGATGGATATTCAACTCAAGGGTGAATTAGACGGCATTGAAGCCGCAGAACAAATTCGAGCAGATTTTAATATTCCAGTAATTTATCTCACTGCTTACGCCGATGAAGCCACCTTGCAGCGAGCCAAAGCAACTGAGCCTTTTGGTTATATTCTGAAACCATTTGATGCCAGAGATTTACAAGTCGCGATTGAAGTTGCTTTACGCAGACGAATCTCGGAAGAAGCGATTCGAGTGGCTTTGGAAAAAGAGAGAGAACTGAGTGAGCTGAAATCCCGTTTTTGGTCTATGGCAGCTCACGAATTTAGAAACCCTATGACTTCGATCTTGTCTGCCGCCCAACTCCTCGAACAAGAAAAACACGATCTACCTGAGGAGCGCAGACGGGAGTACTTGTACGTTATTCAAAATGCGATCCGCTCAATGGATCAATTGCTTAGTGACGTATTAGCCGTGGGTCGAGTCGAGGGAGGAAGCCTGAAGTTTGACCCAGCTCCTTTAGATTTGGAAGAATTTTGTCAAATCGTTGTGGAAGAAATGCAATTTAATGCAGGTCTAAAACATCGGATTGTTCTTCATCAGCAAGGCGACTGTGTTCAGACCTTTTTAGATAAAAAATTACTCAGACACATTTTGACCAATATACTTTCGAATGCGATTAAATATTCGCCTGAAGGTAATGATATTTATTTCGAGCTGATTTGTGCGGATGAGACAGTGATTTTTCAGGTTAGAGATACCGGAATTGGTATTCCAGCAGAAGCCAAAAATCACTTGTTTGAACCATTTCAGCGAGCTGAAAATGTGGGAAATATTCCTGGTACTGGGCTAGGGCTAACAATGGTTAAAAGATGCCTGGATCTACATGGTGGTCAAATTTCTATAGAAAGCAACCCAGGTGGAGGAACCATCGTTACGATTCAACTCCATTTGAATAGCCGAGTAAAATCTCGCCAAGCTTAAACAGTTTAGCGGTGAGAGCTGACTTGACGCGGTAGTTCTACTCGGAAAGTTGAACCCTGCCCCACAACACTTTCGACTGTAATCGAGCCATTCATCATTTGCACCAACCAGTCTGTAATCGCTAGGCCTAATCCTGTGCCCCCATGTTTGCGGGTTGTGGTTTGGTCTACTTGGCGAAACTCTTCAAAGATGTGTTGCAAATCTGATTGAGCAATGCCAATTCCAGTGTCTTGAACCGCGATCGCCACGCAGTTGGCTGAAACTTCCCACGCCATCACCTTGACGCTGCCCGACTCAGTAAACTTAATCGCATTAGACAGCAAATTTACCAAGACTTGGCGCAACCGCATACTGTCATTGATAATGCCAGGATTCACCAAGTCAGTGCTGACCGACAAATCTAGATTCTTTTGCTCAGCTAGCGATCGCAACTCTTCGGTGGTCGCTTTGACTAGGTGCTCCAAGTTAATTTCTTCTAGTTTCAGTTCCAGACGGCCCACTTCAATTTTGGAGAGGTCGAGAATATCGTTAATTAGCGCCAGCAAATTCTTACCGTTATTGAGAATTCGCTCCACCATGTCTTGTTGAGGGGCACTTAGTCTTTCCTGGTGCTGGCGGAGCAATAATTGTGAGAAGCCAATGATCGCGTTCATTGGAGTTCGCAGCTCATGGGACATAGTGGCTAGAAACTGAGATTTGAGCTGAGCCGCTTCTAAGAGTTGGAGATTTTGCAGTTGAATTTGTTGGCGTTGCCGTTCTAGCTCCGAGTTCTGACGAGCCAAAATGTCATTCTGCACCGCTAAGCGCTCTTCGCGTTCCTCCAAAACATTGATCAAACGAGCATTGTTGATTGCGATCGCCGCTTGCTCGCCAAAAGCCACTAATAATCGTTGATCTTCATCATCAAAGGCTTGGAGGTCTTGCCAATTGCCGATCGCTAGTACACCCAAGCGACCTGCCTGAGCCGACTCGATCGCTACTGCATAAATGGAAGCAGGCATTTCCTCAGAGCCATATTCTCGCAGCGATTCACCTTGCAGGAGTAGCGATTCTCCGGTCAGAAAAACTTGACCCAGAAATCCATTGCGAATGTCAGAACCATCGAGTTGCAGCTTTTCCATGCCCACACCGACTTTAGCGGTTAGCTCCAGCAGATCGCGTTGAGGGTTACGCAGCGCAATCAAGCCAAACTCAGCTCCGGGTATAGCTCCACAGACCGAGCGCACCATTGTCTGCAACAATCCAGGCAAGTCGGCTAAGCGCTGATTCAATAGATTTGTTAGCCGTTGCAACGTCCGCAACTGCTGTTGCTGCTCACCCAAAATCAGAATTGCCTGTCGTAGGTTTTCCCCAACTTCTTGGGCTTCTCGATACAGCCGCGCATTGTCTGCAGCTAGAGCAGCTCGGCGGGCTAGATCTTCTGCTAAAGCGAGATCGGCTGGGGTATAACGCCGACCCGATTCTGCACTCACGAGAGAAATGACCCCCAAAGTGCGATCGCGAGCCATCAACGGCACTAGCATGGCTGAGCTGAAGCCCACCTGTCGCAACAAGGCTAGATGCTCTGCATCTTGGGCCATTGCTGTCAGCAAGGCATCGTCTATTTCTGGATAAAACTCAGATTTTCCAGTGCGAATGACGTTCGCTGTTCCTCTAGAAGCGCTGGGGGCAGGGGGATAGCGCCGATACACCTCAGCCGCCCATGCAACGTTCTTAGGGTTGGTATGGGCGATCGCCACTTGCCGTAGAGTTTGGTCCTCTGCAACCACATCCACTACACACCAATCGGCTAAACGCGGCACCAGTGACTGAGCCAAATTTTCCAGGGTGGTTTGATAGTCTAGAGAAGCCGCTAGTAGCGTGCTCGCTTCCGCCAAAAATCGCTGTGACTCCTCCGCTTGCTTGCGCTCTGTAATGTCGAGAAATGCACCCACACACCCTCGCACATTTCCCTGCTCATCAAACAGCGGTGCATCATATTCCAACAGCTTGATGACTCGCCCATTACTGTGGACAATGTCAATCTCTGTATCTAAAACCTCTCTACCTGTCGCGGCAGCGTAGCGCAGCGGTAACTCATGAGCTGCTAATTCTTGACCATTCTGCAAAACTCTGAATTGAGTAGACTTTGCACCAGTTGGGTTGCTTAAATTTGGACTACTTAAAGAAGTAGTACCATCCAACGGCATCTCTAGCAGCTTGGCAAAGTAGGGGTTGACTCGAATATTTTCACAGCTAGGCTCGTCTGCGATGCCAATGCCAATGGGCAGCACATCAAACAACGTCTGCAATTCATCCACTCGTCGCTGCAAGACACGATTTAGCTCTAGGATTTTCGCCTCTCTGCGCTTGCGTTCTTTGGCAAAGGCGACGTGATTAGCAATGGTTTGGGCGAGTTGAATTTCCTCTTCAGTAAAGTGATGGGGTGTATCGTAGCAAAGCAGGAATTTGCCCAACAATTGCCCCTGAGCGATTAGTGGCATAAAACCGATCGCACGAATGCCTTCTTGCAAAATCACCGACTGTAAAGGTTCTTCGGTTAGCTCAGTTTCCACATTTGCCACCCAAATCGGCTGGGGGCTTGCGGCATCGGTAGGCCAAGGAGAACGGCCTTCAGTCGCTTGCCGATAAGTATCCGATAGCTGTCGCCAAGCCTGAAAACGCATGACGCGATCGCTATCTAAAATCAGTACAGCCGTGCGATCGGCTTTGAGGGCTTGTTGAAATCCCCCTAAAGCAGCTGCGTAAATATCTTCGAGCGCAGCCGCGTGACTGACTGTATTGGTAATGTGATAAATCGCCTGCAATTGCTCAAACTGCTGACGCAAGGTGGCTTCTGCCTGCTGGCGCTCGGTGACATCGTAGAAGATCACAACTCCAGCCACAATATTGTTGTCGCGATCGCGGATGGGGCTAGAACTAACCCGCATCACACCCCAGGTTTGATCTCCCCGTAGAATGCGAATTTCCTCGTCTGTGATGACTTCACCATGAGCAATGGAACGAGCCAGTGGCCAATCTAGTGACTGATAGGGGCGGCCCTCCGCATCAAATCCTTGGTAGTCTTGATATTGCGCAATTTGCTCGGCAGGCAAAAATGAATGACGCCAAATTTGCTCAACTTGCTCATTACCCAGCACTAGTTTCCCAGAGGGAGCCTCCGCAATAATCACGCCCGCTGGCATTTGTCTTAGGACTGCTTCCAAGCGGCCTCGCTCGGTTTCTAGTTGCTGCAGCAGGTCTTCTCGCTCGGTTTCGGTCTGCTTAGTATGGGTGATGTCTAAGACAAAGCAGACGGTCTCCTGCCCCGACTCCAACAAAGCTGCCCCGATCAGCACCGAAACCCGACTGCCATCTTTGCGGATATACTCCTTTTCCCAGGGCGAGCACACTCCAGCAGTTTGCAATTGCGCGATCGCCCAAGCATCCATCTCTTGGTAGGCCAGGGGAGTCATGGCTGCCCAACGCACTTGGCCTAACTGCAACTCCTCTCTGGTGTAGCCCACCATCTCCAGGAAAGCTTCATTAGCCTCCGTAATCTCGCCCGTCAGTCTGGCAGTGATTACCCCAATCATATTGGCTTCGGCCAAGCGTCTAAATCGCCCTTCGCTTGCTCGTAACGCCTGCTCTAGCTGCTTGCGCTCAGTAATATCGCGCGAATTGAGAATGACTCCGCTCACACCTGCATCTTGCAGCAGGTTATTCGCCACCACTTCTATGTCAATCCAATGCCCCTGAGCATGCTGGATGCGGAATTCTAAAGGAGCCGCAATTCCAGGCTGGGCCAAAATCTGAGTAAAAGTGGTCTGAAGCCTAGCCACCTCGCTGGGATGAGTGTACTTAAAAGCTGATTGACCGATGAGGGTTTCAGGAGGGTAGCCTAAAATTCGCTCGATCGAGGGGCTGACATAGCGAATTGTGCTGTCCGACTCCAAAATGGTGATGATGTCAGAAGAGTTTTGCACCAACGAGCGGAAGCGAGCTTCACTTTCTCGCAATTTTTGGTTGGCTGCCGTAGCCTGAATTTCAGCACGACACAGACGAATCGCATTATGGAGGCTACGGGACAAACTTTCTGGAGCCAGTTTCGCTTTAGGCAGATAATCAGAAGCGCCTGCCTTCATCAGCTCAACGGCTACTTGCTCATCCCCCTGATTGGTTAGAACAATGAAAGCAGTTTGAACTCCTTGCTCGCGCGCGGTGCGGACTAAAGTTAAGCCATTGCCGTCAGGTAATTGGTAATCCAGGAGAACGCCATCGAAGGATTGTTGCTGTAAAAGCGCGATCGCGGCACTGTAACTACCTACCTCTGATAGCTCTAGCGACAGACCCGCAGCTTGGAGTGCCCGACGCACCGCCATCCGGTCTGCTTCATCATCGTCAACCACTAAGATTTTGAGAATCTCTTCCATAACGATTGGCTATCAGCAATCCGCTCTTAGCTGGCTTTGGTTCAGTATCGACTATTCCCAGTCCTTGTACTAAATACTGTAAACAAATCGCTCAGCCTCAACAAATTCTGAACGCTTCCGGCTGTTTCACTCAAGGTCCCTCATGCTCTACAAACACTCCTTCGCTAGCCAGAGCAGGGACTCAAGGTGGATAAAGCGGTGGATAGATCGGGTGATGTTAACTTCAAGGGATAACGAGTACACAATGAAGCTTAACCATACATTTTTGACAGCAAGATCTATTATCGGAATAGTTCAGCCCGTTCCTACTATCGATAGATAGATTATTTCAACACCGGACGGATAAGCTTGAGCTAGTTCCTTTTGTGTGAAAAACTACTTTCACCTTCTTATTTATAAGAATTGCAAAGCTGATTATGAACGAAATTCAAGTTGCCCTGATTGAAGACCATGATTTGACACGAGTGGGCCTACGGACCGCTCTCCAGCAACGGGGCGCAGTTAAAGTTATTGGTGAGGCTGCCACCGGTACTGAAGGATTAAAGTTACTAGAAACTGCTAAACCCGATGTAGCAATTGTGGATATCGGCTTGCCCGATATGGATGGAATCGAACTAACCAGACGATTTAAGCAAATGCTGGCTGAGTCAGATTCCCCTGAGCCATCCACCACTAAGGTCATGATTTTGACCATGAATGACAACGAGGACGCCGTTCTAGCAGCTTTTGCGGCTGGAGCTGACTCTTATTGCATGAAAGACGTGAATGTAGATCGGCTGCTAGAAGCGCTGAGAGTTACCAACGAAGGCAATAGCTGGATTGATCCAGCGATCGCTCGTGTGGTGCTGCAACAAACCCGCCAGCCTTCGTCTCAAACCGTTAGCAGCATCCCCAGCGAAATTCACACAGTTGCGATCAACGCTGCTGATGACGAATACAGCCAAATGATTGAAGCTTACCCCTTGACCGAGCGGGAGCTAGAAGTTCTAGAGCTGATTGTGGCAGGTTGTAGCAATGCGGCGATCGCCGAAAAACTCTACATCACGGTTGGCACTGTGAAAACCCACGTCCGCAACATTCTCAACAAACTCTGTGCGGATGACCGGACTCAAGCCGCAGTTCGCGCTCTCCGTTCTGGTCTAGTTGGCTAAACTAGCCGTTACTTTGTCTACTCTCCGGTCTGGGAGCGACTAACCTCAAACTTCCTCCAGGCGTGAGTTTATCCTTTGTCCTGCCCATTTTAGTGACGCGATCGCAATTCGTTTAGGTCGGTTGTGGGTGGGACTTTTTTAGGCTCAAGTTTGAGCTGCGTAACCCGTTTTAACCTATACTCGTTTCTCTAGAATTTGAGTTTTATCTGTTAGGGTTCCCCTAATCTAGGGTACTTTTGAATTTGAGATGATGTGTGGCCGAGGTGCCGGGACCAGCTTGCAACTCGCTGCTCTGTTCTGTCCGCTTGTTTGATTCTTAGTCGAATAGCGTTACTCTGACTACTTTCAAGCCACCATCACAATTAACCTGTCAAGTGGAGTACCGCATGAGCCAGGGCAGTGGGGGCAAGCTCAAACTGATGGTCGTAGACGACGAACCCGACAACTTAGATTTGTTGTATCGGACCTTTCGGCGTGATTTTGAAGTTTTCAAAGCTAGCAGCGGTCTCAACGCGCTCCAAGCTCTAGATCAAGAGGGAGAGATGGCAATTATCATCTCTGACCAACGCATGCCTGGAATGAACGGCACGGAATTTCTGAGCAAAACAGTCGAGCGCTTCCCCGATACGATTCGTATTGTTTTGACGGGTTACACCGATGTTGAAGACTTGGTAGAGGCCATCAATACAGGCAAGGTTTTCAAGTACATCACTAAACCTTGGATGCCTGATGAGCTGAAAACAGTCGTGCAGCAGGCGGCAGAAACTTATCAAGTATTGAAGCAGAGAACAAATGAGTTGCAGCGAGCCCTCAGACGCGAATCGCTATTTAATGCCATGACCAGTGCGATTCGAGAGTCGTTAGACTATCGCAGCATGCTACAGACGATTGTGGAAACTATTGGCAGTGGTTTTGAGGCTACTTGCTGTATCTTACGGCCTGTTGAGAGCGATCGCCTCACCGCAGAATTCTTTTCCTACCAAGCCCCCACCCAAGCAGAACTCTTAAGTTCAAGTCACTACCTTTCTGGTAGCCAAGCTGAGGCCGACTCACTCACTCATCAAGCACTGACAACTCGCCAAACTCAACTAGCCCCTACAGGGGTGATATCCCCTGAGCTAGCGCAGCTCGTTATTCCGCTGACTTATCAGCAAGAACTGCTTGCCGTCCTGGCACTTTACCAAGACAGTACAGCCTCTATCTGGCCGCCCGAAGACATTCAACTGATTGAAGGGGTTGCAGAACAAGCCGCTCTAGCCATTTCCCAAGCTAAGCTCTACCAACTCATTCAAGAGCAGACGCAACAAATGCGTGCGGAGCTGGAAGTTGCTCGCCAAATTCAAACCAATTTGCTGCGGCAAAGCTGGCCAGAGGTTGAGGGAGCCAAGATTCAAGCCTGCTGTTATCCAGCACGTGAAGTCGGTGGTGATTTCTTTGAAGTCTATGTTCATCCGCAAGGCGATATTTGGTTGACGGTTGGAGACGTTTCTGGCAAAGGAGTCCCAGCCGCTTTATTTATGGCCAGTGCTATTTCCGTGCTACGGCGAGAACTTGCTCAAGAAGCTCCGCCTGAACCAAATATCGTGATGCAGAACTTAAACAGCGGCTTGTCAGAGGATTTAGTCAGTAACAACTGTTTTATTACAATGGTTTTGGCCCGTTATACACCCGCCACGGGTCAGCTAGTCTATGCCAATGCGGGTCACGTTTATCCGCTAGTATGGTCTCACCAGGCCGTGATTTCAGCCAGTTCTTCAGAAACGTTACCAATAGAACCAACTTACTTAAAAACTCGGGGCGTCCCACTGGGCATTCTACCTATTTGGAAGGCGGCGGCAGGCAATGTAGTTCTGAATTCAGGAGAAGTATTTCTGCTGACTAGTGATGGTATTACTGAGGCAACAGTTAACGCAGAAGGGATCGGTGATGGCACTCCTCTGAGTGCAAGTTCGATGTTGCAGCAAACAGGCCTCTGGCAGCTTCTCACCCAAGAGCGAACTCCCTTAAACCTCAATACCCTCCTGGAGCGCATTCAAGCGCATAACCCCATTCAGGAAGATGACCAAACCATTCTCTCTCTGGAGGTTCTGTAGTCCATGAGAACTGAGCTTCACGTACCCAGCGACTTGAAGTTTTTAACTATTGTTGAAAACTGGCTGCTAGGCTCCTTAGAAGTTGAGCTAGGCAACCATGTGGATTGGCCAAAGCAGTCAAATCGCCTCCGTCTAGTGTTAGTCGAAGCGTATTCTAACGTCGTGCGCCATGCCCACCGCAATCAGCCCAACCTACCGGTGTTGATTCGCTTAGAACTCAAAGATCGCGACATTGCTCTAGAGATTTGGGATCACGGCAAAGGGTTTGATCTTTCCACCTATTTGCCCCCCACCCCGGAAGATAAGCAGGAAAGTGGCTACGGATGGTTAATTCTAAACCGTCTCATGGACCGAGTGGAATACCGACTTCAGGTGAATGGCCGCAACTGTCTCAAATTAGAAGCAAGTCTGCCTGAAGAAGCAAATTCTAAACTCAATTCTCATTCAAAAACGGATTGACCAAGCAGTTTATGCCTTAACGCTGAAGATTTAACAGTTCTTGAGGGGACGCCAAGAGCTTAACAGTAACGGAAGTAATTCTTTCTTGGGCGTCTAGAATAAAAAGCCAAGAGACGTTGACACTGAACCAAGGCGTTTGGACTTTGCCAGCTACTTGTGCTTGAAGATAGTTATTGTCTACCTCCTCAGTAATTCCTTGTTCAGGCTGTAGCACCATGCCTGCTGCTTCTTTTTGCAGATAAGCAGCGATCGCTTCTGGTCCTACCAGCGGTGGCTCAAACGGTGCATTCATCACACCCTCAGCCGCAAACAACTGGCTTGCTGCTTCAAAATCAGCCGCGTTGAGCTTTTCAAAGTATTGGAGAATTGTTGGTTCTGTAATTCCTGCGATTGAAATGGTTGCTTTATTAGAAGTTACTTGATTAGGAACAGTGGAATTAGACATAGTTAAACTTACAAATTCAGTTGTAATCACAAAGCTAGTGAAGCCAGCCTTCCTTACAAACGCTGAACTACAGTAATCAATTAAATCCAGCTTCAAAGGATGCAACTAGACTAAAGAAAAGCAACTAACCAAAGCTTGCCCCCGCAGATGGATTTCCCTGCTCTCTGAAGTAACAATAGGGTTTCAAATTACGAGTTGCGAACCACAAATTACAAATTGATGTTACTTACCAAGTAGGCAGCCAGCGGCGCAGTTGCCAATCGGAGGGGGACAGGGGGAGCCCAAGGTAGAGGGGTAGCCAGAAGATAAAGGCCAAGATGATCAGGAAAATGGCTGTGGCACCTGCGACTCGGAACCAATACTGGCGGCTGTGGAGCCAGCGATCAATGAGCCACGCGATCGCAAGTAATGAGAAGACGGAAGCACCCATGTAGTGGTAGAGAAAGGTGCAGCGGCTGACTCGCATCCAAGGGATTACGTTGGCCCAATAGTTGACGACAATGTAAACGCCAATCCACAAGTCCATTGACCCAGTTATCGACCCAGGAGTTGATCGAGTGAGGGGAGGAGTGGCGATCGCTTGGTCGGAGGGTCGGTTAGAGGGGGTATCGATAGTGTCGGCTTGCTGCACCCAGTTGTAGAAACGGGCTCCTAGCATCCACATCACCAACAAAATGCCAGCCGTGGAGAGCCACCAGAGTAAGGGGTTGCCCATCGCGTGAATGTCGTAAACCACTTTCACGGCTGCCTGGGGGAGGGGAGGCTTGGCAGGTACGATATCGCTGGTGGTTTGAGCGGTTTCGTAGAGGTAAACAATGGGACGCTGCATGAAAAACCAGCTCTGCCAGTCAGAGCAGTAGGGGTGAACTTTGGGGCCATTGCCAACCTGCTCGTGATACGACAAAATTCGTTTCTGTACGTCCCAGAAGTTGGGGCTGGGATTGAGTTGGAGATGAGGAATCCAGCTCAGGCTGTAAGTTAGAACTGGGACAACTGCCAAACTTGTGATGGCGGCGATCGGATTGAGTTGAGTCAGCTTGCGCAGGGGAGAGATGAATTGCTTACCACTGGGTGTGACGGTGAGGTCCGCTGTTGCTCCCCAAAACTTGGCAACCAAGCGCATGATCCACGCGGTAAACCACAACAAGTAAGCGCCGAACAAAAACCATAAGCCATTCCACTTGACAGCAGCGGAAGCGCCAAAGGCAATACCTGCTAGGATCAGCCACCACCAGCGTTTTACGCCTCTTCGATCTAGCGATCGCAAGAAAAACCACTGCCCCAACAAGCCAAAGCTGATTAGATAGACATTGACCAAGGCGTAGCGAGACTCAACTAAAAATAGGCCATCCAAGGCGGAGAGTAAGCCTGCAAATAGGGCATAGCTACGACGACGGGTAAGCTGATAACCAATGCCCATGACAATCAAGGGAATGAATGAACCCACTAGGGCATTCAGCCAACGGTAGCTAAAGGGGGACAGCAGCGAACCTGTGAGGGAGTTTTTAACCGCATTCGCGCCCCAAGGGGTAAGGTTGCCAAGCCAGATCCCAATGGCAATCAGGTATTTGCCCAGGGGTGGGTGTCCATCAAAAAAAGGCCGCTGGGTGAGGTAGTTGTTGGCAAAGGTGGCGAAGTAAACTTCATCGAAGACTAGCATGTTGAAGCGACTCAGACCCCAGAACCGCAGCGCGATCGCCAATAAGAAAATGCCAACGGTGCCCAGAATGAACCAAAGCTGAGGCTGCTTAGACAACTGCTTAGACCAGGCCATAAACCAACTCTCAATCCCCTAACTTCTGCTGCCTTGCTGTAAGGCTTAAGCGATCGCAATGAACTTTGCTCCATCAACGATACGTCAAAAGCTTGTCTTCTCCTACACTTCGCTCCCTTAGATTTTTGGAGAAGTGATGCAGAAAGGCAAAATGTAGGCGATCGCTTAGAATTCCTTAACCCAAAATTGTTTAGCTAGGCATTGTGCATTAACGTCGGAACTTAATTTTTTTCGGACCCGCCTCAATTTGGGGAGGGTTGCGCTTCAAGGCCAAATAAAGCTTGCACTTGGGCTAAAGGTAATTGCCAGAGCTGCTCTGGTTGCCAAGTATCAGGCTTAAGGCGCGATCGTTGTCCTCGCTGGTAAGCTTGCTTTAGCCGTTCCCAAGGCATTTGGCTAAATTTTGGAGTTTGGTTTTGTGGAAGCTGCTGGTAAAGCAGGCGCAGCAATCCTAAACCAATCAGGAGGTTGGTGGTGCTGAATTTGGTTCCGAGCAGAAAGGCCTGCACTTCGGCCTCCCCGATTGAGTCACTGCCGTAGCTTGTCAGAATATGAATGCCGTCATGCAGTTGTTTGCGCCGAGAACCTGTGGTGAGTGGTGATAGGCCATGCTGGTCTAGAAAATCGGCCCAGGCTCGACCAAAGGTGCCCGCAGGCAGCGATCGCAAGGTTGTCAGATTCACAATCGTTGGGACGTTGCGCCCTCGTAGCTCAGCGATGCGATCAATTAATTTAAAGAATCTTTCGACTCTAGGATTCGATGCGGGTGTGGCAGCAGTTTGGGCATTCATGTTTGTGTTCCAGATGTGTTCCAGAGACTGTCGGCTTAAAAGTGCAGGGGCAAACCAGCGATCGCCCCTGGCAAAATCAACAAAGGTTTAACGGTTTAGAGCGCTTAACAATCCAACTTACAGGGCTAGAGTGCCTAGGAGTTATTGCTGTTGCCCTTGCCGTCTTTGCTGTCGAGTTTGCTTCAGTTCATTCAGCGTTTGCCGCTGCTCCTCGGTGAGCACTGCTTCCATGCGCTGACGGGACGCTTGCTTAATTTCTTGGATGCGAGTTTGTTGCTCGGCTGAGAGATTGAGGTTGGCAAATGGGCCTCTGCGCTCTCTGTTTTCTCCTTGGGGTCTAGCTTGGCCCTGGGCTCTGGCTGCTTGTCTTTCCGCCCTGGTGGCTTGTCGCTGTTCCTTGGCTGCCTCCAGTTGTTGCCGTTGCTCTGCGGTCAAAACTTGCTCGATTTGAGCTTTAGTTGCTTCGTGAATTTGCTGCATCTGCGTCCTTTGTTCCGCAGATAGATTCAAGGCCTTCATGCCTTTCATGCCTTTCATCCGGGGACCGCTTTGGCTCGGTGTTCCGGTGCCAGACTGGGCCTGAACGACTTGGGTCGCAAGTGGAGCAGCAGTTAGAGTCATGGCGATCGCGCCTGCTAGCAAAGGAATCAGTTTCAGTTTCATAGTTGGAATCATTTGTGAGTAGCTCAGTCATCCGTGGATGAGCCAATCATAAAAAATTGATTCTCTATCCACCTGAGGAGAAGGTCATGAAGTTGGCATGACTTTGGTCATGGATGATGGCGTAGGACTCAGGCATAAAAGCAGTAGTCCAAGGAAAGGTAGTGCTCTTAAAGTAAGAAGCAGCACCTTTGATTTTGCTAATCCGCAAACTTCCGTGAGTCAGCCGCTAAAAGTTCAAACTCATCCGTTTCCGTTCTTGTTGTACTTAGAGTGGGCTCTGCTCGGTGTAGCAACACTATCGGAACTATTTTTCGTGCCGCTGCCCCGGATGCGCCAGTTTCCCCTCACGACGCTCTTGAGTATTGGCGGCTTGTGGCTGATGGGGCTACGACTCCCTGTGAGCCGACCTGGATGGCTGAAGCTGCTGTATACAGGGTTAGAGTTTAGCCTAATTGTTTTGGCGGGAGGCTTGAGTCCACGGGGAATCCGGGTTTTTCCGTTTCTCTATTTGGTTTTAGTCATTCGCAGTTGTTTGCTGTTTAAGCTGCCCGGACGCTTGATGGTGACAGGGCTAGCGTTTTCTTCCTTTCTGCTGACGCTGCTTTACCGCATGCAAACGCTGAATCTGCCAGGGCGACCGATGGTGCAAGACCGCATCCGGTTTCTCATCCTCAATTTGACGTTGAATGCAGCTTTGCTGTTTGGTCTGATCCTGATTTTGGTGTTGTTTTTAATCAATGCGCTGCTATCAGAGCGCGAAAGCCGAGAAAAGCTGGCGATCGCCAATGAACAACTGCGCCAATATGCCCTGCGAATTGAAGACCAAGCCACGCTGCAAGAACGCAACCGCATTGCCCGCGATATTCACGATTCCTTGGGCCATGCTCTCACCGGGTTGAACATTCAACTGGAAGGAGCCTTAAAGCTTTGGCAAACCAACCCCAGTAAGGCGCAAGCCTTTCTAGCAGAGGCAAAACGCTTGGGATCAACGGCATTGCAAGCAGTTCGCCAATCTGTAGCAGCGTTGCGCTCCGATCCACTCCAGGGGCAATCTGTAGAAATGGCGATCGCCCGCCTAGCCCAAGAATTTCACTGTACAACCGGAATTTTGCCGACTTGTGAAATTGAACTGACGCGATCGCTGCCGCTAGAAGTCAAAACTACGGTTTATCGCATTGTCCAGGAATCTCTAACCAATATTTGTAAATATGCTGCTCCTACTGCGGTGCAGATTCAAGTTAGAACAGCAAAAGACATCCTGCTGTTACAGGTTCAAGATGATGGCAAGGGCTTTGAAGTGAATGAAAATACCACTGGCTTTGGAATTCAGGGGATGCAGGAACGGAGTTTGGCGTTGGGCGGTCACTTTAGCATTGAAAGTCAACTAGGATCGGGTTGTCGCATTCTAGCCAAGCTGCCCTTACCGAAACCGCCCCAATGATCCGCGTTCTACTAGTCGATGACCAAAGTATTCTGCGCCAGGGTTTGAAAGCGCTGCTGGAGCTAGAGCCAGACCTGGATGTGGTGGGAGATGCCAGTAACGGACAAGTTGCGCTCCAACAAGTAGAAGCCCTACAACCCGATGTGGTGCTGATGGATGTGCGAATGCCCGTGATGGATGGGGTTGCCGCCACTAAAAGCATTTGTCAGCGCTTTCCGGCAATTAAAGTCTTGGTATTGACCACCTTTGATGACGATGAATATATTGCGGAAGCCATGCGAGTCGGGGCGATCGGCTATCTGCTCAAAGATACACCCTCGGAGGAGTTAGCTGCGGCAATTCGAGCTGTGCATAAGGGATATGCCCAATTTGGTCCTGGCATTTTTCAGAAAGTGCTTTCTCACATGGGACCGAAACCGAGTGCGAGTGCTAGCTCACCTGCTGAGTCGCTGCCTCCTGGCGTCAGCGAACTCACGCCTAGAGAACGGGAAGTGTTGCGCCTGATTGCGGCGGGTTCTAGTAACCGAGAAATTGCGCAGACTTTGTTTATCTCAGAAGGTACGGTCAAAAATCACGTCACCAATATTCTGAATCGACTCAATCTGCGCGATCGCACTCAAGCAGCTATCTTCGCCAATGCCTATCTAACGTTGCTGAATGACGGAAGTGGTAGCCTGTAAACTCAGATCGGCAAGTTTTGGTTGAGTAGAAAATTGGTGCCCACTGCTACGAATTCTGTGACCTATCCCAAACGTAATTCTCAGGCTCGTTTGCGGCTATTTTGCTTTCCCTATGCTGGGGGCAATTCTTTTATCTTTCGACCTTGGCTGAATAGCCTACCAGCAGATGTTGAGCTAAGCGCGATCGAGATGCCTGGACATGGCACTCGCATGGCTGAGCCGCTATTAACTCGGATGACTGAGTTGGTAGCAGCGATCGCCTCATCTCTACTGCCACATCTAGATAAGCCCTTTGCGTTGTTCGGGCACAGTATGGGAGCCTGGGTGAGCTTTGAGGTGGCTCGCTGGTTACAAGCCCATCATGTGTATCCGGTGCATCTCTTTGTGTCTGGGGCACGGGCTCCTCAATTGCCTAGTCTGCGATCGCCACTGCACCAGCTACCAGAAGTGGAATTCGTCGCAGCGTTGCGTCGGCTACAAGGCACTCCAGAAGCAGTTTTAGAGCATACGGAGCTGATGGAGTTAATGCTGCCGATTCTCCGGGCTGACTTTACGGTGCTAGAAACCTATATACATTCGTCCCAAGCTCCTTTACCTTGCCCGATTACCGCGTTTAGCGGATTGCAAGATGTAGATGTGTCTCCGGAGATGTTACAAGCTTGGCAAACCCGAACCAGTGCTGGTTTTTCTCACCGAATGCTCCCAGGTGATCACTTTTTCATTCACTCAGACCAAACCTTGCTCCTACAACTTTTAACCCAAGAACTCACTCAAATTATCAGCCGTCTGCCTGAATATGCCTCTCTCAAATCTCCTCCAGATTTGGGGAGCTAGGGGGACAAAATGCAGCATATTGAGGGCAATTATTGGCAGTTACCACCTGCCGACTTGAAGTTAGCTCAGGATGAAGTACATGTCTGGTGTGTGGTGCTAGATCAAGACCCAGCGTTGGTTGAGCAGTTTCATGCAACCCTAGCCAGCGACGAACAGGAACGGGCCGCGAAATTCTATTTTCCTAAAGATAGGCAGCATTTTATTGTGGCGCGAGGCTTACTGCGCCTAATTTTGGGCCACTACCTTGACCAAGCACCCGCGCACCTACGTTTCGTCTACAACGCTTACGGCAAGCCCAGGTTAGAAGCTACTCCATCGCTACATTTCAACTTATCTCACTCGAAGGGATTGGCTCTATTGGGAGTGTCGAGCGATCGCGAACTAGGAATTGACCTCGAATACATCCGCACAGACTTTCCTTTTGAGCAGGTGGCTAAATCTGTTTTTTCAGTTTCAGAGCAAAATATTTTGCGATCGCTGCCTGACGCCCTCAAACCTGAAGCATTCTTTAATGCCTGGACTCGTAAAGAAGCCTACATCAAAGCTTTGGGGCAAGGGCTGTCGATTCCGCTCGATCAGTTTGATGTGGCTTTCGTCCCTAGCGAACCTGCGACTTTGCGAGAAGTCAGAGGGACTTGGTCAAACGCCCACAACTGGACTTTGCAGCACCTCAGCCCTGCGCTTAACTATGCAGGTGCGATCGCAGTTGCAGGATCAGGCTGGCAACTCAAGTGTTGGCGCTGGTTAAATGCCTGAAAGGCAAGTGGTAGGATGAAAGCCAGCATCGCTAAACTCTGAAGTTTATTGGTATTTAGGTGCAACTCAAAAACGTCATTATTGCTCACAAAGCAGGAGATGCGACCAGTCGGCGCTGGGCGGAAAAATGTGCTCGGCAACTAGAAGACCGAGGTTGTAAAGTGCTGATGGGACCGAGCGGCCCCAAGGACAATCCCTATCCTGTCTTCTTAGCCTCAGCCACCCATCCGATCGATTTGGCGCTGGTTTTAGGCGGAGATGGCACAGCGCTCTCAGCGACCAGACACTTGGCTGCGGACGGCATTCCAATTTTGGCGGTGAATGTGGGTGGGCATTTGGGATTCCTAACCGAGTCTTCAGAGGAACTGAGCGATTCAGAGCGAGTTTGGGATCGGCTGCTAGAAGACCGTTTTGCAGTGCAGACTCGGATGATGGTGCAAGCGAGTGTGTATGAAGGGCATCGCACCAATCTCGATCCGGTGAGCGATCGCTACTTAGCCCTCAATGAAATGACGGTGAAACCTGCGTCCGCCGATCGCATGATCACTTCCATTTTGGAAATGGAGATAGATGGTGAGGTAGTGGATCAGTACCAGGGAGATGGCCTGATCGTAGCGACACCCACCGGATCTACTTCCTACACGGTGGCTGCTAATGGACCCATTGTGCACCCAGGGATGGAAGCCCTAGTGGTAACACCAATTTGCCCGTTGAGCCTCTCTAGCCGCTCGATTGTTTTGCCGCCCGGTTCAGTAGTGAGTATCTGGCCCTTGGCAGATAACGACCTCAGCACCAAGCTGTGGATGGATGGAGTGATGGCAACCTCAATTTGGCCTGGACAGCGTGTAGATGTACGCGTCGCTGATTGCCAAGCCAAGTTTATTATCTTGCGCGAAAACTATTCTTATTACCAAACGCTGCGCGAAAAGTTGCAATGGGCTGGAGCCAGAATTCGCTATAGCAACAACCACCGTAACTAAATACCGGAATTAAAGCGAGGGGGACAGATTATTAGGTGGAACATAGGTTGACTCAATAGCTTGGTTGCGTCGTTACGCTTTATACAGTTGCACCCAATTGATTGAAAAATTCCTCCAACCCTAACGACTCAACCCTTCTAGCTTGTAGTCTGTGCTGATTCGTTCCTAAGAATAACGGAATCAGACAAAGTGAGCTAGCAAATTTTGTCCGTTGCTTTACGGTTGGCAGGGAGAAGTAATTGGCTGAATTTGGTGGCCCTCAAAAGTTCTAGGGAACTCTATCAACAAATAGCCAGCATCTCAGTCACCTAGGAATTGCAACTGCCCGATCTCGTGAATTTTAACTATGAAAAGTCACCTTGTGGCGATCGCGGAGTTATCTACTGCCGATCGCGAGGATATGTATGGCCTATTAAGCACTCATTTTTCCGGAGTCAAGCGAGCGGTTTTTGAAGCTGACTTGAGTACCAAAAACTGGGTGATCTTATTGAAAGATGAGCGATCGCAGACCCTCAAGGGTTTCTCTACAATTCTGATGTATGAAACTGAGTTTGAGGGTGAAGAGTTGACGATCGTCTACTCTGGCGACACGCTCATGGACCCCAGTGCTTGGTCTAGTTCAGCACTCTCACGGGCCTGGATTGCCTCTGTCAATCAGTTGCGGCGCAAATATCCTCGCGGCAAACTTTATTGGCTCCTGATCTCCTCGGGCTATCGTACCTATCGCTTTTTACCCACGTTTTGGCAAGAATTTTATCCTCGCTATGATGCCCCCACATCTCCCCCAATGGCAAGATTGATGCAATTTCTAGCGCAGCGGCAGTTTGGCGGCTGTTATGACACGACAACTGGCATCGTGCGTTTCCCCCATCCGCAACAGCTCAAAGGTCAGCTTCAGGGAATTCCAGAAGAGCGCTGCAAAGATCCACATATAGACTTCTTTGCTACTCACAACCCACATCACGACAAAGGAGATGAGTTGGTGTGCTTGGCAGAGATTAACGAAACTAACTTAACGCCAGCAGGACGGCGGATGTGGTTCGCCATGCTAGAACCTGCGGCTTTGGTGTAACGACTCATGAGTAGCAAAGCTGGGACGCAGACAGAAACTTTTAATCATCCCGATCGCTTTATCCAAGGGTGGCATTGGGCACTGCGATCGCGAGACCTCAAAGTAGGGCAGGTCAAACCTGTGCAGCTGTTGGGGCGAGATTTAGCGATTTACCGCAATCAAGATGGACAGGTAGTGGCGCTGGATGCTTATTGTCCCCATATGGGGGCACATTTGGCGGAAGGCAAAGTAGACGGCACAGGCATTCGCTGTTTCTTCCACAACTGGAAATTTGATTCTCAAGGGCATTGTGTGGATGTGCCTTGCTTAGGGAAAGCGATTCCTACCCAACTTTCCAGTTGGCCCACTGCTGAACATTACGGCTTGATTTGGATTTGGACGGGAGAGATACCCCAGCAATCTCCGCCATTTGTGCCAGAGCTAGAACATACAGACTATGACGTGATGTTTGGGTCGCATTTCTTCAAAAACTGTCATCCGAATGTGCTGCTGATCAATGCGATTGATGCCCAGCATTTCAATACGGTGCACAAATTCCCAATTCAGATTGTGTTTCGCACAGAGACGTTGCATCGCAATGCCATCACCTTCAGCAACACCACCAGAGGCGGCGATGAATCTTGGCTGATGCGCTTGATTCAGCCGTTTTACAAAAATGAGGGCACCTACAGCATGTGCTACTGGTATGGCAGCACGGGCACAGTGACGCTCGGCCCTGATTTTCTCCACTTCTACATTATGTTTACGCTGCGGCTGTTAGAGGGTGGCAAAACCGAAGGACAAACCGTTTTAATCACGAAAAAGCGGTCTGGATTTCTGGGCTGGCTATTGAACCGGATGATTTTGTTTATCACCCAACTAGTCGGGAATTACTTCGCCAAAGGTGATACACAGATCTTCCAGACGATTAAATTTAACCTTAAAACCCCGACCAAAGCGGATCACTCCATTGTTGAGTTCATGCAGCATGTAGAGCAGCAGCAACCACTCACTTGGGGAATCTGGGAACCAATTCTAGAACTAGCAAAAGTTGCTGTGACAGAAGGGCCAGAAGTTGAACCCAAGATAGAGTTTGAGGCAGAACGAATCCCGGAGGTCGTATGAAAACAGTCCTGATTACAGGCTGCTCCTCTGGGTTTGGGCGCGGCATGGTGGACGAGTTTCTCCGGTGCGGTTGGCAAGTGATCAGCACGATGCGGCAAGCGAACCAACGCCGAGAGCTACTGGCAGAACCGCTGCAAGAATATGGCGATCGCTTAACAATCCTCGATTTGGATGTCACCGATCCAACTCAACGCGAGGTAGTGGTAGAGCATGTGCGCCAAAAAGGAGATTTGGATTGTCTAGTGAATAATGCAGGCGATCGCTTTTTCGGCCCTCTAGAAGGTCTCAGTGAAGCCCAACTGCGACGACAAATAGAGGTAAATTTCTACGGCCCTACCCTCTTAACGCAAGCTTTATTACCAGAGATTCGAGCCACACAAGGCACCGTTATTTTTATCTCCTCGACGTTTGGTTATACAGGTTTCCCGCTGACCTCCGCTTACTGCGCCAGTAAATATGCTTTGGAAGGCTTGGCTGAGAGTCTGTATTACGAGCTAAAGCCGCATGGCGTGCATGTTGCCCTGATTGAACCTGGAGCCAGCTACACTAACTTTGGTCACGATCCGGGTTGGGCAGAAGGAGATTCGGAAGTTTATCAGTTACAGATGCAGAATTATCACTTGCTGAAGGAGCGATTACGGGCCAAATCCCCCAACAACACAATCCAAGTGGCTCAACAAGCGGTGGCTTTGGCAGAAGGGCGATCGCGACGCTTACGAGTACGAGTCGGACAGGATGCAACATTGGTGTATTTCTTTCAACGGCTCGTACCTGATTGGATTCGCCTGCCCTTGATCGATCGGTTCTACCGTCGGATCTTTTTACGGAGGCCAGCTTAATGAATCCGAACATTGCTGGATTTGATCTACCTCTGCTTGATGAAGGAGACAAACTCAATCGGATTTTGGCTTCCACTTTAGGTAATCAGCTACCCACAGCAACACAGCTTTCCTACTCCTACCAGTCAATCTCGCAACTACCACAACCTTATTGGGATGCAACGCATTTTGGTCTAGAACGGGTGGCGATCTTTCAGGATGCTAGTTCAACGGAACAACAGGCGATCGCGCAAATTGCCAGCCAAGGATTGTTAGCAGAAGCCTATTTTGTGGAGAAGGCGGGCATGGGCTATATGGCCAAGATGCTCTTGCTAGCAGAAACTCTAGAGGAACGGATGCTCTACAGCCTCTTCGCCGCCGAAGAAGCCACACACTTAGCTCAGATTCGGAGCTTTTTCACACAAGAACCCATTGGCACCGATGATCCATTTCTGCGGTTTTTGTCTGATTTGCTAGAGACAGGAGATAAAGCTATCTTGCTGTTCATCATCCAAGTAGTGTTGGAAGGATGGGGATTAAGTCACTATCGCAGTCTGGCTAAGGGCTGTTGTTACCTAGAGTTAGGTCAATTGTTTGAGCAATTTCTGCAAGCCGAAGCGCGTCATCATGGTTCGGGCTTAATGCTGTTCAATCAAACATCTTTAGCAGAACCAAGCCAAAGTGCAATTGTCGAGGCATTGACGCTGTTTCTACAAATGGTGCAAGTAGGGCCACAGCGAGTTTTAGCTGCGATCGCTCAAGTCAAAGGAGATCTGTCGCGATTGCAACAAATTCAAGTTTTGCAAGAGTTAGAAACTGAGATCCAGAGCGGGGCGCGGTTGAGTTATTTACGCTCCCTGATGCAGAAAACCAGCGCTCACACCATTGTTCAGGAATTAGAGGAACGCGGGTCTTTTCAACCCTTCCCAGCGGAGAAATGTATATGAATCTATTTAATGAGCCTCAGGCAAATACCTTGCTGGAAAATCAAAAGGTTTATCGTAAGCTGCAAATCAACTACCAACGCAATCAGCAACAAGATCAAACTGCCGCAATCGATTCTGCTGCTGCCAACTTTAACTATGACCAGTGCAAAGACGAATACTGGAATCCAGAGGAGTTCTCTCTGCTTTACGGCACTCCCTTGTGGGAACAAGCGAGTCTCAGTCAACGCATCGTGTTGAACCATCTCTATTGGGTAGCCTATTACTCGCAGATTGTCTCAGCGGAGATCGCGACGATTTTCTTTAACCAGACCAGTGCAGCAGGTCTTTATGCTCAAGAAGATTTCCGGTTGGTCTGTGACACGCTGGATCTAGAGTCAGCCCAAGAGCGATCGCATATCCATGCGTTTAGAACCATTGCTAGTCAGACAGAAGCAGCCTTATTCGGTCAACGAATTTTCACCTACCCGATGCGGGGACCGTTTACGGAAACGATGATATTTGCAGATACCAATGCTTTAAAGCGCTGGTGGAAGCAAGTTCAGCTCAAATGTTTTGGCTTGTTGTCTTCAGATAACACCTTTCTAGCGTGCCAATATTTCACGGTTCGGGGAGTGCGGACACTGAACGGCAAACTGGTGCAACACAAGCTCAGCGCCTACTATCAGAAACATCCTGATGCAGCAAACGCACCGATTCCCAGCCAAATTTCTTATTATCACTTCTTGGATGAGAGCTTCCACTTCAACAGCTCTACAATTCTGGCTCATGATGTTGTGAAGTGCTTAAAGCCTCCGACAAAGTTTGAACGTACTGTCGCGAACTTGGGATTGCGGGGTTGCCAGCGCGATCATTATCATTTCTCAGCAGCCATCAACGGTATCTTCTGGTATGACCCTGCTCTGTATACAGCCATTCATCAAGTGTTGCGATCGCCTGTATTTGGGATGAGCGATCGCGAGGCTAAGGAAATGATGGTGGCCTGCTTTACCCAAGAGTCAGAGGGGTTGCATCGTAGCTATCAGACGCATCAAGAGGCAATGGAGTCTTACAAGATATACCTCGATAAGCTCAGCTATGTTTGGCAGAGCAATCGAGAGATGTCATTGATGGCTGCGAATTCTCTCCCTCAATATCTAAAGACGCAGCAAAGAGCCATGCAGAAATTTTTGGCTACAGGGGAAGTTGGTTCTGGGCCGCGATCGCAGCCAACCTTTATCTCTACGCCTGAGGAAGTTGCTGATGCGGTCTTGGAGGAGGTGAGTTAAACATGCAATCTATTCCTTCCTCGACTGATCTAAGAGCCCCTACTTTTAACAATAATGATGTGGTGGCTCAAGGCTGGTACATCATCTGTGCGAGTCGTGATTTATCAGTTGGTCGAGCGAAATCTTTTGATCTGTGTGGTCAAAGAATAGCTGTATATCGGGGCAAAGATGGGAAGGTTCGAGCTTTAGATGCCTATTGTCCTCATTTAGGTACAGATTTGAGCCTGGGACGAGTCGATGGCAATATGATTCGTTGCTTTTTCCATCACTGGGCCTTTGATGGCGCTGGCAAATGCCAAGACATCCCTTGTCAAGCTCAAATTCCAGATAGAGCCAAGATTCAAGCTTATGCTGCCGACGAGAAATATGGCTTTATTTGGGTGTATCCAGACGGCCAAGCGCCAGAACCTGTAGTTGAGTTTGACGAGTTGAAAGGTAAATCCTTGGTTGTTTGGCACGATCAGCCTCTGGAGCGGCACTGCCATCATCACATCTGCATGATGAATGGCATCGATGCACAACATTTACGAACGGTTCACAAGCTCAATGTTGAGATGGAATTATCTCTCGATCGCAATGCAACTGGCAATGTGATTGATTTCACTATGCGGGGAGAGATTCCTGGTAAAACGTGGCGAGAAACAGTGCTTCAGACATTTTTAGGTAAAAGGTATGAATATTCCATGCGATATGCCGATGGCTGCATGGGATTGCTGACCATGATGAAAAATGTGCGATTGGTGTCACCACTACATATGATTTATGCCTATACACCGATCGCACCGAATAAAACTCGTATTCAGCCAATTTATGTGGCAGAGAACAGGCCAGGAATCTGGGGCTGGGTGGTGACGCGATCGCTCTTACTCCTCACTCGCCTGAGCTACTACTTTCTTCGTGATGAAGATGGCCTGATCTACAACAACATCCGGTTTGATCCGCAAGTGCTTCTGAGTATTGATGCACCGTTGGTGAAATACATGAACTATGTGAATCAGCTCAAACCTTCGCTCTGGTCAAAATGTTTTTCTAAGCAGAAATCATCCGAAGTTTAAACGTTTTTATTTGTATCTAATGTAGTGGGGGTAGAGCATTTGGCCTATAGCCTTTGCAGTTGTCGGAAGAACATCTACCGAATGCTTCGCCTCTACAGGTGCAGCCCAAAACATTTCATTAATAATTATTCGACTCCTGGTTTTTATCATGAACGCGTCCTGTTGTGTGGTTCATTTTTCAAATACAGAATATGCACCTCTCCCTCTAGAACCTCACCAGCCTCTAGCAGAACAGCTCACAGTCCAAAATTCTCCGGTGCTATTTGGCTGCCGCACAGGTCTTTGTGGAACCTGTTTGGTTACAGTGGCCGGGGAGTTGCCTCCCCCTAGTGCCGCCGAGCAGGAGATTTTGGATATGCTGGCACCTGAAAATCCTCAAGCAAGATTGGCTTGTCAAATGGATGTGACAGGAGAAATTACGATCGCGCCTCTGACGGAGGTTGTATGAAATTTGAGGACTTCTGGTATGTGGTAGCTCAAAGTGAGCAGCTAAAACCTAACAAGGTTCTATCTCGGACTGTGTTGGGGGAATGGCTAGCAGTTTTCCGGGATGAGAATGGTGAACCTGTGGCTTTGCGCGATCGCTGTATGCACCGTAGTAGTCGCCTATCTCGTGGTCAGGTATGCCAAGGACAGGTGCATTGTCCGTATCACGGCTGGGTATATGACAACAATGGAACTGTCGTAGCAGTGCCAGCAGAAGGAGATGACTTCAAGCAGCTTCAAGCTCGACGGGTGAAGCATTACGAGACTTGTGAGCAAGATGGTTATGTCTATGTACGCCTGACCGACCAGCCGAGTGAGGAATTTGAGCCCTTTCTGATGCCTCATTACCAAGAAGCAGGCTGGGCAACGGTGCGAGTGATCAACCGCTTCCGCAATAATGTGACGAACTGCGCTGAGAACTTTATTGATATTCCGCATACAGCTTCTGTGCATCCCGGTGTTTTTCGCACGCCTTGTAGACAGAAGTTAGAGATGACCGTAGAGCGACAAAAAGGAGCAGTACGAGCAGAATACCGGAACGAGACCACAAACTTGGGCTGGTATGCCAAGTTTCTCAATCCCAAGGGCGGCAAGATTCGCCATACGGATTATTTCTTCATGCCCAATGTCACCAGCGTCGAGTATGACATGGGACCGTATCGCCAACTGTGGATTACCAGTCAATCCGTCCCAGAAACAGAAGATTCCACCTTGGTCTATACCGATGTTACTTACAACTATGGCATTTGGAATCAATTGGCGCGTCCCTTCATCCATTGGACAGCTCAACACATCATCGGTCAGGATGTGGCAGCGTTGGACTTGCAGCAAGAAGTGATTGAGAAATACGGTCAGAAATTTGCTAATACTCCGGCGGATACGATTCATACATTCGTGGAGTCTATTCGCGATCGCATTGCTGCTGGCGAAGATCCCCGCCTGCTACCTGATCAATCGGTTCGAGTCACGTTCTGGGTATAGTAATGGCGATCTTTGCTGCGTTTGTGACTTTGCTTTTGTTGACTGTGGCTCGCGATCGCCGATCTAATCCCCTCTTGCAGAAGAACCAAGAAGATTGGCTGTTGGACACGGCAGGGCTTTTAATTCAAGGCGTAGTAATTCCTGCTCTACAACTACTATTGGTTTACCAACTGTATGAGTGGCTGTTGCCTACTTGGAAAGGAATTTTGATGCTCTCTTCAGGACTAGGATTCCTGCTTAGCTTTGTATTCGTCGATTATCTCTATTATTGGAATCATCGCCTGCTACATCACCATCGTCTATGGCCTTGGCATCAAGTTCATCACACTGTTACCCAAATGGATGTGTTGGGCACTTCTCGCAATACGCTATGGAGTAGCTTTTTGATTCTGTATTTGTGGGTTCATCCATTATTTCTCTTGCTATTACAGAATCCCACAGGCTATGTTTTGGGAGTCACTTTGACCGCAATTCTAGACTTGTGGCGGCATAGTGCGATCGCTCCTGCTCCTCAGAGTTTGATTTATTGTTGGCTTTCACCTTGGCTTGTTTTGCCCCAAGACCATGCTTGGCATCATGCCCAAGCTCAGGGCTGTAATTATGGAGCGAATCTGAAGCTGTGGGATCAATTGCATGGGACTTATTACGAATGCGATCGCGCTCCAGAAGCATTGGGGATTGAGACAAATTTGACGTTATCTCAGAAGCTATTTTGGCCTTTTTAGGGACAGGGAGCTGATCGATGGAGACTCATCAAACGGAGATAGACCTAACCCCCCAACCCCCTTCCCTGCCAGGGAAGGGGGAGCAAATAGTGAACCAGATGAAGGTAGAGCGGCAGGGAATGACTTGGCTGAGTGCTCTCTTGGCTTTTTTCCCGACGTTGGTCATGCTCTTAGTAGGAGGCTCCTTTCTGGCAATCTGTATCTCTCCTAGCATTTGGGCTATTTCATTGTTATTGTTTTCGCTTTATGGCTTGCCGCTGTTAATCTATCGGATTCATAGTTGGTTTTATCCTGTGCTAGAAGGTATCAGCTATCTACAAGGAAAAGATTATTCTCCTTGGTGGGGGAGTCATCAACTTCAGGCGATCTATGTTGCCTTTCCTGCCTTGGAAACTATATTGCGTGTGATTCCAGGTGCCTTCTCCCTCTGGTTGCGGCTATGGGGCTCAAAAGTAGGTGCCGGCGTTTATTGGACTCCACATCTGGAGATTGCCGATCGCGGATTGTTAGAGATAGGCGATCGCGTCATTTTCGGTCATCAGGTGGGTCTCTATCCGCACATTATTAAGCCCCGAAAGCAAGATTTGATGCTGTATGTCAAAAAGATCAAAATCAGAGACGGTGTGTTTTTAGGGGCTTGGAATCACCTTGGGCCTGGGGTTGTTGTACAAGCAGAAACATACATCCCCGTTTTTACGCATGTGTATCCTAATCAAACGATTGATCAGAGCAAAGTTCAAACTCTTTTAGCCAAACAGCAACATCAACCCTCAAAACTTGAGTAATCCTAAAATTTTATGACTCATTACGGTCTGTTATGCCCTCCCACAACTGGGCACCTCAACCCCATGCTGGCTTTAGGCCGCGAGCTGCAACAACAAGGCCATCAAGTTACTCTCTTCAATATCCTCGATACAGCAGCAAAGGCAAAAGCGGCAGAAATTAACTTTTGGCCCCTTGGTAGGAAAGAGTTTCCTTTAGGAACTTTGGGAAATTTCTATGATCATTTGGGCACATTACGAGGTTTAGCGGCTTTTCAGACCACCCTGAATTTCAGACAACAAGTTTGGGCTACTGTGTTTCTGCAAGAAGCTCCTGTGGCAATTCAAGCCGCAGGGGTAGAAGCTCTGCTCGTGGATCATGTGGTTGTTGCTGGAGGAGCGATCGCCGAACGATTATCTCTCCCGTTTGTCTCTCTCTGCAGTGCGCTCTTAATGCAGCCTGATGCCAGTGTGCCTCCTTTCTTTGCGGGTTGGCCTTATGACCCAGCGCCTTGGGCATGGTTACGAAATCGGTTTGGCCATGCTCTGTTGGTGCAGTATTGGCGCATGGTGCATCAACCTGTGAATGAGTACCGCCAAATGTGGCGACTGCCGCTATATCGTAATCCCAGTGATGCACTCTCCCCCCTCGCTCAAATCAGCCACCAACCTGCCGAGTTTGAATATCCTCGTCAATATCTTGCTTCCTACTTCCACTTCACTGGGCCGTTCCACAGCACTGTGAGTCGAGAAACTGTCTCCTTCCCATTTGAGAAACTAACGGGTCAACCTTTGATCTATTCCTCCATGGGAACGCTACGAAACCGTTCGCATTGGGTGTTTGAGCAAATTGCTGCCGCTTGTGTTGGCTTAGATGCTCAGTTGGTAATTGCTTTAGGGAAAGGTCTTGTTCCGGAAGCTCTTGGGGCTCTCCCTGGCGATCCGATTGTGGTCGGTTATGCTCCCCAGTTAGAACTTCTGCAACGCGCCACTCTAGCCATCACCCATGCAGGCTTGAATACTGCCCTAGAATCTTTGCAAGCAGGAGTGCCGATGGTGGCGCTCCCAGTCACAGATGATCAGCCAGGAGTTGCAGCTCGGATCAAATGGACAGGCGCTGGAGAAGTAGTTCCAAAATCTCGCTTGACCACAGCCCGTTTAAGAACTGCGGTTCAACAAGTCTTAACTTGCGAAACTTATAAACAAAACGCAGTCAGATTACAACAAGCGATCGCCCAAGCTGGCGGAGTAACACGGGCTGCGGACATTGTGGAACGAGCGATCGCAACTGGCAAGCCTGTCTTGACTCAAGATTTCTCCAAACCTAAACCTGAACCATGCGCCCCATTATTCAACTCTTTGCCAAGCTGTTAAGCCCGGAGGCCCACAGATTTCATCAAGCTCTGCAAGACCCACAAGCCGCTCAACAAAAAGTTCAAAAGAAGATTTTTGAGTGCTTCGTTGCCAGTGAATATGGCAGATCTTTAGGGGTGCGATCGCTGACCGACTGGCAGAAAATCCCGATTGTGAACTACGCCGATTTGGAGCCGTGGATTGAACGCCAAAAACAGAGTCAGCAAGCTCTTCTGACCCCGCAACCCATTCTCTTTTACGAGAAAACTTCTGGGAGCCGTGGGGCTGCAAAATGGGTTCCCTACACGCGATCGCTGCGCCGCTCCTTTAGCCAAATGTTTTGCATCTGGGCACATGATCTGATCACAAATGGGCCTCAGTTCTCCACAGGCAAAGTCTATTTCTGTATCTCGCCGCAACTCACTCAACCCACACAAACCAAAGCAGGGGTACAGGTTGGGCTAGAAAATGATGCCGAATATCTAGATGGGTGGTTGCAGTGGGCGTTACGACCTTTTTTATTGGCTCCTACGGGTTTAAGTCGTCTCCGCGATCCAGAAGCGTTTAAGGAGCAGCTCTGTCTAGGGTTATTGCAATCAGAAAAACTAGAGATTATCTCAATTTGGAGTCCTAGCTTTCTCAGTGTCCATCTTGATTACATCCAGCAACACCGCCAAAAGCTTTGTGAGCAACTGCGCGATCGCGTCTCTCCCCAACGCCTCGCCTTGCTCTCAGATCCCACAACGACTTGGACAGAAATTTGGCCCCACCTAAAGCTGATTTCCTGTTGGGATAGCGTCAATGCTGCCGACCAAGCTCAAGCGCTGCGATCGCACTTTTCCGGCGTGATGGTTCAAGGCAAAGGACTTTTGGCGACTGAAGCCCCGATGACAGTGCCACTGATTGCCGCTCAGGGATCTGTGCCGCTGCTGAATGAAGTCTTCTTTGAATTTGAGGATTCCACTGGCAAGATTCATCTTTTGCACGAGCTAGAGCCAGCCACAGAATACTCAATCATCTTGTCTCAAAAAGGCGGGTTGTATCGGTATCGCATGGGCGATCGCGTCTGGATGACTCACACCTACCTGAACACGCCTTGCCTGGAGTTCTTGGGCCGTGATCAGATGACCAGCGATTTAGTTGGCGAAAAACTACATGCTGCGTTTGTGGCTCAAGTCTTCGATCACCTAAATTTGGGGGGCACAACGTTTAGAACTTTAGTTTCCGTCACTCAACCTCAGCCCCATTATGTTTTGTTGCTCAATCAGGCTGATCGGGAAGGAGATGCGATCGCCCAACGACTGGATGCTGCCCTCAGCGAGTCTCCCCACTATGAACATGCTCGGCTTTTAGGACAACTAGCACCTGCTCAAGTTTGGGTATCGCCAGATGTGCCTGACCTGGTGCTGCAACAGAAATTGCAAGCGGGCCAAAAGTGGGGCGACATTAAGCATGAAGTGTTGGCAACAAAACCAATCAAAACCCTGCCGACGGTTGGGCTTAGGTCTAGTAGTTCCGGTAGGGTGGGTTAGGCTAGCCGTAACCCACCAAGCAAGCAAAATCGAGAGGCGAAAGTTACGCCTCGACTTTGACACCGCGCCAAAAGGCGATATAGCCTTCAATGTTTTTGGCAGCCTGCTTCGCCTCTGGATAGTACCAAGCCGCGTCTTTGTTCACTTGGCCCTCTACTTCAACGTTGTAGTAGCTGGCTACACCTTTCCAAGGACAAGTGGTATGAGTTGAACTTTCTTTAAAGAATTCGCGATTGATGGCATCTGGGGGGAAGTAGTAGTTGTTCTCTACCACTTCGCAATTGTTACTTTCGGCGAGGACTGCACCGTTCCAAACTGCTTTTGCCATGATTCACTTCCCTCGTTTCTATTCAAGTTCGCTTGTTTGGTCAATTTTGGTTAAGAACGGACAGATTGAATCCTGTCCTAAACCAGTCTTTCTCTAGACTCTAGTCAGGATAGCGTGGAACTATAGCGGGTTGTGCGAGGAAAGTTTATCTGTATCTTTTTGTCCTATATTTGGTACCCATGATGCCTAGTGCTGTATCAAGCAAGTTTTGACCGGTGATGTAGTACCCATCATTCAATCAAACCCTTCAATTAAAAATTGACAGATTACCAGCTATTTATGCTTAATTTCCGATCGTTTTTGAGGTAAAGAGCTACTATGAACTCTCCTAATGCACCTAGCCTCCATCTAACTGAGCCAGAGCGCGCTAACCTCGAGCGCTTAGTGGACTATCAAGCTGTTGAGTCTTTGCCAGCAATTTGGCCAATGGTGGCTCAGAAATTTGGCTCAATTGTGGCCTTAAAAGATCCTCATGCCAAACCGGAAGTATCGCTGACTTACGCCCAGGTGTATCAGCAAATGCAGCACTTTGCCGCAGGGTTGCAGGCATTAGGGGTGGAAGTGGGCGATCGCGTGGGCCTAATCTCCGACAACAGCCCCCGTTGGTTTGTGGCGGATCAAGGCATCATGACGGCTGGAGCAGCCAATGCCGTGCGGAGTTCTCAAGCAGATCGTGAAGAACTTTTGTTTATTCTGGCTGATAGCGGCAGCACCGCGTTGGTCGTTGAGAATCAAGCCACTCTCAAGAAACTACGCTCTGGACTGGATGGGTTGGCAGTTCGAACCGTGGTGCTACTTTCCGACGAGGAACCACCCGTTGATGAAACGCTCAAAGTCTTGAACTTTTCTCAATTACTGGAGCTGGGTGCCAATCACTCGTTGCAACCTGTGCAGCAAAATCGCGAAACCTTGGCCACCTTGATCTATACATCCGGTACGACAGGCAGGCCAAAGGGAGCCATGCTCACTCACGGCAATTTGTTGCATCAAGCCACCATGCTAGGGGCCGTTGTGCCTCCGCAGCCCGGTAATATTGTGCTGAGCATTTTACCTAGCTGGCATGCTTACGAGCGAGCTTTTGAGTACTTTGTTTTAGCTCAAGGTTGCACTCAAGTCTACACCAGCATCCGTCACGTTAAGCAAGATCTGAAAACATACAAGCCCCAATACATGGTAGGAGTCCCCCGTCTGTGGGAGTCGATTTATGAAGGGGTACAGAAACAGTTTCGCGAGCAGCCAGCGAGTAAGCAAAGGCTGATCAACTCGTTCCTGGCGGCTAGCCAAAAATATATTGCCGCTCAGCGCATTATCCAGGGTCTGAGCCTAGAGCATCCCCATCCTTCGGCGGTTGAACGGTTAGCCGCTGCTGCAAAAGCTGCCGCTCTGGCTCCGGTTCATGTCTTGGGCGATCGCCTGGTTTATCGACAAGTTCGAGAGGCCACTGGCGGCAAAATCGAGTTTTTGGTGAGTGGAGGTGGGTCTTTTGCCAAGCACCTCGACAACTTCTTTGAAATTATTGGAGTCACTGTTTTGCAGGGCTATGGCCTTACAGAAACTTCACCTGTAACCAATGTGCGGCGGCCTTGGCGCAATCTCAAAGGTGCTTCTGGTCAGCCTGTGCCAGGGACAGAAATTCGCATTGTAGACCCAGAAACTCGTAAACCTCTACCCGCCGGAAAGCGAGGTCTAGTCTTGATTCGGGGTCGGCAAGTGATGCAGGGGTATTACAACAACCCACAGGCGACCGCTAAAGCGATTGACCCGGAAGGGTGGTTTGATAGCGGCGACTTAGGCTGGGTGACGGATGAAAATGATTTGGTGCTGACAGGACGCGCCAAAGACACGATTGTCTTGACTAGTGGCGAAAACATCGAGCCGCAACCGATTGAAGATGCTTGTATTCGCAGCCCTTACATCGACCAAATTATGGTGGTTGGGCAAGACCAGCGATCGCTCGGTGCCCTAGTTGTGCCTAACTTGGATGCTCTACAACTATGGGCCACTCAGCAAAACCTATCTCTCAACTTGCCTGATCAACCCGCTAGCACCAATCCTTCCGGGGCTACGGCGATCGCCTTGGATGACAAACGCATTCAAGATTTATTCCGCCAAGAACTGAATCGGGAAGTGCAGAACCGCCCAGGTTATCGCCCCGATGATCGAGTGGGGCCATTTCGCCTAATTGTGGAACCCTTCTCAGTCGAGAATGGCATGATGACGCAAACCTTGAAGATTCGGCGACCCGTTGTGATGGAGCGCTATCAAGGTATGATCGACGGGATGTTTGCCTGATCGCTGGGCTGACGCACCGTATACAGACGCAGTATCGTTTTTGACAGAATCGTTTCTTGCAAAAACGTTGGCGCAAGTACGCGTTGTTTCCCAAGCGTTGCCCATCCTCAAACTATTTTCCAAGTGAAATGTTTATGGACGTCTCCAATTCACAATTACTCCTGAAACGAGCCATTACAGTTAAAGCGATCGTCACCCCCCGGTGGAAGGAGGAAGCTCAGCAGCAACTCCAGGCGCAAATTAATCAACTTGACAGCCAATTGCAACAGTTGGAAATGCAAGGGCAGCGGATGATTGCTGAAATTCAAAAGCAAAGTCTGCAACCCCCTGGCCCTCAAACAGTGCAGCAGATTGACAATATTCAAATTCAGGTCAATCAAAAGAAAAGTGAGCTGCTAGAGCAAAAAAACCAAGTGCTCCAGCAGTTGCAGCAAGTGCAAATGCTAGAACTCAACCAAGAAGTGAGCCAAGGCCAAATCGAAAGCTTCTTCCGGATCGAGCCGGGCGATAACTTGGTTGAAAAGATGCAAGTTGAGGTTTTATTGCGGGATGGCATCGTCGAAGAAATTCGGGGCGATGTCTAAAGCTTGACTCTCTAACGATGGGTGCGATCGCTCAGATCGCTCAGGTTAGGTGCGATTTCTAACTCTCTTGAGGTTTCCCACTGTTACAGGTGGGAATTTTTGTAGGGTCGGTAAGGCGATCGCAGCAATTCTAGTCAACTTTGTTCTGTGTGATAGCCCTGGTGGCATCTGTCAGGATAAAATGCGATCTGGCTTTGCTCCAGTTTTAACGATTTATTGATTCAGAACCCAGCCCATGATCAACGAAGTTTTCATGCCTGCCCTCAGTTCTACAATGACTGAAGGAAAAATTGTTTCCTGGACCAAGTCGTCAGGTGACAAAGTTGAGAGAGGCGAAACCGTCCTAGTTGTCGAATCCGACAAGGCAGACATGGATGTGGAGTCCTTCTATGAAGGCTATCTCGCTGTGATCATGGTGCCTGCGGGTGAGAGCGCTCCGGTGGGACAAACGATCGCCTTCATTGCCGAGACGGAAGCTGAAATTGAGACAGCGAAACAGAAAGCCGGGGGTCAGTCAGCGACGACCACGACAAACCCTGCGGCTGTGTCTGCGCCTGCGGATGCCTCAACTCAATCTCGCCAAGCAGCGATCGCGATAGAAGCTACAGTTGCAACCGCCACCAACGGCAATGGCTCCAGCGTCAGCAGTGGCCGCACCATTGTTTCTCCCCGCGCTCGTAAACTAGCAAAAGACTTAAAAGTGGATCTCGCCGGATTAAAGGGCAGTGGCCCTCACGGTCGGATTGTGGCTCAGGATGTGGAAGCGGCTGCGGGTAAATCTCAACCTCCTGGTTCTGGTGGGGGCACAGTTCCACCTTCTCCAGATAGGCTCGTAGATCCAGTTCCTCCAGGTGTAGGTTCTAAGCCTAAGTCTGTTCCAATTTCTCCACCTGCCCCTGTAGTTCCCGGTCAAGTCATACCGCTGACCACGCTGCAAAACGCGGTCGTCCGCAACATGATGGTGAGCCTCAGCGTCCCCACCTACCATGTCGGCTATACCATTACCACCGACAACCTGGACAAGCTTTATAAGCAAGTGAAATCCAAGGGTGTCACTATGTCGGCTCTGCTCGCCAAAGCAGTCGCGGTGACGCTACAAAAGCATCCGCTGTTGAATGCCAGCTATACCGAGCAAGGCATCAGCTATCCTTCTGCGATCAATATCTCTGTAGCAGTCGCAATGGAAGATGGCGGCTTGATTACCCCTGTGCTGAAAAATGCCGATCAAGCGGATCTCTACTCGTTGTCTCGTACCTGGAAAGATTTAGTCGATCGCGCCCGTGCTAAGCAACTCCAGCCCGATGAGTACAACAGCGGCACCTTCACCATTTCTAACCTGGGCATGTTTGGGGTCGATCGCTTTGATGCGATTCTGCCTCCCGGTCAAGGTTCGATCTTGGCGATCGGGGCTTCCAGACCTCAAATGGTAGCAACCGATGATGGCTTGTTCGGCGTGAAGCGGCAAATGCAAGTGAATATCACCTGCGATCACCGCATCATTTACGGCGCTCATGCGGCTGCTTTCTTGAAAGACTTGGCAACCTTGATTGAGACCAATACTCAGTTGTTGACGCTGTAGCGTTCGCTTAATCAGGATACCTAAATAAAATTAAGAGGCGATCGCTGTTCTCGTTGAAGGAGCGATCGCCTTTTTTATAGCGTAGGGGCTCTGAGTTACAAATTGGCGATTTGTATGGATTGAGCGATCGCTAACAATTCGTCTGGTTGACCAATCAAGAAATCAGGATTTTGTCTCGCTAAAGCTTGTCTTGAATTAAATCCCCAACTCACAGCCACGGACTTGATTTTGACTTGTTTGGCTGCTTCAATATCCCGCGTTTCGTCACCCACATAGATGACAGTATTGGGGTTAATTTGTTTTTGTAATAGCAGCCGACTTAAAACCTTATTTTTGCCGAACAAGCTGCTTCCTGAATGCACGAAATCAAACAGCTCATATAAGCCGTGATGCTTCAAGAAAGTTAGAACATTGCTCTCAGCATTGGAGGTGACGATACCCAACCGATTTCCATCTTGCTTCAATGCCCACAAAGCTTCTTGGATGCCGTGAATTGGTTTTAGATGAGGGATTTCTTGTTTTAGCTCGTTTTTAACTCGACGCATTAAAAAAGGCAGTTTTAAGAGCGGAATTTTTGAATATCTAATGATTTCTTGAGAACTTAAGTTCTGAAGTTTTTTGACTTCTTCAGAATTGACGGTTTTGTAACCAAATTCTATGGCTAGGCGATTAGTGATTGCCACGATCGCCTCTAATGTATCGGCCAAAGTTCCATCGAAATCGAAGATAATCACTGACACAGCTACAAATACAAAAATAACTATTAATTTATGAACTAAGATCACAGCCGTAGTCTAACTCAAATTGGGTCTGGGATTCGGTAAGCGATCGCTAATCTCTCATTTCCAAAACGATGGGTCAGAGGAGCAGCCTGAGCAATGCCTTCTCTAGTATTCTGATGAAGGAGCTGAGTAACATTTATCTAAGGCGGTAAATTAGCAATTCTTGCCTATTCCGCCGTTAGCTCCAGTGATGCCTAACTGTTTACTAAGAGAGCAACCGTGAAAGCAATTTTGATGACAGCCCCTGGAAGCCCGGAGGTCTTGCAACTTCAGGAAGTGCCTGATTTAGCAATTCAAAAACCCACCGAGCTATTAGTGCGGCTCAAAGCTGCTGGCATCAACCCAATCGACACGAAATTGCGACAACGAGGCAGGTTTTTCCCAGACCAAATGCCCGCAATTTTGGGATGCGATGGCGCTGGAGTGGTTGAGGCTGTGGGTGCAGAAGTCCAACGGTTTCAGGTGGGCGATGAAGTGTACTTCTGCAACGGCGGCTTGGGTGGGCATCCGGGCAACTATGCGGAATTTGCAACGATTGATGAAAAATTTGCGGCTCGCAAGCCTGCCTCACTCAGTTTTGAAGAAGCAGCGGCGGCTCCTTTGGTACTACTTACGGCTTGGGAAGCATTGTTCGATCGCTGCAATTTGCAACCCGATCAGCGGGTACTGGTGCATGCAGGTGCAGGCGGTGTTGGCCATGTGGCGGTACAACTGGCAGCCATCAAGGGGGCACGAGTTTGCAGCACGGTGGGTACAGAAGAAAAAGCTCGCTTGGTGCGTCAGTTGGGAGCTGAGTTAGCAATTTTGTACCAACAGACTGACTTTGTCCAAGCGGTGATGGATTGGACCGAGGGCGAAGGGGTAGACATTGCCTTTGATACCGTGGGCGGCAGCAACTTCTTCAAATCCCTAGAGGCAGTCAAGGTATATGGGGAAGCCGTGACGATTCTAGATTTTGACACTGCCAACGCCAACTGGAAGACGGCTAGAATGCGTAATTTGCGGGTCAGTCAGGAATTGATGCTGACTCCGATGCTGCAAGGGTTAGTAGCAGCTCAGCAGCATCAGGCTGAAATTCTAGAAGCCTGTGCAACTTTATTTGATGAAGGCAAGCTGAAAATTCATTTGCAACAAACTTTGCCCTTGGCTGAAGCGGCTACGGCTCACCGTTTGCTGGAAGCTGGCTCCATGACGGGCAAATTAGTTTTGGTGATTTAGCCTAGCCGAGAGCTGTAAATTGGGGTCATAATTCTTGCGCTGGCTATTTGGGGATTGCTGGGAGCATCGTTCTGAAAGGGCGATCGCCTCCCGATTCATTCGTAAAATCATTCGCTTATTGCTGCTGTGTGATCTGCTGCTAGGACTGCTCTGTCCGCAGCCAAGTTGGGCCGCTGCCCCACCAGAACGCACCCTCCTAACCTTAGATCTCTTGCAGGAACGGTTGCGATCGCCAGCGCAGAGTGAGGGGATTCGCACAATTGATTTGCGCCGCCTCGACATTGATCTGCGACCAGAAAATGCCACGTTTCGCGATCAGTTTTACCGTTTGTTGCAAACTCAATTACAACGGGCTGGATCGCCTTTAGGGTTGGATCTGAGCTATTCCGTGATTCAAGGAGAGTTTGCGGGCAACCAGTTGGGCTTGAGAGCGCCGATGTATGGGCAGGCGTTGTCTTCCATCTTTACTACGGCTGAGCAAGAGCAACTACGACGCGATCGCCGTCGGTTGTCTCGCTTGAGTGAGCTGTCGCGATCGCTGATCACCACTCCCAACGTCGGCACCCAAGCTCTGGCTCCCCTACAAATTGCCGTGTTTCGTGGTCCACTGAAACTATCTCAAACTCGCTTTGTAGGAGCGGTAAACTTTAGCAATACCTTCTTTCTGAATCGGGTGGAAGCTCAGGGTACTTGGTTTGGTCAAGAAGCTGATTGGTCGGGCACCCGATTCAGCCAACCCAGCAGTTTCGCCGGAACGACTTTTAATCAAGAAGCTCGATTTCGCAGCAGTATATTCTTCGATCGCGCAGGGTTTAATCAGTCGCAGTTTCAGGGACTCGTTAACTTCCAAAGTAGTGAATTTCAGGGCACAGCTAACTTTAGCCAAGCCATGTTTAGACAATTTGCCAATTTTAGTCGGGTGCAGTGGCAAGGGAATGCAGACTTGGCCCAAACCCATTGGCAAGAAGCAGCTCAGTTTAATAAAAGTCGATTCGTGCAGTCTTGCTTTCTGACGGAAGCGGAGTTTGAGCAACCTGTGAGCTTCCGGGAAGTGCAATTTAGTCGTCCTGTAAATCTGCGAGGAGCAAGCATTCTGGAGCAAGCCGACTTTAGCGATGCGGGCTTTAGTAAAGCGGCTTACCTGAATGTGCCAGGGTTAAAGTTTGACGCTGACCATGCCAAGTTTCTGGGTAATCCAGGACAGATTGGGCGATCGCTCTCGGTTCCAGTGTTGCAAGGCAATGAAAGCTTGCTGCGGAATTTGGTGCGGAACTTTCGCCAGCTAGAGCAAATTAGTGACGCCAATCAGATTGAATACAAAACCGAATCTTTACGACTGCAAGAACTACGGCAACGACTTTTAGGGACGAATATCAACACTGCCTCTGTGCCCCGTCTGGTCAAGATTGGTTTTTCTGCGGCTCAAGCCGAAGCGATCGCCCAGCGTCGAGTTGAGCAACCGTTTCGCTCCTTGACCGAACTGCTCACCCTCGACAGCATTGACCTGGCTGACTATATCAAGATTCGCGATCGCGCCATTGCTGCCGATTCCCGCAACTGTGTTGGGTGGGTGTTAGATGGATTGCACTGGCTCTGCCTTAGCCTGCTGTTGCTGCTGAGTCGATATGGCACCAATTTTTGGTTGGTGTTTGGGGTGGAAATTGTCGCGATCGCTTACTTTGGCGTGCTGTTTTGGCTGATCGATCGCCTGCGACGGTTGCGACCTAAGCCCATTGTGCCGACTCTCTACGAAACGATCGCGGTGCTCAGTAGCTTCAGTGTGTTGTCCTTAGGCGGGCTGGTGACGATTTTTCAAACCTCCGATCGCCCTTGGCTCACCTTAGCTTGCCTCGCCGTCGTGATTGTGCCAGTTCCTCTTTTGCTCTTGGGACGGTTGTACCAGCAGGGACGCTACCACAACTTAATGGATGTCAGCTATTTTGTCGAAGAAGGTAGCTTGCGGCAATTGCGCCTCCTAATTGGGCGGATGCCAATCATGCCCCGCTTCCCGTTGTTCCAGGAGCGCTACGTGCCGCTACTCTGGGATCGCCGCTGGAACTGGCTGAACTATTATGACTTCAGCTTCAATAACCTGCTGCGCTTTGGATTTAATGACATTCGTCTGCGCGATCGCGATATGCCTGGTTTAATTACGACCCTCGTTTGGTATCAGTGGAGCCTAGGCATCCTCTTCATTGCCTTGCTGCTTTGGACCCTATCGCGTACCATTCCGGGGCTAAACCTGCTGATTTACTTCAAGTAGCAAGAATCTGTAGCGCCTACCATACTTGTACTTAGCATCAAATATTACCTTAGTGTGATTGTCTCCTAGACAAATCACGAATAAGCTTTATAAAAATGCGGCACTAAGCATAAGCGACAAACGTCAACTTACAAAGTTAGTAGTTCGATATGCTCTAGCTTTAACTAATTTTTTTTCATTAATCTCCGTTAAACATAAGTAACTTTAGCAACATCGCTAAGGTTCGTGCTAAATCAGGCGTGCATCTTCAGAGTGGAAAGATTTCATCCAAAACTTTCTACCACCATGACTCCAACTCACTTAGAAGCAATTTCCGTAGCAATTATTGCCTCACCTCTTAGCTGTTTTTATAACAACTCCGAGCCATAGATGAAGACAATCGAAGAAATCAAGCTTCAAGCGGAATTGCCTGTTTTAGTAACTGATGAGCAGGGACTAATCATTTACGCAAACGAGCCTTTTAGAGCGGTTTTCGGGTGGGACGACGACGAAGTGTTGGGGCAGACACTGGAAGTAATAATTCCAAGAAGCTTCCACGATTCCCACCACCTGGGCTTTTCGCGCTTTGCCATGACTGAGCAGTCGAAAGTTCTCAACCACCCGTTGAAACTAAAAGCAGTCAAAAAAGATGGCACAGAGATTGAGGCTGAGCATTTTATTACGGCTGAAAAGTTAGCAGGAAATTGGTTTTTTGCAGCCATACTTCGTCCCCTGGATGCCTAATCACCTCATTGCTCAGTTCCAAGGATACAGATGGTGGCTAACTCAACTGACCTAGTCAGCAAATTGCGCACAACTCTGGGAAAGATGGAGGTGGCGCTGGGAGCAATTACAGAAGCGATCGCCTGGACTGATGAACTAGGAAGAGTTCAGTGGTCTAACACCGCATTCGATCACCTAATTGCCAAAAATCGATTTGAAATTTTAGGCACCAAGCTAATCAATTTGTTGCCTTTAATCCAAAATGGCGAGCCTGTTTCTGTGGCCACCCATCCAGTCACAATGGCCTTCAAACGTCAGAGGGATTCGACTGCCTGTTATGAGTTTCGGCAGGATAATACCACGTTAGTTATAGAAATTTCTTGTACTTGTATTCATCTCAAAGACGCAGACAATGGTGTTGTCGTCGCGATTCGCAATATTACACAACGCCAACAAGCAGAAGCACTCTCAAAGCGACACCAAGAACAATTACAAGACTTGGTAGAAGAGCGAACAGCAACCTTGTCGTTTATTAACAACCAACTGCAACAGGAAGTTTGCGATCGCCAGTACACAGAAGCAGTCTTACGCGAAAGTGAGGCTAAAAATCGCGCCTTGGCAGAAGCTGCTACCCTCCAAGCGCAACAGCTCAGCCAAACGCTGTTGGAACTGAAGCAAACTCAAACCCAACTTGTTCAAAGTGCCAAAATGTCCAGCTTGGGCCAAATGGTGGCTGGCATCGCTCACGAAATTAACAATCCCGTCAACTTCATCTACGGCAACTTAACTTACACCGATCAATACACGCAGAACTTGTTGGCTTTGCTGCAACTTTATCAGCAAGCTTATCCTCAACCTAACTCCAAAATTACCGAATTTAGTGAAGCGATCGAACTCGATTTTTTAATCAACGATCTGCCGAGAATCTTAGCTTCGATGCAGATTGGGGCCGAACGGATTCGGGAAATTGTTTTGTCACTGCGGACGTTCGCGCGACTGGATGAAGCGGAACGCAAGGCTGTGGATATTCATGCTGGAATCGACAGTACTTTGTTGATTTTGGACAATCGGCTGAAGTCCAAGGGACGCGATCCAGAAATTATCGTAGTTAAAAAATATGGCAATTTGCCTGAGGTGGAGTGCTACGCCAGCCAACTCAACCAAGTATTTATGAATGTGCTCAGTAATGCGATCGATGCTTTAGAAGAGCAACCCGAACCGCGAGTCATCACGATCAAGACCTCAGTAGTAAACTCAACGGCTGCACCTGACAAGACTCAGCCGTTGGGCGATCAGAGCGATCGCGTGATTATCCAAATTCATGACAACGGCCCAGGTATCCCAGAAGCAGTGCAGGCAAAACTATTTGAGCCATTTTTTACCACTAAACCCACGCAACAAGGCACTGGCTTAGGGTTAGCCATCAGCTACCAAATTATTGTAGATAAACACAAAGGAACGCTCCAATGTACTTCGGCACCGGAGCAAGGCACAGAGTTTTGGATCGAAATTCCGCTTCAGGACGTGGCTGCAGATACCTAAAGCTTGGCTTCGAGAGACTTCAAGTATTCAGTATTGACTCCAGACTCGCGAGTTAAGGCAATTTTTCCGGTGCGGGCAATTTCGCGAATGCCAAATTTGTTCAACACTTGCACGATCGCCACCATTTTGCCCGGATCGCCCACAACTTCTAGGGTGATGGCATCTTCCGCCACATCTACCACCCGCGCCCGGAAGATTTGCGCCAGTTCCACAATCTCCGAACGATTGGAGCTAACAGCGTTCACCTTCAGCAGCATCAGCTCTCGTTCGACACAGGGCACTTCGGTAATATCCTGCACTTTGATGACATTGATTAGCTTGTACAGCTGCTTGGTGAGCTGCTCAATGCTGTTGTCATCACCCGGAACCACCATCGTAATTCGAGAGACTCCCATCTGCTCGGCTGGGCCTACGGCTAAGCTTTCAATGTTAAAACCCCGACGGGCAAACAGACCAGCAATGCGGGTTAGAACTCCCGCTTCATCTTCAACCAGAACAGAAAGGGTATGTTTCATCGCAGTAATTGTCTAACCAAAATGCTGGTAGCAACAGCACAGTAGACCGCCATTTTATCGCGCTCTCTCTCGATTGGAAAACTATTAATTCATCAAATTAGATTTGTGAGGTTGTGCTGCACAGGCTTTGCCACCCAACTAGCAACTCAATGCCTAGACTTGCAAGGCTGTCTTGAGCTGATGAAACTTGCCCAACCAGCTAGGATTTCTGACCGGATCAACTAACTATGTCTCTGTCAATAGGGTTAGCGCTGCTCCTTGCGGACCTCTTTTCCTGGGCAGATGCTTGACTGGCCTGAAATGTTTTTAATCAAGTTAAGTAAAGATTGATTCGGAGCAAGATTATGGGTTGGTTACAAAGACTGTTTGGCGTTAAGAAGCCTCAGAATCCTCAGCAGGCAATTAATGCAACTCCTGCACCCCAAGCAGCGCCCCAAAGCGCACCCGCAGGACAATCCTACGCTGCCCCTTCTGCAACTGAAGCAACTCCCCCCGAGCGAGTGGGCCTGAATGGTGAGTACGACCAGAGTGGTCTAGCAAAGCGTGTCGCTCTAGCATTTGACGAAGATGACCAATTGGATGACATTGAGACGCTGTATGTGGCTCAGACTGGCGGCACCGTCGTACTGAAGGGCAAAGTACCCAGCCAAGATATTCTCAACAGAATGGTTTCAGTCGCTAGAAACGTTAGCGGTGCGACTGGCGTAGAAACTGACCAAGTCACGATAGGCTAAGTCATGGTAGCGTGACAAATTCAAAATTTATCCTGTACTGCTGTTTGACTTTATCTCTCCTAATTTTGATCTCTACTGACTCCAGTAGAGATTTTTTTATGAGCCGTTACTCCTCAACAGCAACTGGTAGCGCTGAAAATTCAGCCGTTTTAGCTACACTCCAAGCATTAATCCACTCCAAAATCGCCTGATTCACTGCTTCGGGACATTCATCGTGCAGGCAATGACCAGCGTTGTCTACTTCGACAAACTTAAGGTTGGGGTTGTAGCTGATGAACTGCCGCGCCAAGCTATAAGGAATCATCCGGTCCTGCTTCCCCCACATCAGCAGCATGGGAATTTGCAGGGTTGGCAGCACAGACTTGACGCTAGGGCCAAATTTGGTGCTAGTCATGGCTTTGAGGATGGCACAAAATGCTTGAGCAGAGCCTCGGTCTTGGGCAGGTCCAGTCAAAATATCTACGAGTTCATCGGTAACAGCTTCTGGGTTGGCGTAAGCAATTCTGGCCCAGGGCTTTACGACTTGAGGCCGACGCACGACTCGAAATATGGTTTTGAGCAATAGCGGGGAGGCAAATAGACCTTCGAGAGTGGCGATCGCGGGTCGGAGAAATTGAGGAATCGCTTCTTCGCGGGCAGAAGGATCGGGCAAGCTGAGCATGGCAATCCCCGCGACCATATCCGGGTGAGCTGCTGCCGCCGCCATACAGATCAGCGAGCCAATGGAGTTACCCACTAACACCACAGGCTGACGAATAAAGGTTTTCCAGAAGTCATAAACTTGCTCGACCCAAAAAGCTGCGTTGTAGTTAGCCACTGCTTTCTCAGAAGCTCCAAACCCCAACATATCGAGTGCATAAACGGTGTGGGATTGGCTTAGCGCTTCTAGATTCTGCCGCCAGTGCCCAATCGATGCGCCAAACCCATGCAGCAAAATTAGGGGCGTATTGCTAGTGGCTCCCTGTGCCGCTCGCATGTAGGTGTAGCGAGTTTGCCACCCCCGCCAAACCCAATCTCGCTGATTGCCAACCCGCTGATGCCAAGGCAAAGAAGTGACCACGCTGACCTCAAAAGTTGCTCCTAAAGCCTATGCTAAGCCAAAAATTCTGGTGTTTGGGTATAGAAAAGGAGTGAGGGGCAATGGTACTTCAATGAAGGTGCTTCAACACAGTCGTAGCTAGTATTAACGATAGTCAAAACTCGTACATCTCTATTGAACCTTATTGCTTCTATCCTTATTGCCTCTATCTTCATCACAGAATGTCAGAAGGAATCTATGAATCTAGAGAAGTTGATTGAAGCGGGAAGCGCAGCCCAACAGCTTGGAAATTATGCTGAGGCTGAGGTTATATGGCAGCGTTCTCTAAAGCAAGATCCAGGCAATGCTTATGTATATCTCAAGCTAGGAATAAGCTTGGATTACCAAGGGCGAACTGAGGAAGCCATCTCCGCCTACAAAACTGCAACTGAGCTTGCACCCAATTACGCAGCAGCTTATCTCAATATGGCATCTGCCTTAGCAGATCAGCAGCGATTTGAAGAAGCTATTACTGCTTACCAACGTGCGATCGCGCTTGATTCGAGCCAACCTCACCCCCATGTAGGGCTTGGTATGGTTCTTGTGAATCAAAAGGAATATGACAAAGCAATTGCTAGCTTTCAGCAGGCGATTAAACTTGATCCTCAATCTGTACCAGCACATTATCATCTAGGTCTGGCTTTAAACGAACAGGGTAGGTATGAAGAGGCAAGTAGAGCCCTTCAGCAAACTACAAAACTTGTCCCTGATCAAGCTGTTGTGTATCAACATCTAGGCCAAATGCTTGGCAATCAAGGCAAATTTAATGAAGCGATCGCAGCATTTCAGCAAGCAATCAAGCTTGATCCAGATAACCCTAATCTCTACCAGAATCTAGGAATTGCACTCAATGCTGTGGACAGAGGGGAAGAAGGGGCGGCAGCACTTCAAAAATTTTTATCCCTAAAGCGAGAACAAGCTTCTCAATAGGAAGGGATCAACATCAATGATTATTAACGGCATGGAGAAGCATCTTGATGCACAATGCGTTGGTATCGTGAAAGTTTTAGAAGACGAGGAATCTGCTGACTACATCTTCTATTGCAGTGTATGGATATGCAATGAAGCCTTGAAAGGAAGACTCAAAATACATCAGAGTAACTTCGGTCGGGCTAGGATTTTAAAGGTCAGTGGCGAAGTTGAAATTATTGATCCGATGCCAGACGACGTTGGAGGAAGACGAGCATCAGCGACTGCCTCCAAACTCAGACAACATTGGAAACTAGGAAACTTCCCCAAAGTCACTACTTGGGCAAGCTGATAGTTGGTTTAAAGATTTCTTTCTAAGCAAGTTGATCTCTGCTTTTAAGCTACTGATGCAGACTTGCTATCCCATAAAAATGACTGCGGATCACTCGTATTTGCAACAAAGTCGAGGATAACGCGATTGCACTTGAGCTGAGATGATTGATTCGCGATCGCTCCTGACTCGAAATTGCTTTGCCTAGTTTTGCAGCAGGGCTAAATCTGACTGTAAAAGATTTGTTCGCTTGGTTATTAGATTAAAAATCTATTTCCTGTTTCCTAAAAATGACAGCAGGTTGCTCATATTGGCTGCGAAGCCGAGATACCGCGATCGCCTCACCCATTCCCCCAGCAGAACTCAGTTGAAAACTTCAGCAGTCTTACACGTTGATGTCGTAAACAATGAGATTGAAGTGGCTGCATAGGTAGGCATGGATAATGACTAATTTTTCAGGATTAGATGGTAGAGCCGCTGTTGAATTAATAAGCTAGTTGGCTAAGACAATGCCCACGCTTGTCCACATCACAGACGAAAAAAATAGTGCCCGAATCAAAGAGTCTGGCATTGTGCTAGGAAAATATCGTAGCGTCATCTACTTCATGCCTGTTGTACAGGATCACTTTATATCGCATCAGTGGTTACGGGAACTTCGGCGTAGGGGTGCACGGGTATTGGTTGGTGTTTACTTTCGCTTGCCATCAGATGAGCTTGTTTGGGCAGGGAAGTACAGCTCAAAACACCAACGTCTACCCTTAGGGCAAGCCATCCGTGACTTTTCTGCACTTGCAGATCCATTGGGTTATGAGATGTTCATCGAGAGAAAGATCGATGCGGCAGAAATCACCAAGATTCGTCATTTACCTCAAAAAATCGGTTGGCGTTATCAGCCCCACGCTCATAGAAAGCCACCATGCGGATGTCCAGCATGTTTAGACTACGGCTCCTATGGGTCAAGAAAGATTCGTGAGAAATATGATTCTCCGTCTATCCCAGTTCCCTACGAAATACTTAAGGCTAGGATTGCAGAGTCTAGTCAGATAGATGTTTTATTGGACTGCTTATGGGCGCTGTGCAATAAGCGCCGAACTGCCGACCCTTCCTTTCTTGAGCATCTTCTGACTATTGAGGACGCCGAACTTCAGGAAGTGCTGGCTCGCACGCTTGCACATTTTAGACACGAAAAGACGAAACGCATGTTGCTGGGGCTGTGTAAGCATGAGTCTGCTGAAGTCAAGACAGTTGCCACAGAGAGTCTTGTCCAACTCTATCGCCAGGACGCGATCGCCGTGCTAGGCCCATTAGTGGATGATCCAGCAATTTCAATAGCACTGGCTGACAGTTCGCTTGAATTTTTGTGAGGGGTGATTGGCAATCCTAGTTGATTCGCATTAGTTCGCGATCGCCTCTCCGCAAACCTGAGTAAATCCATTAGGTGCTGCTTTCGCAAGATCAAGGCAAATCCGCGACTTCATGTAAATGTTTATTAAGTTTTGTAAAATTTAGTGTTACTGTTGTAACAGATTGCTGAAGCTTCAGCGTGGAAACGCTCTGGAGTGCATCTCTTTGTCAGTTGTAAATCTCATCAAGGTTAGGCCCGTACTATGCCGATTACGATTGACTCAGCTCGCGGAATTTTTCCTCAAACTCTATTTGCTGATGCAGTACCAGCTACGATCGCTAGATTCAAACAACTCAATGCCGAAGACCAACTAGCATGGACTTGGTTTGCTTATCTTGAGATGGGCCAGACCATTACCGTTGCCGCTCCTGGCGCTGCCAGCATGCAGTTTGCCGAAGCAACTCTAGAGCAAATTCGGAAAATGACTTTTGCTGAGCAAACGCAAGTCATGTGTGACCTAGCAAACCATGCCGACACCCCCATTTGTCGCACCTACGCTGCTTGGTCTGCAAACATCAAGCTAGGATTTTGGTACAAGCTTGGGCAATGGATGGATGAGGGAATTGTGGCTCCCATTCCAGCAGGCTATCAACTTTCCGCCAACGCCTCAGCAGTACTGCAAGCGGTTAGAGAACTAGATCAAGGCCAACAAATTACAGTCCTACGCAATTCTGTAGTTGATATGGGGTTTGACCCCGGTAAGTTGGGTGACTACACCAAAGTTACTGAACCTGTTGTTACTCCCAAAGACATCTCACAGCGTACTCAAGTCACTATTGAAGGGATTGATAACCCGACGGTGCTGAGCTACATGAACAATTTGAATGCCAACGACTTTGGCGCTTTGATTGAGTTGTTCGCACCCGATGGTGCCCTTCAGCCTCCTTTCCAGAGACCCATCGTTGGCAGAGATGGCATCCTGCAATTCTTCAACGAAGAATGTCAAAATCTGAATCTGATTCCAGAGCGAGGCGTTTCTGAGCCCGCAGAAGACGGTTACACCCAAGTAAAAGTCACTGGCAAAGTCCAAACTCCTTGGTTTGGTGCCGCTGTAGGCATGAATATGGCTTGGCGATTCTTGATCAATCCCAAAGGCAAGATTTTCTTTGTCGCAATTGATTTGTTGGCTTCTCCTAAAGAATTGCTGAACTTGATTCGCTAAAGAAGCGACACTGTAGATAAGCTCTGAACGATTGTGAGCGCTCTCCTAAAGGGCGCTCAGCTTTGTCTTGACCAGATGATATAGAAATAGTGCAAATGAGTGACGTTGAGTGGTCTCAAGTAGAGAAAGAAGTAGCTCAGGAAGCTTTTGAGAGAGCCTACGAACGAGAAATCAATGCTTTGATAACAGAAGTTCGTGAGAGAGCTAGCACGATTACAAAATTGGATGATACTTGGCTGTTACATGATTTCTTAAGTGCAAGAAGACACCAGCTCGATGGCAAGTACGACTATAAATATTCAGTACTGATCTTTGTGTTTGCTCAGTTGGTTAAGGAGGGTTGGTTGCATCTCAAGGAGCTAGAGGGGCTAGAAAAAGATAAGCTGACCAAAATAGCAGCTCTTACCCGCATGTGAGAAATGCCCTGCCTAAGAACATACATTGAGGCAAGAGCCATCGCCCAGAAACGATAGCGGGTTACTCATATCTTCTGCAAAGCCAAGGATGCCGCGATCGCGATGTTCGTAGAGCAATTCTCCCTGAGCATCAAAGAGAAAAGTACCTCCTCGTTGCGTCATATAAGCGGCATCTGGCACATAGGTGTTCCAGTGGCTCAGCACTTCTGTCATATTTCGCAGTCGCAAGGTGGCAAGCTCGAAAGGGCGTTGAAATCCTTTGCCGCCTGCCAGTTTGAAGAACGAACCTTTGAAGGGAGGGAGCGGTTTAGCTTGCACCACTTCCTCATCGGTAATGAGTTGTGGGGCCTGGCGATCGCCTCGATAACCCCGAAACACTTCGGCCAATGTCCCAGGGCTACCAATCCCAGCGCACATCAGCATCAAGTTCATCCAGGCATTCTGAGCCGAGGAAAGACTGAGTACTTTGAGCGAGAGACCCGAATAGAGGCCGATTTGACGGTGCAGTTCTGCGGTGGGGTCAATGAATAAGCAGTCAGCGGGAAAACCTGTGAAGTCGCAAAATTTCTGACCAGAAGCGCGATCGCCAATTCCCACGGCTCGAATTGTGATGTTCTGAGCTTGGAGCTGTTCTGCTTCTCGTTGCAGCCACCAGGCATATTCCAAACTGTCAAAGTCTCCCAGTTGCGGCCAGACTAAGACCAACTGTTTGGCAGCATGACAATCGCTGAGAATCGGTGCGATCGCTCCATCGCTTACCCTTTGACGTTGAGTTTGCTTGATGATGGCGTAAGCATCCATAAAATTGGTCTGATCAGAGAAGAAAAACTAGAAAAGTATAAATGATTTAATCAGATAGTCTAGTTAGGAGTGAAGTGAAGGACGATCGCCTCTTCTGAAGCTAGAGCCATCAAGAAAGCTAATTAGGGTCATCACAGGGACTGAGCAGTCTTGCTTAGAGTTGGGGCTGATCTTCCCCTACAATACAATCAGCGAAGCGTGGGATCGCAGGTAGATCAGGGGTATAAGGATCAACGCGATCGCTAGCTTGGTAGGGAATAAAAAATTCAGTTAATTAGGTCAGATAAGGTGTCGGCTATGAGCACAACAGAGACTTCCAGCGCTAGCAAGAGCAAAGCTAAGAGTGATCAACCAGCAACTTTGGAACTTGCTGACAAGAAAACGGGTAGTGTGACTAAGGCTAAAACCTCAGGATTGGCGCTGCAAACCTATCATCCTAGCCCTTTGCCCAATAACCGCCCCATTGGGCCCAGCACTCTAAGAGTGGCTCACGTCGGTTCTTTGCCAGGTGGCCGTCCGATTTTTGAAAGTGACCTGCAAATTGTAGAGTTTGGCGGACTCCATCAAGATCGCCCCATTTTTGCTAGCACCTTAGAGGTTGCCGACTCCGACTCTCTCCCCAATCACCGACCGATTGCAGTTAGCAAGTTGGAAATTTCAGCGTTAGATTCCCTCCCCAACCATCGCCCCATTATGGTGAGCCAATATGAAGGAGAGGAAGACTCAATGGGGTTTATCGATTAAACTCGTGACAGCAAGTTTGTGTTCCAGACAGTTCCGCAGGGGTTATTGGTTGAGCCTCCTGCGGAATTTTTTATGGCCTTAGCAACCGATCGGGCACCAGTAAGAATAGTCGTCTGTAATTTCGCCTTCTGAAACCCGCATCCCCAAGCCTCCAGCCACGAGGCGATCGCGGCCATCGTTGTAGAGCCACGCGCCCCAAACGGCAGTCATTAATTCGTCAGCAATAGTTAGTTGGGGAAACTCTAGGAGTTCTTGGTAGACGTAGGCCTGCTCGGTGTACCAAGGGTCGTTGTTGTGGCTGCGGTTGGCGATCGCCCCTGCTTCAACGGCAAATCCCCCTTCCCCTTGGCGGCCCAAAATTGGCTTGGCAAAGTAGTCGCTGCCCAGCGCCTCAGTGGTTAAGGAAGTTTTGGGGAAATAGTCGATCACAGTGGCAGCATCGCGATCGTCAAAGAATTCTGATCCTAAATCGTTTATCAGGGCAAAAACACTTTTGGGTTGCAGCAGAAACGCTGAAGCAAAGTTCACAATCACGACTTTGCGCTCCAGAATTAGCTGCTCCAAGGCAGGCCACAGGCGCTCTCCTGCTTCGTCGGTATCGTGAATCGCCCACTCGACCGGATACCACATAAACAGAATGTCAACGCGCTCTCCAGTCCGTTCGTGGAAGAGGCGATCGCCGTTTTGAATTCGCAGAAACTCCAACGGAAACACGGTGCTCTTACCAGAATAATGCTGGCTCAGCCATTGCATGGTGCCCACATCTTCGGGATTGTTGAGAGCGGTAAAAGCAACATGACAATCTGAGAGGGGTTTCTTGAGATAAGCTGCGGCTCGCTTAAGGTGTTGATTTAAGCTGGCACGAAGCAAATTTTGGGCACCGGGAACGGGGTCTTGCAAGCCAAAATGCTTGGCGACATGGCTATTGCCTTCGGTACATTCAAACCAAAAGCTGGGAGTTTGTGGATTAGTTTCGACGACTTTTTTCAGGCTGACGGCGGGATTCCAGCACCAGTCCAGCCGCATACAAAGGGGAGGCAGTGGATCGTACTTAACCAAGCGAATAGTCTCAACTGGGAAGCCGTAGTCGAGCAATGTGTCGCCATCCAACTGCCGAATCACGGACCACATTTTCATAAACACGCGACCTACCGCTTCAGAAGCTTGTTGCATCTCCTGTACAAAGTCAGGTGAAACTGGGTGGCAGTGGTAGAGCGCGTAAGGCACTTGCTCAGAGGCGATCGGCAAACCTGTTTCGCCGTTAATCGGACACAGGTTATACCAGTTGAGCTGCATCGACTTAAACAAGTAATCGCGTTCTGGACTGTCGAAAATCTTTCTATTCATGGCTGCCTAGCCCATACCGCCCCAACGGCCAAAGCTACCAAATCCACCTCGGCCACTGCTGGAACTAGAGTGGCTACTGGTACCGACACTTGAGCCTTTGCTGCCAGTGGTGGCAGGCACTTGCCGTAAGGTGCTACCAGAACCGGAAGTATAAGCTCCCGAACCACTGCCCACATAAGTTCGGCTGCTGCCATTTGAAGAGTTGGTGCATTCGCGGTTGGCTTGTCTAACAGCAGGGTCGTTGCAGTTGAGATTAGTGGCACTAGGATTCGTCGTGCAAGCTGCCAGAAATGATGCCATTAAGGACGACATCATCAAGAGAGTAATCAGTTGTAATAAGCTAGGCTTCAATTTCATGCCAGTGTCCCATCGGACTAAGTGAGAAAAAGCTACAAGATTTGCGTGCAAGTTTACGGAATGAGGAATTCCTGAGGTTGTCAGTGTTTCTCCTAGTTGTGGGCGATCGCGCTTCTAAAATTCCCAGGACGGAAAAGAAATGACTCCTGAGTTAACAGCAGCATTGCAATTTATCGAAAAGATTGAGCGAGCCAATGCAGGCCAGTCTGTCTATGAGGTTGCTAACAAACTACGCGGTTACACCAAGCCTAGCTACACCACGCCGATGTGGAGTACGGCTACAGGCTATAAGCAGCCTTACCTAGAGGGTGAGTTTAAGGGCAAGCTGAATCAAGAATTGCTGCTCAGCGGCGAGAAAACGGACTTTGGGCATTTTGTGGCGGCGCTTTCGGATCAAATTAATCAACCGGGAGTGCGTTGGTCTGATTTGACCAGTTGGACGGCAGATCACACTTCTTGGGCGGGAGACATTGGCTCAGCGATCGCCACGTTTCACGCACAGGGCAGTAATCCCAAAATCCCTACAGTTTTAGAAGCTCTAAATCGCTACGCCTCTGACTCTGACCACGCGGCGAATATTGCAGCTTATGTGGTTGGCGTAATGCTTAATTCTGGTAAAGAAGCTTTAATTTCTCAAGCGATCGCTCAGTATAATGCTCAGCCTTATGCCGAGAATATGAAATGGTATCTGCGGGAAAGGTTTAAGGGAGCGATCGCCAACAATCAACTGCAAAATCCGGCAGAAGTGGAAGCAGAAATCCGCCGTGCGATCTCAACTTATATTCGCCTGTCACCTGATTCGGGTTTGTTTAAATCGGTCAAAAATTTATTGAAGTTGGACCCACAAATACAACGCGAAGATTTTCAGCACCCAAACGCAACTGAGTTATTGCAAGGGTCACTGCACTTTCTGACGTATCTAGTCAAGAAATCTGGACTAGAACCCCTTAAATTCAAACCTTATCAATTGCCCAAGGTACCTTGGTTGGGAACAGTCAGTTATGAAGTGAAAGTACCATTTGTTTGAGCGATCGCCCTACATTGTCTTAGCGGCTTGGCGGTGCATCATGGCAGAATTTAGTAGTGTTAAGCATCTGTTCTGATTAATTTATTTAGTCTGCCCTTCATGACTGCAACTATCCCGACCCTCGCCAGCCAGTACGACCCCTCTACAACCGAATCTAAGTGGCAAACAGCTTGGGAGCAAAACCAAGTATTTAAGGCTGACCCCAATCATGGTGGAGAGCCTTACTGCGTGGTGATTCCGCCACCCAACGTCACGGGTAGCTTGCACATGGGGCACGCCTTCGAGAGTTCCCTGATTGATACTTTGGTGCGCTATCACCGGATGCTGGGTCGCAACACCCTCTGGCTGCCTGGTACTGATCACGCCAGCATTGCGGTGCAAACGATTTTAGACAAGCAGCTCAAGGCAGAAGGCAAAACTCGTTACGACCTGGGCCGTGAGCAGTTTCTAGAGCGGGCGTGGCAGTGGAAAGCTGAGTCTGGCGGCACGATCGTTAACCAGTTGCGGCGCTTGGGTGTCTCGGTTGATTGGTCACGGGAACGCTTCACGATGGATGAAGGGCTGTCTCGCGCGGTGCTGACTGCGTTTGTGCAGCTTTACGAAGAGGGGCTGATTTATCGGGGGCAGTACTTGGTTAACTGGTGCCCTGCTACTCAGTCAGCGGTGTCTGACTTAGAAGTAGAACCTCAAGAAGTTAATGGACATCTCTGGCACTTCCGCTATCCGCTCTCCGATGGTTCTGGTTATGTGGAAGTCGCGACCACTCGCCCCGAAACGATGTTGGGCGATACAGCCGTGGCGGTCAACCCTAACGACGATCGCTACAAGCATTTGATTGGCAAAACCCTCACCTTGCCGATCATGAATCGGGAAATTCCGATCATTGGCGATGAGTACGTTGATGCCAGCTTTGGGACAGGTTGCGTTAAAGTCACCCCTGCCCATGACCCCAACGATTTTGAGATGGGCAAGCGCCACAACTTACCGTTCATCAACATCATGAACAAAGATGGCTCGATGAATGAGAACGCAGGGCCATTCCAGGGGCAGGATCGCTTCGTGGCTCGCAAGAATGTGGTGGCACGGCTAGAGGCAGACGGTGTTCTCGTCAAAGTCGAGGACTATAAGCACTCGGTTCCCTACAGCGATCGCGGCAAAGTTCCAGTCGAACCGTTGCTCTCAACCCAGTGGTTCGTCAAAATCAAGCCGATGTCCGAGCGGGCGCTGGAGTTTCTTGACCAAAAACAAGAGCCAGTCTTCGTGCCCGATCGCTGGACGAAGGTATACCGGGATTGGTTGGTGAGCTTGCGCGACTGGTGTATCTCACGGCAACTTTGGTGGGGGCATCAAATTCCTGCTTGGTACGCAGTGAGTGAAACCAATGGCGAGATTATGGACAACACGCCCTTTGTGGTTGCCCATAGCGAAGCAGAAGCGAGAGAAAAGGCGATCGCGAAATTTGGCGCGGATGTCCAACTAGCACAAGATCCGGATGTGCTAGATACTTGGTTCTCGTCGGGTCTGTGGCCGTTCTCGACTTTGGGTTGGCCAGAACAAACGGCAGATTTGCAACGCTACTATCCCACCACAACGCTGGTGACTGGGTTCGACATTATATTCTTCTGGGTGGCCCGGATGACGATGATGGCAGGACACTTTACCGGACAAATACCATTTGAGACGGTATACATCCACGGTTTGGTGCGGGATGAAAACAACAAGAAGATGTCGAAGTCGGCTAACAACGGTATCGACCCGCTGTTGCTGATTAACAAATACGGCACTGATGCACTACGTTACACCTTAATCAGGGAAGTCGTGGGTGCAGGTCAAGACATCCGCTTGGAGTACAACCGCAAAACCGATGAATCCGCCTCGGTAGAAGCGTCTCGCAACTTCACCAATAAGTTGTGGAATGCCTCTCGGTTCGTGATGATGAACCTGGAAGGTCAAACTCCGCAGCAGTTAGGCCAACCTAGCGAGAATCTGGAACTGAGCGATCGCTGGATTCTCTCTCGCTTTTACCAAGTAGTACAGCAAACCCGCAACGACATTGATAACTTCGGGTTGGGTGAAGCGGCTAAGGGCTTGTATGAGTTCACCTGGGGCGACTTCTGTGACTGGTACATTGAATTGGTCAAGCCTCGCTTGCAAGGAGAGAACGCGACCTCTCGCAAAGCGGCTCAGCAAACCTTAGCTTATGTGTTGGAAGGTATCCTCAAACTGTTCCATCCCTTTATGCCGCACATCACCGAGGAGATCTGGCACACCCTGGCTCAAGCAGGCGAAGACCAGTATTTGGCGGTGCAAGCTTATCCAGAAGTCAATGCGGCTCAAATTGATGCTGAACTGGAGCACCAGTTTGATCTGTTGATCGGCACCATTCGCACTATCCGTAACCTGCGGGCAGAAGCAGATGTGAAGCCAGGAGCAAAGGTACAGACTATTCTGCAAAGTGAGAGCGATCGCGAACGCCAAATCCTTGATCAGGGTCAAGCCTACATCCAAAACCTCGCCAAAGTAGAAACCCTCAGCATCGTGGAGAAGCTGGAATCAGCACCTGAGGCGATCGCAGGTGTGGTTGGAACTGTGCAAGTTCTCGTGCTGCTTGCAGGTGTAGTAGATGTGGCTGCATTGAAGGCCAAGCTGGAGAAAGACCTCAAAAAGGTAGAAGCCGAGATCGCCGCTCTCTCTGGTCGTCTCAGCAACTCTAAGTTTGTGGATAAAGCTCCTGCTGATGTTGTCCAAAGTGCGCGAGATGCACTAGCCGAAGCCGAGAAACAAGCCGAGATTCTCAAAGCTCGATTGTCTCAAGTAAGTTAACCTCTCCCCAAGCCCCTCGCCTACAAGGCGAGGGGCTTTGAATATTTCTCCCCTTCCCACCCCTTTGGGAAAGCAAGCTACAGCAGGGAAGGGGCTGGGGGTTAGGTTTCATTCTGATTCCCGCTAGTCAGCTCGATAAATTGCCTGAGATCGATCGCTAAACTCCACCAAAAACGCGATCGCCTGAACATCGCTGAAAGTGAGCTAGCTTGGAACAAAGGCTAGTGTGCCGAAGGAGCAAAACGATGACAAACGGTTTTTTGTTGAGTCGAATTGTTTTGCAGTTTAGTTCTAAGTTTCAGGGGGTTTCTGAAGATCTCTCAGCGGTGATTCACACAAAAGATGGGCACCTGTGGGTTGCCTCCGATGAAGCTGCCACGATCGATCGCTTGTCCTTTGCAGAGCCTTATATTTACAAACACGACAAACAGTTCGCCCTCGCTGATCTGATCAATCTACCCGATCGCAAGAAGGTTGAAGTTGATATTGAAGGTATGGACTATGCCGATGAATATCTTTGGGTCGTTGGCTCCCACGGTACCAAACGAAAGAAAGTCAAAGACGAAAAAACTGATGAAGAAAATCTGCAACGCTTAACTGAGGTAGAGTTTGACCCCAATCGCTACATTCTGGCCCGAATCCCACTCTGCAATGGAGATTTGGTTAAGTCCTGTCCCCACTCCCAAGACCCCGCCCAACAATTAACCGCTGCGACCTTAGAACTCACAGCAGGCGGCAATGTTTTGATTGATGCCCTCAAGGCTGACTCTCACTTGGGGCCGTTTCTCTCTGCTTACACCCAAGCTCAGGATCAGCCGCTACTGTTGCCTGGAAAAGATAATGGTTTTGATGTTGAAGGGTTAGCAGTTTATGGCGATCGCATTTTTGTCGGGTTACGGGGACCCGTGTTACGCGGTTGGGCAATCATTTTAGAACTTGCTGTGGAACAGACAAATCCTGAAACTCTATCCTTAAAACCCATTGGTAAAGAAGGACAACTCTATAAAAAACACTTTTTTGATTTGGGTGGGTTAGGCATTCGAGATCTCCATTTCCAAGGCAAGGATCTGTTGATTTTGGCTGGCCCAACGATGGTACTCGACGGCTCTATTCGAGTGTTTCGTCTCACCAAAGCTCTAGATTTGGATGAAAACAGTCTGTGTGAGCAAGCCGAGGGAGAGCTAGAACTCCTGTTTGACATTCCCTACGGTGTTGGGTGCGATCGCGCCGAAGGCATGACCTTGTTTACCTGTATTAGTGACTCTCCCTCACTGATGGTGGTTTATGATGCGCCTTCGGAAACCCGGAAACGAGATCTAAAGGGTGTTTTAGCCGATGTTTTCAAACTGTGAGCTTAGTCTTGCGAGTACTCCTGAGGACCAGAGATTTCGTTGAGTAGGGGCTCTGGACTTTCGCTCTTGGCCTTCCGGGTTTGCCAGGCAGCGTAGAAAAATAGAATTGCTAGCAAACAGTAACCCACGGCCCAATCTCCTCCAGCGCCCCAACCCAAGTGGATGACCGTATCCGCAATCGCCCAGTTGTAGCTGTGCATCAACCCTATCCAAGAGAGTACGGCTGCCGCTAGCGACCACAGGGCGGCTTGTTTAAATTTGCGCTCAATAATATAGACGGTGATCCCTGCGAGGAGCATGGCCGAAAAAATAAATCCTTGCTCTAAGGCAAAGGCTCCGTCAATAAACATGCCGCTGTTTTGGAAGGATTTAATCAAATTGGGAGTAAACGGCTGAGCAGGTGTACCCAAACCCGCAGCCCGCAGAGCGTTCTTGGCAACCAGTACTCCCCAAGCCGCGATCGCAGGGAGCAACCCCACAACCACAGCAGGAGCATGGCGCAGCGGTGTAGCTGTAAAACTCTGAGCCACAATCACAATCGCAATCCACAGCACGATCGCCATTCCCGCTTCAATGGGCACAAAGTAAGCCAGCAAGCCGACCGTTCCGCTCAAACACAACAGCGCCATCACAACGCCATTGAGCGTCGAATACCCAACTCTTGCACCCAGCGCTTTCCAACCGGGATGCCCAATGTAAATCGTTGTAGGGAAACAAGAACCACAGACGGCTGCCACAATTGTGCCAATGCCATTCACCGCCAAACAAGGAGCAGATGGGTAAGAGTCTCCAGCGGCTTCCGCACTTTCCAAATTCTGAATGCTGCCAATTAAGTTAAACAGGCCCATTGGCAAAATCACGCTCAAGTAATCGATCAAGACCGATCGCCCTTGCCACAACTCGCCTAGCCAGAATCTGGGCAAGTAAATGCCGATGGGTTCTAAAGCCGTTGCAAAGCGAGTCGCATCCCAACCGACCAATCCTGTGCCCCAAGCAAGCCCTATCCCCAGTAGTACCGCTAGCAGCCCCCCTGGAATCGCAAAGCGCACTTGCCCAAAATAAGTCAGAAGAATTACACCCAGCGGCACTAACCCCACAATTGGACTAGCAAACGTGCGAAACAGAAAGTCCATTGCGATGAAGGTTACGGCAATGCCACCTAAGGTTGAGAGCAAAGCGGCTCTCGGTGCCAGTCGGCGCAAACCTTCCCCAATCCAAGCACCTGCTAGTTCGATTAAACCGGAGCCTAAACAGGCGACCAAACCTGCCTGCCAAGCTAGTTCTGCGGCTTGTTCTGGGGATACTCCTTGAGCGATCGCAGCTAGTTTAACGGGCAGCATCACCAGAAATACATAAGCAAAGAGACTCACAGTATTAATGCCGTAGGGCAAAGCAGTAATGTCATCCCGCTGCTCCCGCTGGCCTTGTTGATACGCCAGCCAAGCATAGTAAAAGTTACCAACAATTAAGCTAAGCGCTACGCCAGGTAGAATGCGGCCATACAAAATTGCGCCTGGAAAATTTAAGACTCCCTGGCACAGGCTAACAATCACCAAAATTTGAATGAAATTATCGAGAGCGAGGCCAAAAAAGCCATCAATATCTCTGCGGACAAACCACCGTGGAGAGTTAATTGTTTGCATGGGTATGCTCTAGTCTCTGTAGCCAAGAGTTCAGCGTCAAAAAAGCTACAATTCGCTAGTATCTCAGACTAAAGCCCTCATGCTCACAAGCGAATAATAGTCCTAGCTCTTGTAGAGAGTGATATTCGAGGCTACCCTGCCACTTTTGCAAAAAATGTAATTCTTAATACCAACTTTTTTGAAAGGCACTGTTTTTTAGGTAGCTCATCATCTCCCACTTATGCCCTGTATCGGTATTAACAAAGTTTCATAAACCAACAACTGTCGTAAGATGGATGGTTAATCTTGTTAAATAATTCTTTAATCAACTAACATTCTGATCAAGCTCCAAAAGACGTAGAACTTATGGGTTCATCACCAACGACCTTAGAACTTAAGCCAGAAAAAGCTGCTACCTCAAGCCGTAGCCAAGCTTTTGGCACCGTGACCACTCAGACCTGCTTACTTCAGACGATTCCTCCAGAGCGAGTTGGGTTAAATGGTGAGTACGACCATAGCGGTTTAGCTAAGCGGGTCCAGTTAGCGTTTCAACAGACCTTCAGCTCTGAACAAATTCAGGCGCTCTCTGTATCCCAGCGCGGCAGAGTGGTTGTGCTCAAAGGGCGAGTTTCCCAAGGCTTACTGCAAAGGCTAGTGGAGATCGCTGCCAAAATTCATGGAGCCACCGATGTTGAAACTTATGCGGTGACTTCCATTGAAGAATAAAGCTAGAGCCATCGTCTCAGCGATCGCTCCTGCCAGGTTGAGTAATTCTGAGCGATCGCCCTTCGCGACTATGCTTGAGAATTAGGCTTGAGAATTGGGCTTGAAGGTTGCGCTTGAAGACATCTTCGTAAAACGAGATATACTGTCTCTCAAGAATATGCTTATGTTTAGCTTGAGTTGCGATGCTGCATTTAGCCCAAGTGCAAAAAAAAGGATTTTTAGGAAAGGCTGACTTGCAGTTGCTTGCCCGTCAAAAATCCGAAACAACCTGGGTCTTGGCGGCTAAAGAAGATGTGGTTTTATCTACTGAAGCCCATGCTTTTGGTGAAGGAACATTAGTTCTAGTTGAAGTGGCAGAAGATCGTCAAGTGACCAACGTCCAAGACGCTACAGAGTGGGTCCTTGAGTTAGTTCAGAAATATTTGATTGCAGGCCTGACTCCTGCTCTTTTGCAGCAAGAAGCAGAAAGGGCTGAGCAATGGCGACAGTCTTTGACTTTACAAAGCCAGGAATTAGGCCGACGCACGCTAGAAGTAGAAGCGCGGCGTGAGCAGATTCAGGAACTTGAGGAAAACTTGAAGCGCGAGAAACAAGAGCTAGAAGCATTAGCGCAGCAGTTAAAAGTTTCTCTACAAGACGAGTCATAGCAGAGCGAAAAATTGTAGCTAATCTTACAGAGCCAAAAGTCCTTCTCAAGGAAGAATTTTCGCCACCCAAGTTTAAGTTAATTTGAGATTAAGAAATATTTAACAATAGAACTTAGTGTCGCTACATCACTAAAGGGTGGCTATGGCAAATTGTAATAACGCAGCTAAAGACAACTTTTTTTATCCTAGGAGCCGTTACTACGGTACTTTTACACCTGAAACGTTAGCTTTTAATGCCAACCTGCAAGAGTTCTCCCAGAAAGTTGCCTATATTTCCGCTCTAGAGACAGGTGGCAAACTTCCTCCTGAGCAGGCCTATAAGCAAGTTAAAACTCTGTGGAAACAGTTAAAGCGCAGTCGCAAGGCTTTAGGAATCAGTCCCAATCTATACCCTGACAACCAGTAATTGCGTGAGCCATAGAAGCCCTAATAGATTCGATTCCTCTGTGACGGCTACATCTGTACATAGGCAGATGCAGCAGAGCTACCAGGAAGACCCTAAAAATAGCTCTCTACTAAAGGCCCTCAAAATTAGAGCGATCGCCTAACTCCAGAAGATAAGAGTTAGGCGATCGCTTTAATTCGGTTAATTTATCGGCTAACAGCGGCGGGTAGAGCCAGATGAGAAGATGAGTTACCGTTAGCTTGCCTTGAGAAGCCATTCGTTGCGGAACTGGGAGCCACAGGAGTAGCATCTTCTTTGAGTAACACTTCACGAATGAAGCGAGCTGCCACACGTTGCGCTAAACCACTGGCGATCTGCTGTCCCATGTGCTGTGTCTCTGGCTTAGCTAATAGCCGAGGAATTAAGGGTAACAGTTGAGCCGCGTCAAAACCTTGGGTTTCGCGCAAGATGCCCCAAATTCGTTTGATATGGTCCAAACTCTGTTGCTCGTCAGCAGGAGCAGCGCCTTGCTGGTTTACTGCTAAGCCTACCCTTTCGCGCACCATATAGCTGAGGTTGTGGAAGGCATTGCGACCCAGTGCATCTACCCCTTTAATAATTTCATCAACTAACCTATTGCGAATAAACACGCCTCGCTCGGAAAAGAGAAAATCTACTGCCTGAGTCATGACTTGATTTAAGTCATAGTCTTGGCTGTCGCGAGCATTCTTGAGCAAGTTCTCTAAACGGTTCCAGCGGAAACTGCCATCTTTGAAGAGCAGGTCACGCAGAGAATTCCGCAATTCCGGTGCTGGATCAGTCAGCAAGCGCTTGGAAACATAAGGATAAGCTTTGCTGAGAACTTTGAAATTAGGATCTACGTTGATCGCAATGCCTTCTAGCGTAACGAGCGATCGGATGATCAGTGCGTAGTAAGCTGGCACTCGGAAGGGATATTCGTACATCAGGGCCGAAAATTCATCGGTGATGCTCTTGAAATTTAATTCTGCTACACTCGCGCCGAGGGCGTTACTGAAAACGTTAGCTAGAGCTGGAATGATCGGAGTCAGGTCAGTTTCAGGAGTGAGAAATTCTAGCTTCACATAATCGTGAGCCAAACCCTCAAAGTCCCGGTTGACCATATGCACCACGGCTTCAATCAGGCCGTAGCGCTGGTAGGGCTTGACTTCGCTCATCATGCCGAAGTCTAGATAAGCCAACTTGCCATCGGGTGTGGCTAGCAAGTTGCCTGGGTGGGGATCAGCGTGGAAAAAGCCGTGCTCCAGGAGTTGGCGCAAAGAACACTGCACCCCCACCTCAATCAGGTAGCTGGCATCAATGCCTTGAGCTTTGAGTTGCTCTGGCTGAGTCAGCTTGGTGCCGTTGATCCACTCCATCGTCAGCACGCGCCGCTGCGTATATTCCCAATAAATTTTAGGGACGTAAATATCTTGCAAGTGACCGTAAAGCCGAGCAAAGCGTTCTGCATTGTGCCCTTCGTGGATGTAGTCCATCTCTTCAAAGACACGGCTACCAAATTCATCCAAGATGGCAATGAGGTCACTCCGGACTTGTTTAATGTTTCGCTGTGCCCAACCCGCTAGACCCCTGAGTAGATACAAGTCCAGGGTAATATTTTGGGCCAATCCGGGCCGTTGTACCTTAACGGCGACCAGTTCCCCAGTTTTAAGCCTGCCTTTGTAGACCTGCCCTAAAGATGCTGCCGCAATAGGTTGAGGCGTTAGTTCGGCGTAAATCTCTTCTGGGCGATCGCCGAGCTCTTCTTCAATAAACTGGTAAGCCAGCTCGTTGGGGAAAGGAGGTAGCTGATCCTGGAGTTGCGTTAGTTCTTCTAGAAACAGCGGCGGAACCAGATCAGGCCGAGTGGAGAGAGCTTGCCCCACTTTTATGTAGGCTGGCCCTAAGGCAGTCAAGACTTCCCGCAAGCGCACGGCGCGAAGGCGTTGATTTTTAGCTGCTTGTCCTGTCCGCTTGTCCCACCATAAGCTCAGCCCAAAGGTCAGAAATGGCCAAATGATGGTGAGCAAACGACCCCATACTTGCAACGGTTTGGAGCGGTAGTAGTCCGCGATCGCTACTGGGTCATAGCGCAAGCCAGCAACTTCCGGATCAAATTCCGCTTCGTCCACGGGTTCGGGCATTAGCATCTCTGGCGGCAAGGCGACTGACTCACTTTTTACCGTAATGGTTGAGGCCGTGATGGTTGAAGGGGAGGTTGAGTTTGTCACTACTATTCCGGCTGGAATAGCAGACTCTGGCTGAACTGAGCGTAAGTCAGTTCGCGTAGCAGTAGAAGATATCTCAACATTCTTCATGGGTTCAGGACTGATTGGGGAGCAGCGATGTTAAGTATTGTAACAACTCAATTCATCATAGCTCTGAGTTCATTTTCACTCTAGCTTTTGATTGAATTGCTCAATTCTCATTTCGGGGTAAGGGAAGCAGGGGTACGGCAACTCACACTAAACTAAATGGGTAGCCCCCTTTGATTCGATGTGATTTCCACCAGGAGACCTGGTTTTACCTGCTGCTTAGGACGCAGTATCTTCAGTGTCTAGGGAGTTCGAAGTTTTTTCCTCTTCCTTCAAGGTCAATTCTGCCTCATGTTGCTTTCTCTTCGGATTGAAAACTTTGCTCTAATCGATCGCCTGGAGTTAGAGTTCAGCACTGGTCTGAATGTCTTGACGGGCGAAACAGGTGCTGGCAAATCAATTATTTTGGATGCGATTGACGCAGCCTTGGGTGGTAAGGTGACGAGTCGGGCCATTCGGACTGGAGCCGATCGTGGTTTAGTAGAGGCTACGTTTGCTCTGGACCCGTCGTTAGCTGCTTGGCTGACGGAGCAAGAAATTGACCTCCTAGATGATGCCTCTCTAGTTTGTAGCCGCGAAATGGTGGCAGGCCAGAGCACCCTGCGCAGCCGATCGCGCCTGAATGGGGTGCTGGTGAACAAGCAGCAAATGGAAATTCTTCGCGATCGCCTGGTAGAAATCACGGCCCAAGGCCAAACCATGCAGTTAGGGCAGGCCGCAAATCAGCGTGAGTGGCTGGATGGTTTTGGGGGGCCACCGCTCCTAGAACAACGGGCAGCGGTGAGTAGTGCCTTTATTGCTTATCAACAGGCTTCACAAGCTTTAGAGAAGCGGCGACACTCCGAGAGCCAGCGGCTGCAACAACTAGACCTATATCAATATCAGTTGCGAGAGTTAAGCACTGCCAACTTGACGGAAGCGGATGAGCTAGAGCAACTGGAGCAAGAACGGCAGCGACTCAGCCATAGTGTGGAATTGCAGCAGCAAAGTTACCAGGCGTATCAAGCCCTCTATCAAAACGATGCTGGGGAGCCTGCCTGTGCTGACCTGCTGGGCAATGCCGAAGTAATTTTGAACGATATGCTGCGCTACGACCCTGAATTGCAGCCTGTTCTAGACCTAGTAACCGATGCCTTGGCCCAAATTCAGGAAGCGGGGCGGCAAATTAATGCCTATGGGGAAAGCGTCGAAACTGATCCCCAGCGGTTGCAGGATGTGGAAGACCGCATCGCTGAGCTGAAACAAATTTGCCGCAAATATGGCCCTACCTTAGCCGATGCGATCGCCTTTCAACAGCGGGTGCAGTCAGAGCTAGAAGCTCTCACCGGAGGTGGTTTATCGCTAGAAGAGTTAGAGCAAACTTACCAAGAACGCCGAACTGCTCTAGTAACAGTGTGTGCCCGGTTAACTGAGTTACGTCAAGTGGCTGCCCGTGAGCTAGAAGGCCGCCTGATCCGAGAATTAAAGCCCCTGGCAATGGAAAAGGTGCAGTTTCAAGTGCAAATTGCGCCGATCGCCCCTACTGCCAACGGAGCCGATCAAATCACCTTCTTGTTTAGTCCTAACCCTGGAGAACCTTTACAACCATTAAACGAGACGGCATCCGGTGGGGAGATGAGCCGCTTTTTACTGGCGATTAAAGCTTGTTTCTCGCAAGTCGATTTGATTGGCACACTCGTTTTTGATGAAATCGATGTGGGGGTTTCCGGTCGGGTAACCCAGGCGATCGCCGAGAAACTATACCAACTGAGCCAACAGCACCAAGTCCTTTGTGTGACTCACCAACCGATTGTGGCGGCGATGGCAGACTATCACTTCCATGTCGATAAGCAAGCGATCGCTGAGCCTGTGGTGGTGGCAACCAAGAATGGCAAACGCAGCCAATCTAAAGGCAAGCCAGCCGCAGCTACAGCTACAGATACAGAAACTACAGCCGTTGACCTGATCACCTCCGAAGCAGATTTAGAAGCGATTCGGACGGTGGTGCGTGTCACGACCTTAGATCCCAACCAGCGTCGAGAAGAACTAGCCCAACTTGCGGGAGGGCGCTCAGCTCAGGAAGCGATCGCCTTTGCCGACTCTCTGCTGGCCCAAGCAGCCGACCTGCGCCAAACGCCTGCAACCACTACAATTGCCCCTGTTGAGACTGTTACACCAGCGGAAGTCAACTCTAAATCAAAGGCTCGCTCAACCTCCACTCGGGCTAAAGCCTCGCGATCGCAAGCTCCAAAAAAGGCTTAGTTCATCATTTTGGTGTTATTAATATCACACGTTTCTTACTTGCGTCAGCAGGGCTATTGAGCTGCAACCAATTAACTTCAAGAGTTTACATGCGTTGTTGAGCTTTGATAGCAACGTATATTTTTTTACTAGACCACTTTAAAAAATATATTTCACTATCTATAGCGATCCCAAATGGGTTGCACCTCTCACAACCCGCCAATTTTAGAAATCATTTAGGACTGCTATATGTTCAATGATTAAAAACTCAGCCATTTTGCTGAAAGTCGATACCAAACAGATTGAAAACTGAGGTTGCTGAGAATTATTAAACTCATTTGGGCAAACTGAGCGAGTGATATTGAGAAATCAATTAGTCAAGCAACTAAACAGTGACCTATGGAGGCAGACAGGAATCTGTTCGAGATTAACTTTGCTTACAAGGTGGCGGAATATTTTTAAGCCATATATCGCATGCAAAGTCTTTTTACTTTGCCTTATAACTGTCCTTGAAGCTATATTTTTTAGTCATGACCATTATTCTTGAAACTAGTTGACAGTCTACAAACAAAAATTTATATCTGTAAACTTCTACTCAAAAAATCAACAGGTATAAATTAAAGACGAAAATCCTAAGAACTAATACTTCATCTACCTATTAAACATATTCGTAGGGTTGATATTATCCCTATCAACCCTAAAATCAGGGATTGCCAACATGACTTTAGCTAGTTCTCTCACAGACTTTTCTTTAGCAGAGCTGTTCCGAATGATTGACCAAGGACGCAAGTCGGGTCGTTTGACGCTTCTCATCGCCGGCGATGCTCCAACCTCTCAAGCGCCCGTTTGTCGATACATTTGGTTTCGGCAGGGACGAGTCATTGCTGCGGCTGACCGTTTAGATGGGCAAGGCTTAATTTCCCAAATTACAACGAGAGGATGGTTGAGCCAGCGAGTGATTGAAAGATTGGGTAATCTTGCTGGAGGAGAAACTCCTTTAGGGTTGACCTTAAAAACTCAAGGAGCGTTGCAAGCCGAACAATTAAATTTGCTTTTTTCAGCTCAGATGCAGCAAATTTGGAGCTTATTTGGGATTCAAACAGGGCGGTTTGATTTAGATGGTAAAGCTACTTTACCTAGCACTGAAATGACGGGTTTGAGTTTGCCAGCAATGGAAGTTGCTCTGGCAGGTTTGAGAGCCATGAAAGATTGGACTACATTGACTGACGTGCTGCCAGAAGCTAACTCAGCCATCCAAAGCATCATTCCAGGAAAACCGCAATTCCGCTTGAATCCTGTTGAGTCCCAAATTTGGGAATTTGCCAGTGGTTCAGTTTCTCTGAACGCGATCGCTAAGCAACTCAATCAACCCGTTGCTAAAGTCCAACAAGCAGCTTTCCGCCTCATGCTAGCTGGTTTGGTAGAGGAGCTTCCTCTGATCACATCTGGTTCAAATGTCAAGGGCCCTCCAATAGTTCTCGACCCGATCGAGCAGTTTCCAGAGGAGCCCAAGAAGACAGAAACCGCAGAAAAATCCAAAGTGAGCAACTCCTTTCTGCAAAACTTGGTTGGCTTTTTACGGAGCAAGAGCTAATGGAAATTTTACGAATTGTTGTAACAGGAACAGTTGGGGCCGGAAAGACCACCTTCATCCGTACCATTAGCGAAATTGATGTGGTCGATACAGACCGTCGAGCCACCGATGAAGTGGCTGAGCAAAAGCGCAATACCACAGTCGCTTTTGACTTTGGCCGTTTGACTTTTGCCCCTGGCCAAGCCATGCATCTGTATGGCACACCTGGTCAATCGCGATTTGACTTTATGTGGGACATGCTGATTGAGAAAGCACATGCCTACATTTTGTTACTAGATGCCAATCGGCCTCAAGACTTTCGTTATGGTCGGCGAATTTTGGCTTTCATGAATCAGCGAGTACAAATTCCCATGATTATTGGGCTGACTCATATGGATTGCCCTGGGGCATGGGATGCAGAAAACGTTGCTTTGGCCTTAGGGTTATTAGATCCAGCTTCTCGGCCTCCCATTGTAACTGTGAATGCCAATGAGAAAGAGTCTGTATTCGAAACTCTCGTTGCTTTAATTGAGCAACTGATGGGAGCTGCCGCTGTGAAGTAAAGAAATATCGTAGAGATTTGGTTTTACCAGGAGTTAGCTGCTCCAGGCTCTAAATTGATTCTCTACTAAATTCTTTCACTTCACATGTTATAAAGTCTTCTTCTTTGTGAAGAATAACTCAAGTAAAAAGCGCAAGAATTTAATTGGTAAATTTAATTAATAATTTATTCTTGTTTGACCTGTTATAAAGCCTCATTTCTTGTGAATAATAAGTCAAGCAGAGGGCATAAAGAGTTCAGTTAAGAGGCAATTTTAACTACTGAATATATCACTTCATTCAGTGAGTTACTATCAGAAATAAGATGGATCAAACAGAAGACTAACCAGATTTGTTGCCAGCTTCTGGATGAAAATTTTAACCTCTCCATCTCGCCAAACACTCACAACACTACCATCGAGGAACAAGCCATGATTGTTGTTTCAGCTCTACAAGATGTCCTCCAAAATTTCGTTAGCGGCACCCCCGATGTTCAAGGTGCAGCTCTAGTTAGCCCCGATGGCCTTGCTTTAGCGTCTGCTCTTCCTGCCGGTTTTGACGAAGAAAGAACATCGGCAATGTCTGCGGCCATGATCTCTCTAGGCGAGCGAATTGGCCAGGAGTTAGCGCGGGGAGCAATTGACCGGATTTTTGTGGAAGGCGAGAAAGGCTACGGAGTGCTAGTGGGTTGTGGCACCGAAGCCGTACTTCTAGTCCTAGCTAGTTCTAGCGCCAAGCAAGGCTTGTTGAACTTAGAGATTAAGCGAGCGGTTGCCTCAATCACTCCTATGGTCAGCTAGAAATAACGCTTGACTCAACTGAAACCAAGTATTCGTCGATCTTCATCTTCAAAAAATTAGGGAATCATTCATGACTACGTCGCGTGAACAACTCGGAGATTTCAGCAGTATCGTTTGCCTAAAGTCCATCATTGTTGGCATGGAAGATGCTTTAGGTGAGAAAGCAACTGCCATCTCTTTAATTGCAGCAGGTCGGGCTCGGGGCAAAAAGCTGGCAGCAGAATTAGGCTTGGTCAACTCAGCAGTGTCCTTGGAAGATGCTACCTCCAAGGTGGCCCACGCTTTGGGAAAGGATGGAACTCGTTTGCTGGTCCTAGACAAAATTGAGCGAGACGGTGGCACCATCAAAGTGTATACACAGGAGACTATCTGCTCTGCTGGCGAACCTCAAGGCTCAGAGCGAAAGTGCACTTTTACCCTAGGTGCTGTTTGGGGGGCATTAGAGGCAATTCTAAGTAAGCGCTTACAAGGTAAGCATACTGAATCTGTTCTGCGTGGTGGCACCCATGATGTTTTTGAATTTACTCAACTAGGATAAGCGTCAAAGCGCAAAGGTACTCTTGAATAAGAATGAGCAGCGCCATGAATCAAAGTTCAATTGCTACGGCGTTGCTCATTTTTTACATGCTAAATAGTGTTTTAAATCTTCAGGGATGAGCAGATGATGAGTAGGAGTGGACAGGAAAGCATTCAAGCTGCGGCTGAATTGTTGGAGCAATACAGCTCGGGTAGAAGAGACTTTTGTCAAGCAGAGCTAAGCCAAGCAAATTTAATTGAAGCCGTACTCTGTGAAGCTGACCTCTCGAAATCTAATTTGACTGAATCTAATTTGATTCTGGCTAACCTCTCTCAAGCTAATTTAACTGGAGCAGTTTTAGTTCGGGCCAACTTGAATGGGGCAGAGTTAACCAATGCCAACCTTAGTCAATCTAATCAAGTCCAAGCTGGTTTAATTGGAGCCAATCTGAGTGGAGCCAATCTGAGTGGAGCCAATCTGAGTGGAGCCAATCTGAGTGGAGCCAATCTGAGTGGAGCCAATCTGAGTGGAGCCAATCTGAGCGGAGCCAATCTGAGCGGAGCCAATCTGAGCGGAGCCAATTTGAGTGGAATAGATTTTCACAAAGTATTTTGTAGCCTGACGACTTGTTTCCCTCCAGACTTTAATGTGGGGGCGGCAGGGATATATATTCTAAAACCCGATATCTCTCTACAGAATGTAGATTTAAGCCAAGCTAACTTAGACTGGGTAGATCTGAATTTCGCTTCTCTACAAAAGGTTACTTTAGTCGAAGCAACGTTACGTCAAGCAGGTTTGTCTTGTGCCAATTTAAGCAATTCAAATTTAAGTAAAGCTAATTTAACCGCAGCCAATCTCAGCCAAGCTAATTTAGAAACTGCTAATCTGACAGCCGCCATCTTAAATGATGCGAATTTAGGACAAGCGAAACTAGCTAGAGCTAACCTCAATCAAGCAATTCTAGTAAACGCTAATTTAAGTGAAGCTAATCTGGAATCTAGTCATCTGATTGGGGCTAATTTATGCGGAGCAGATTTAAGTAAGGCCAAGCTTTCCCAAGCAAATCTGCAAGATGCTATTTATGACCAAGGTAGTGACTTTGCCGCCGGAACTCGTTTTCCAAAGGGCTTCAATCCTGAAAGAGCTGGAGCTTCTATTCGTAATGCTTAAAGCATAGTTATCTTTAGTATCAGGTATTGCTGAGGTTGGCACGGGCATTACGACGTAACATCTCAGGTTTAATTCGCCGTAGGGCGGAAGCTGGAAAGCGGCGATCGCATTCTTCATCAGAAATGTTTGCCAGTTCACTCAGCTTAGGAGCCACGTTCTGGGGGTAAGGCTGAAATTCAGTGGCGTCTGTGGCTTGAGCAAAGCGTTGGTTCCAAGGGCAGACATCTTGGCAGATATCACAACCTGCGACCCAGCCCTGCATTTTTGTCGCGATCGCTTCTGGGAGAGTTTCAGCTCGGTTCTCAATCGTATGGTAGGCAATGCAGCGGTTGGCATCTACCACAAATGGTTGGGCGATCGCTCCGGTGGGACATGCCTCCAGGCAACGGGTACAGGTGCCGCAATGCTCGGTGTGCGGGCGATCGGGTTCTAAAGCTAAGTTGGTTAACACTTCCCCAAGAAAAACCCAAGAACCATACTCTCGCGTAATCACGTTGCTATTTTTGGCAATCCACCCCAAGCCCGCTCGTTGAGCCCAAGCTTTATCTTGAATAGGGCCTGTATCAGCATAGTAACGGGCTTGGATGCCGTCCCCTTGGGCTTGTAGCCAGTTAGCAAAAGCCTTAAGTTTTTTATGCAATATGCGATGGTAGTCCCGCCCCCAGCCGTAGCGAGAAATCTTGGCATACTCTTGTCCTTCAGGTCGCTGATCGGCAGTGTAGTAGTTGAGTGCTACGCAGATGATTGACTGCACCTCTGGCATAATTAGGCGTACATCTTGGCGTTTAGGATTATCCATCCAAGCCATATCCGCTTGGTAGCCTGTATTCAACCAAGTTTGCAGCCTCTGTACTTCAGGACTGTTGGCATCGGGGTCTACTGCGGCAATTCCAACTTTGTGAAAGCCTAGCTCCAAAGCTTTTTGCTTGATGCGATCGCGATCGATATTGGCAGCTCTGACTAGGTCACTCATAGGGTTGACTCTAAGTACGCACAAACAAAGCTCGGTAGACAGGTCCTCCTCGTTCCAACGTCATACATTCCCGTTCCGTCGGCACTGGTAGAGGATTTTCACTCAGCCAAGATTCCCCCTGCCGCTGAAACGCTGCGTGCTCCTCAAAGCGATCGCACATTTCTACAGCTACTTCTTGAATATCAGACTGAAGAAAGACAACGCCACCCTTAACCAAATAGCTAGCCAGTTCTCTCACTAACTCTGGCTGCACTACCCGTCGCTTTTGGTGGCGGCGCTTAAACCAAGGGTCAGGAAACTGAATCGTTACTCGTTGCAACACTCCCTTCGGTAAAGAGTGCAACAGCGATCGCGCCGAAGTATTGGCATTACAAAACAAGTAGTGCAAATTGGGCAAATTCAGCTCATCGCGCTCCTGGTTGGCTTGATCTACCAAAGGAGCCCGAATTTCCAAACCTAAGAAATTCCAACTCGGTTCCGTTTGCGCCATACTCAGCACAAAACGACCTCTCGCACAGCCAATGTCCAAATGTAGCGGCTGGTTTGAGTCCGTATACACTTGGTTCCAATCCGGGGGATGAACTGGACTTTGATATTTGCGGCTCAGCGGATTAACGTGTTCTCGAACTCGAACCAGTGACAAGGTTAATGCTTCCTCTCGTAAATGCTGAACAAGCTGTACCGTAATTTCTTCTCAGGATTATCCTTGAGAGGAAATCAGTTTGCGACAATATAAACCAATTTAATCGATTCCCAAGTTAGTTCTCCGCCATCAAGGGTGGAGTTGCTGTAACCGTTTGATCACCCGCTTTAAAAAATCACCTTATGAGCTTGCAGTTTCGCTTCGCTGTTGTCAGCGATCTCCATGTTGCCTTACCCCATACTATTTGGGAGCATCCTAATCGGTTTCACTTGGTCGAGGTGAGCATCCCTGCCCTGGAAATTATTTTGGCGCACTTAGAGCAACTAAATCTTGATTTTTTACTCATTCCTGGCGATCTCACCCAGCATGGCGAACCCGAAAATCATGCTTGGCTGACGGAGCGATTAGCACAACTCCCTTTTCCCACGTACGTTGTGCCTGGTAATCATGATGTCCCAACCCCTATGCCTGATGGCACTTCGATTGGTTGGGCTGATTTTCCCACCTACTACCATAAGTTCGGCTATGAAGATACCTCTCGGATGGATTACACCTGTGAACTCTTGCCTGGAGTGCGCTTAATTGGGCTGAACTCCAACCAATTTGACGCCCAAGGCAAACAAACAGGTTGTCTAGATGAGCAGCAGCTTAACTGGCTCAGTCACGTTTTAGCCGAAATCGAACCGGACGAATTAGTGCTAGTAATGCTGCATCACAACGTAGTAGAGCACCTGCCCAACCAATCGCAACACCCATTGGGCCGCCGCTACATGCTAGACAATGCGTCAACGCTCTTGCAAATGCTGCAAGACGCGGAGGTGCAGCTTGTATTTACTGGGCATCTGCATGTGCAGGATATTGCTCAGTACCAAGGTATTTACGAGATCACCACTGGCTCCTTGGTCAGCTATCCCCATCCCTATCGAGTTTTGCAGTTTCATCGCGATCGCCAGGGCCAACAATGGCTGCAAGTAGAATCCCATCGGGTTGACGCCGTGCCCGATTGGCCGCAACTGCAACAAGCCTCTCGTCAATGGATGGGCGATCGCAGTCATCCCTTCATGCTGAAACTGCTGACTCAACCACCGCTCAATTTGCCACCAGAAGAAGCTGAAGTTTTGCTGCCGAGCCTACGCTACTTCTGGGCCAAAATTGCGGATGGGGACGCTTTGTTTGACTTCTCGCACTTTCCTTTAGCCGCACAGCAGTACTTTGAGAGCTTTAGCGCCACCAATCGTTGGGGTAGTCCTGCATTGATCGATAACCACAGCACTTTGCTCCTGCGAACCAAGCAAGCAAAATCTTCATCTAAGCCCGTCTAGTCCAGCGGCGTGAAACCTGTTCCATACAAGCAGACGCGATCGCAGGTAGAGGTAAAACTTCTTTTGCAGCACCCAACTCAACCGCAGCTTTGGGCATGCCATAGACCACACAAGTCTCGCGATTTTGAGCGATCGTATGCCAGCCTGCGGCATAGAGAGATTTGAGACCCACCGCGCCGTCTTTGCCCATCCCCGTGAGCAGCACTGCCACTCCTTTACGGGGCCAGTGAGCCGCTACGCTGTTGAAAAAGACATCTACGGAGGGGCGATAGACACACTGGGATGGCTCTGGCGTATAGGCCAAAGTCAGATCTGCTTGCACAATCAAGTGATGGTTAGTACTAGCGACAGAAACAGTACCCGCCTGAAGGACTTGGCCATGCTGGGCAATTTTTACCGGGATAGTGGTTTGCTGATTCATCCATTCAGTTAAACCGGGAGCAAATTGAGCATCGACATGCTGAATGATGACCACCGCTGCCGGAAAATTAGCTGGGAACTGGGACAAAATGGTTCGCAGCGCTTGCGGTCCTCCAGTGGAAGCGCCAATCACGACCAAAGGAGGCGTCGAATGAGCGAAGCTGTCTGGCTGCACCGAGTTTGGCGATCGCGACTTTCGGGCTGTAGACTTGCCAATCAGCTTAGCTACCATCGCAATTTTAGCCAGTACTTCAGTGCCACTCGCCCCTTGTCCTTGTGGCCCCAAAATAGGCGTGTTCACTGCATCTAAAGCGCCATAACCCATTGCTTCAAACACCTTAGCGCCGTGGCCGCTCACCGTTGCGGTGACTAGTACGATAGCGCAGGGAGATTGAGCCATAATTTGGCGGGTTGCAGCGACTCCATCCAACTCAGGCATCAACAAATCCATCAAAATTAAGTCTGGGGTGTCTTGAGCGGCTTTCGTCACCGCTTCGGCTCCATTGCGAGCTATCCAAGCGACTTCGTATTCTGGAGCGCTGGCAACTACACGGCGAAGCGCTTCTACCGCCAGCAGCATGTCATTGACTATGGCAACTCTCATGCGATCGCCTCACCGATGAGATCGCGCACGGCCTTGAGGAGGGTGTCGTCATGAAAGCTACTTTTAGTTAGGTAGTAGTCCGCTCCCACTTCCAACCCCCGCATGCGGTCTTCTTCTCGGTCTTTGTACGACACAATAATCACGGGTAAGGATTTCAAGGTGGCATGTTGCTTCAATTGGCCAATCAGCTCAATCCCATTCATCCGAGGCATGTCAATATCCGTGACGACCAAATCAAAATGTCCCGTACGAATCGCATTCCAGCCATCTATACCATTAACCGCTACTTCCACCGCATATCCTTTGTTTTGCAATAACTTCCGCTCCATTTCCCGCACCGTAATGGAGTCATCTACGACTAAAACGCGTTTTTGAGCTTTAGGTGCTAGCTGGGCTGTTTTACGACTGATATGACTAAGCTGACCATTAGCTAGCAGTTGATCAATCGATCGCACCATGTCTTCCACATCGATGAGGAGGACCGGAGAACCATCTTCCAGGAGAGCCGCCGCGCTAATGTTTTTTACCTTACCCAAGCGGGAATCGAGAGGCCTGACCACTAGATCTCGTTCACCCAGAAACCGATCTACCACTAAGCCATAGCAGCTCAAGCGATCGCTGATTACGATGATCGGGAGATCCTTGGCATGACCGGAAGAGGCAGGTAGCTCTAGAACTTGATGAGCCACCACTAGACCAATATTTTGCTCATCAATAGTGAAGAACTGGCGGTTTTCTGCCACGGCGATCGCCTCTGGTTCTACCATGACAATGCGGTCGATCCGAGTCAGCGGCAAGGCATAAGGCTCACCAGAAATCTCGACCAAAAGCGTGCGAATGACTGATAAAGTCAGGGGCAATTGCAGGTAAAAAGTCATGCCTTTACCTGGTTTAGAGATCGCCCGTAAGCTCCCCCCAACTTCCTGAATCATGTTTTGCACAATATTTAGCCCCACACCCCGTCCCGAAAGCTCGGTCACGGTATCGCTGGTGGAAAAGCCTGGGAGGAACAGAAACTCAATTAGCTCCGCTTCTGTGAGTTGAGGAGCCATCTCAGGGCTGACCAATTGTTTGCTGACGATCTTGGCGCGTAAACGCTCAAAATCCATGCCTCGTCCGTCATCAGACACGGTGATCGAAAGCATGCCGCCCTGATGTAATGCTTCTAGGCGCACTAATCCTTCTGCTGATTTACCTGCTGCTAAGCGCTCTGCGACTGATTCAATGCCGTGGTCAACCGCGTTGCGGAGCAGGTGCGTGAGCGGTGCTTCTAGCTTTTCTAGAATGTCTCGGTCTACATCTGTAGCTTTGCCCAAAACTTCAAAGCGGATTTGCTTATCTAGCTGCCTGCCTAAATCTCGCACCATGCGCGGAAATGCCTGAACGCCATCGGCAAAGGGACGCATGTGGCTCGCCAAAACTTCGCGATAGAGACGATCGGACAAATTGGCAGAACGACGGGCAAATAGTTCCAGTTCATTCAAGCGATCGCTCAACATCTGACGGCAATCAGTCGCTTGCTGCCGCACGGTATTGAGGTAGTTTTCGCTGCGCTGATTTAAGGGCTGTCCGACTAAAGATTCCTGCAACTTTTCTAATAAAGTGGACAGATCTGTTTGTTGCCGCCTCAGTTTTAATAGCGAATCGGCAAATGGTTGCAGCCAATTTGCTTCTACTAGCGATTCTCCTGCCAATCCCATCAAACGACTGAGGTTGTCGGCACTGACTCGAACCACCCGATCTAAGTTGTCGGCTGTCTGCATACCAGACGAGCTGAGCGGTGTCGCTTTAGCTGTGGCGGATAATGCCGCGCCGGAAGCAACCGGATCAGCGATCGCTGTGGTGGCAATTTGGCTCTCTGCCACAGTTAAGCCCACAGTTGGCAGATGCGTTGCGATCGCTTCTGCTTCTAGAATCGGTGCTTGATTCAGTTCCTCAGGCGCGATCGTGACAACTGGAGTGATTTCTACTGAAACGGTGGCGTTAGAAATGACTGCTAGTTCGTTGGCGAGAGATGGCGGTTGTAGGTCTGATTGTGGGTCTAGTAAAGTGGCGATCGCCTTGACCAGCGCTTCAATCCCCGCCGTTTGCTCGGCTAGCCACTCCTGTAATTGAGCCTCTGGAACTTGGCTTAACCGTAACAACAGATCAACGCCTTGGAGCAGCACATCAATATGCTCTGCTGCTAAAGTTGCAGTGCCCATCTGAGCACTCGCAAAGCAATCTTCCATCACATGAGCCAGTCGGACGCCCACCTCTAAATCAACAATTCGCGCGGCTCCTTTAATCGAGTGGGCGGCACGCATCAAAGACTCCAGAGTTTCAGGTAACCCAGGATGAGTTTCTAACTCCAACAAACCGTGGTTTAAGACTGCTGCTTGCGCCTCTACCTCCATCCGGAACAATTCCAGCATGGAGAAATGGCTAAAATCCTGATTTGCGCTCACTACAGCAGCCTCCGGTTCAAGGTGTAAAACAGCAGCTCGTCATCTAAATAGTTCACACTATGGTTTTGCCAGTTAATGATGCCCTTGGTGTAGGTATCCTTGGCATTCGAGAGCGTTGCAGGTAAATTGCGGATGTCATCGGGGTGAATGCGCTGCACACCATAGACTTCATCAACGGGAAATACCCAGCTACTTTTCTGGCTTTGCACCACCACCATGCGCTGATAGGCCATCTGATGCGTGGTTGAAGTAGCAGCCACCTGACCAATACCGAGCAGATCACGCAGAGAGATACACAATTGCAACTCACCGCGAATATTCACCAAGCCTTGAAAGATCTGGTTACTCCGGTGCGGCAAAGTCCGAACTGAGCTAACTTGGGTAATCTCCTGAAACAACAGCGCTGATAGGGCTAACCATTCCTGGCCCAAGCGAAAGATCACTACTGATAGAGTGCCCGCCGTCTGCTCTATTTTCTCCTCAGCTAAGGAGCTAGCCCACTCCAGCAGATAATTAGCCGGGATCTCTCGCTCTAATAAACTGCGTCCCGCTTGGGCGTAGACAGGACAGTTGCGGCAATGAATCATCTCCAAAAGTTCGGGGCAGGCGCGATCGCCGGAGACACCGATGGTATTCCAGCAGCGTTCGGAAGGAGATGACAAGTTTAGTTGATTCATAAGCTGCCGTAAATTTGAACCGAGACCGTTCTGATGTAAGAGCTTTAATGGGAAATTGGGCGATCGCTGACTTGAAACCGAGCAATCTCTTGATGCAATCCTTGCGCTACTTCCCCTAGCTGGGCGATCGCTCGATTAATTTCTTGGAGTGAATCAGCCGTTTGCGTCGATACATCACTCAGTTGCACCATGACATCACTAATCTGTTGTGCCCCTTGTGCCTGAGTTTCCATCCCCTGCGTCACAATCAAAAATTGCGGAGTCAGTGTTGTCACCTGCTCAATAATCTGACCCATTTGCTGGCTAATTTCCCTGACTTCCTCAGCTCCCTGCTTCACTTCCTGGTTGAACTTATCCATTTCCATCACCCCAGTGGAGACAGAAGCCTGCATTTCTTTCACTGTTTGCTCAATATCTAAAGTAGCCACAGCGGTTTGGTCGGCCAAGCGGCGAATCTCTCTCGCCACTACCGCAAAGCCCAACCCCTGTTCTCCTGCTTTTTCCGCCTCGATCGCAGCATTTAAAGAGAGTAAATTCGTTTGGTCAGCCACTTTGGTAATGGTCTTAACCACACCATTAATGCTTTGAGCCTTTTCGCGAATCACCTCCAGCCTGGAGGTAATGGAGGTGGTTGACCTCATTAATTGCTGCATCGAATTAGCCATAGCCGTGAGGTTAACCTGGCTCACACTGGCACTAGCAGCCGTAGTCTGAGACTTAGCAGCAACTACTTCCATCGTTTGCACTAAGTCTTCAGAAGTAACCGCAATCTGTTTTGCTGTCGCCACTACCTCGCGGGTCGAAGCCACTTGTTCAGTCACAGTCGCCTCTAGTTGTTTCCCAAAAGCAGTCAGCTTGGTGATAGAAGCCGTCACTTGAATGCCAGATTGTTGGACTTGGCCAACGAAGCCACTGAGTCCCCGAATCATCCTTTGAAAGGCGAGGAGAAGCTGACCGATTTCATTGCGATCGCTAATATCAGTTTTTACCTTTACGGTTAAATCACCGACAGAGATTTTCTCCGCAACATCTACAATCTCCGCAATCTGAGACTCCACTTGCCGAGAAAGCCAAAGCCCGATGATCAGATTAAAAACAACAGATATAATTACGCCCAAAAAAACTGAAACAACAACTAGTTTTTGGGCAGATTCAGATTCTTGCTCCAAGCGCTGTAATGCAGCCTGCTCTACCTGCAAAATTTGTTGTCGAGCTTCGTCAATATCATCCATTCGCAGAGATTTCATCAGAGCTTTAGCTTCAACCAATTGCCCTGAGTCAATTAGCTCAAAAATCTTCTGAGCAATTGTTTCATTTCGGTTCACCTTTTTGGCAAGATCCGCTATTTGCTGCTGACGCTCTAAACTCTGCGCTTGTTGATCCAGCTTTCCATAAGATTGATTGAATAGTTCTAAACCTTGATCATAGGATTGGATATAGCTTTTATCTTCTGGGAATAGCAGATAGCCTCGGACATTTCTGACCATTCTGGCAACACCCAGCACCATTTGGTCAACCTCAATAATGGTGGTCTGAGCTATCTTTTCTTCTGCCTGTCTTTGAAAAGCATTGCTTGTATTTACATGAACGATTCCACCTAGCCCCACTAAACACAAAATTGGTAGGGAGTAGCCTATCAAGATCCGGTCTCTTAGTTTCTTATGCTTCAACATAGGCTTTGTACTTAGATGAGTTGACTTTGAAGCGCGAAATCTCCTCCTTTAGTATCTGGGCCACCTCTTTCAGCAAGTCGATCGCCTGATTAATTTCCTTAAGAGAATCTGCCGTCTGCTCAGAGGTATCTCGCAGTTGCATCATGGCTTCGTTGATTTGTTGAGCGCCTTGAGCCTGGCCTTCCATGCCTTGATTGACCGTGATCAATCTGGGTGCTAGCGCCTCTACCTGTCAATCTAGTAGCTATAGGCAGGTTGGGGTTCAAGCGCGATCGCGCCTACCTTAAAGCGAGAAATTTCTTGGCGCAAACCCTGAGCTGCTTGGTTCAACTGCTCGATCGCTCGATTAATTTCTTGCAAGGCATCTGCTGTCTGCACAGAGGTTTCGCTCAACTGCACCATTGCCTCACTGATTTGTTGCGCTCCTTGAGATTGTGCTTCCATCCCTTGATTCACCACAGAAAAGCGGGGTGATAGTGCTTGTACTTGCTCAATAATTTCTCCTAACTGCTCACTGATAGTGCCTACATCCTCCACGCCTCGGCCCACTTCTTTGGTAAACTTGTCCATCTCCATCACTCCGGTGGAGACAGAAGATTGCATCTCCTTCACCATCTGCTCAATATCGAGGGTAGCCACAGCGGTTTGGTCGGCTAATCGACGAATTTCCCTTGCCACCACAGCAAAGCCCAAACCGTATTCCCCAGCTTTCTCTGCTTCAATAGCCGCATTGAGCGAGAGAAGATTAGTCTGGTCTGCCACTTTAGTAATCGTGTTAACCACACTGTTAATGTTGTTGGCCTTCTCACTAATAATTTCCAGCTTGGCAGAAATGGAATTAGTAGCAGCCACTAGCTGACGCATCGTAGTTGCCATTCGCAGCAAGTCTTCTTGGTTGGTAGCAGCAGCCACCGTTGTCTCTTGAGACATGGTTGCAACTTCTTCCATCGTGTTAGCCAGTTCTCCCGAAGTGGCAGCAATTTCTTTTGCGGTCACTACTACTTCATTGGTTGCCGCAACCTGCTCTGTGACGGTGGCTTCCAATTGTTTGCCAGAGGCTGCAATCTTCGTTGCAGAAGTCGTCACTTGAATACCCGATTGCTGTACCTGGCGGATCAGAGAGTTGAGGTTATGAGTCATAGATTGAAAAGCGACCAACAGCTTGTCAACTTCATCGTTGCTGTTATTAGCACTCTCAACCTGCGTAGTTAAATCTCCAGCTGAAATTTGTTCTGCTACCAATACCACATTGGCAACTTTTGCTCCCAAAGGCTTCGCGATCGTGCGACTGAGATAGATGCCCAAAGCGATCGCTACTGTTGGTCCTGTCACTAACGTAAATACCACCCAGAACGAAGTCTGACTACTATCTTGAATAGCCATAACCTGAGCGGCCTTCGCAACTTCAGTATTGGTGTCCAGAAGCCTAAGCAGATCCTCTGTAGCTACATCAAAAGTAGGACGTTCTTGTTGAGACAAAAAGCGGTTGAGAGTTTGCACTTCAGATTCAGTTAAACCGCTTTGCTTAGCTTCTTCGTAAAGCTGAAGAAATCGTTCTTGATCTGTTTTCCACTCCACCCAGTGAGGCTGAAAAGCGGATTTGTAAAGCCTAGCTTCTTCAGGGGTTTGAGGCGTTGACTCGTATTGTTTAAAGCCAGCATCAATTTGCTCCCAAGCCTTCTTGATTCTGATTAGCTCAGTCTCTTTGTCACTCTCGCTAATTTCAGGGTTAACCAAGGCTCGCATAGCGGACTGAATTTGAGTTTGTCCCTCATTGATTTTCCAAATACCAGCTACACTAGGAAGACTATTTTTAGTCAGAGTGTCAATATGTTTATTTAGACGAGAAATACCTAACCATCCGACACTCGCAGCAACTAAAACGATCGCACTCATTACCCCAAATGAGCCAATCAAGCGATTCTGTAGTGACATGTTCTTGAGCATAAGATTTTTCTATCAAGGTAAAGCTACAACAGAAGTTTGCGATCGCTTGCCATAACAAGCCACTTCAGCAAATACAACTCGGAATCCCGGATGGTACAGGATTGTGTCCACCTGCTTAGCCACGAAATCTTGAGAGGTCAAAATCAAACTTCATCAAGAACGTTGAACAGGAATAGATAACTTATATTTCCCTAATCTCAGCTCAGATTCACTAAAATTTTGCATCTGCCAGAAGCAGTTTTAGAAACACAAAGTTACTAAAAACAAGCCTCCGCAAAGGCTTAAATTAATCTTAGATATAGGTTTTAAGCTAAAAATTCAGCATTATATTTAGTGCTCAGATAAATGAATTCGCTGCAACCGTTGCCGCAACACCAGAGCACTCGCCAGATCACCCGACTGCTCTTTTAGTAAGACCAAGTGCAGCAGAGCTTCTTCGTGGTGCGGTTGTAAGTAGACAGCTTTGCGAAAACATTGCTCAGCTTCAGTTTCTTGGTCTACAGCTTGATAGAGTTGCCCTAAAAGGCAATAAGCCTCAGCATTATTACGATTTTGGTTGAGATACGCTTCACAGGCTGCAACTGCTTCAACCAATTGCCCGCCATCCGCTAGCGTTTTGGCAGCAGTCAAAGATGCTTTTTGGGAGTCAGACACAGCAGTAGAGCGAGCATTCACCAATATAGGTTTTGCCTCAATGCTAGGAACATTTGTCGGTTGCAACTCAATCGCTTTGCGAGTGGATGTTGTATTTCTACTAGCTTGGGCTGGAGAAGCATTCCGCTTTTGTCCCTGCTGATTGTAAGTCGTCAATACGGGGGCTTTATCTTGAGTACCAGACTCAACCTTACGGAAAGCAAATGCTAAAGCGTGCCGAATGGGACTAAATCGGGATGGAGGCAGTTGTCCCATTTCTGAGTGACCGACAAAGAACAAGCCATTTTTAATTAGCAAGCGATCTAAACGATGAATTGTTTGCTGCCTTGCTGGCTGATCTAAATAAATTAGTAAGTTGCGGCAAAAAACCACATCATAAGCTGGTTGATCCCAGAAAAGATTGGAATCTAATACATTCCCTTGGATAAAATTAACTGTTTTTCTAACAGGCTCATTGAGCGAATACCCAGCCACAACTCGCTGAAAGTATTTCTCCTTCAAAAAGCTATTTTTTTCGCCTCCTTGATTCAGAGCCTCTTCCCTTCCGATCGCAGCTTTGCCGCGAAATGAGTACTCGTCATAAACAGCTAGTTGGGCTTTTTGTAGAGCCTTTTGGCTAATATCAACAGCATCAACTTGAAATTGTTCTGCTCCTAACCCTGCTTCTAACAAAGCGATCGCCATTGAATAAGGTTCTTCCCCAGTCGAGCAAGGCGCACTCAAGATCCTGAAAACTTGATTGGGGTGGGCAGGTAGCCACTCCGACATCACATAGTGTGCCAATAACACGAACGGCTCGCGATCGCGAAAAAACCAAGTTTCTGGCACCACCACAGTCTCGATCAGGGCTGCCAATTCTGTCCCCGAAGTGTGCAATTGAGTTAGATAAGCTGCCATGTCTACTAGGCCACAGCTTGCCATGCGAGATCGAACCGCTCTAGCGATCGTATTAGAACCAATGGCAGCAGCATTCAAGCCAATCTTCTGCCTGAGTAAATTCTCGATTGTAGCTTCTATCATTCTCAGGTACTTTATTGCACAACTGGTAGATCAATTACTTGCGTTGGAGGTAGCTGCACTGGAGATAATAGGTGTTCCACATCAAGGCACTGGATCACACCTTGGGTATCCATTAATCTTTTGCCTAAATAAGGAGCTGTATCCACCACCATTCCCGCAGGAACCAGCGTAGTACTAGACGTATTAAAAGTTTGCGTCACTCTCTCTGCCAGTAAGCCTAATATTTGTGTCTGGTTCTCGGCACTGAGAAAGCGAGCCACAATAATTCGAGTACTTAAGTAGGATCGACAAGGACGACGACGAACCAGCTGGCATAGATCTACCACAGGCACCATATGACCACGGTAGTGCAACAGACCGGATACATAGGCAGGTGCTTGGTGCGGTTTTGTCAGTCCTATTAGCGGTAGCACCTCTACCACCTGCTGGCTCTCCAAGGCATAACGCTCATCATCAATTGCAAAGAGCAGCATCAACATAGGGCAGTCCTACTAAGCCGAACAGAATTTCTAGCAACTCAGCCAATTTCCGGCGCGATCGCTGAGGTTCACTTCTAGAATGACCAAATTAGGGCCAGACTTATCCAGTCAGTTGATGGAAGAAAATTAGCCAAAATGCGGATTAAGGAACTATACCTTATGAACTAGACTAACAGAATATACTCTCAGAAAACAGTATTATTATTAACTCTATTAGGTGCAATCAGTCGGTTTATCACTTACTTCAAGTTTTCCTCATCACACACATTCATGCCCTAAATACTAGCCATTTCATCAGCCTGGCTTATGATGTCAATGCCACCAGAAATTGTTACTAAAAGTCCGGAAGCATTCAGTGAATCCACCATACTTTCACCTGCTCCCCAAATTGTTGTTTTGCTCATTGATGATCAAATTATTATTGGTGAAGCAATTCGGCGGATGCTGGCTTCCGAACCAGATGTAATTTTTCATTATTGTAACGATGCTGCGCAAGCAATCCATCTTGCTGAAGAAGTTGCTCCAACAGTCATTTTGCAAGATCTAGTTATGCCTAACATCGACGGGTTGATGTTAGTTCGTCAGTTCCGCTCTAATCCCATTACTTGCAATATCCCATTAATTGTACTTTCGACCAAAGATGAACCGAAAGTCAAAGCGGAAGCTTTTGCATTAGGAATTAATGACTACTTAGTTAAACTCCCCGATAAAATCGAATTAGTTGCTCGCCTGCGATATCATTCCAGAGCTTATCTTAATCATCAAGCCCAGACTGCCGCACTGACGGCGCAAGCTCAAACTCAGAAGCTAGAACAAGCTTTGCAAGAGTTGCGAAAAACGCAATCGCAGTTAATTCAAACCGAGAAGATGTCGAGCTTGGGCCAGATGGTGGCAGGAGTAGCCCATGAAATTAATAATCCTGTTAACTTCATCTATGGCAATCTCAAGCATATTGAAAATTATATTCAAGAGCTACTAGATTTAGTTCATCTTTATCAAGAAGAATATCCTCAGCCAAGCACAAAAATTCAAAGTTATATTGAAACAATTGATTTAGATTTTGTAGCCCAAGATCTCCCTAAAACCCTATCCTCGATGAAAATAGGTGCAGATCGAATTCGTCAAATTGTCTTATCCCTACGTAATTTTTCTCGGCTTGATCAAGCTGAAATGAAACGAGTTAATTTGCACGAAGGCATTGACAGTACTCTTCTTATTCTGAATCATCGTATCAAGCAAGGAATTACTATTATTAAGAGCTACTATGACTTACCTTTAGTCGAGTGTTACCCCGCTCAGCTCAATCAGGTATTCATGAATATTCTGAATAATGCGATGGACGCGCTGTTAGAAGACTCAGGCAAAGCCCACAAACAAATCACTATCCAAACTGAACTAACGAATTCTCATCAAGTTCAGGTCCGTATTCAAGATAACGGTTGTGGGATTCCGCTAGAAATTAAGAATAAATTGTTCGATCCCTTTTTTACTACTAAACCCGTAGGCCAAGGCACTGGTTTAGGTCTCGCCATTTGCTATCAAATTGTCGAAAAGCACCAAGGTGAAATCGAAATTGGTTCTGGCCCAGAGGGAGGAGCAGAGTTTATTATTCGTTTACCAGTTCAGCACTTTTCTTAAGAGCAGCGATCGCCCAAGCCATACCAACTGAGCGGTGCTTGCAGAGAGACAAGTGCCAACACTAATCTCTGAGTTGAGTAAGAGAATGCGGTAGTGGTTGTTTCTGTACAATCGCGGTGTAAGCTGCTGCCAGTTGCTGGGCGATCGCGTCCCAGGAGTAATGAAATTGGGCAAATTGCCGCCCGTTCTCTCCGAGTTGCTGTCGTGACTCCGGCGAGTTGAGGAGTTGGGCGATCGCTGCGGATAAGGGTTCGACTTCACCCTCAACAATCAGCCCCGCTTCAGCTCTAGCGATGTCTGAGGCGATTTGGACATCGGGTGTAATGATGACAGGCAACCCAGCAGCCATTGCTTCCGCTACTGCCACACCAAAGTTTTCTGAAAAAGACGGTAAGACAAAAACGTCGGAGCCTTGTAGAAGTATCTCTTTATCTCGACCAGCAGCAAATCCAGTCAAGGAAGTTTGAGCGGTCAGATCTAAGGAAGCAATGAGAGTTTGGAGATAGTTGAGATAATCTGGCTCTCCAGCACCCGCTAAACATAGGTGGAAAGAATGCCCTTCCTTAGCCAAGGAACTGAGAGATTGGAGTAATAGATCTGGCCGCTTTTTGTAATGCAGGCGAGACAAGAATAAAATCACTGGGATATCAGCAGCTATCCCATATTTTTCACCTAACAACCTTCTGGCTTCGGGGTATGGGCTTGGTATGTCAACTCCCAGAGGAATGGTGATGGTAGGGGTGTAAATCCCAAATTTTCGGACATCTTCAGCTTCACCCAGAGCAGTACAGTGAATTGCTGTTGCCTGTTGAAGATTACGCTGTTCAATTAGTCGGCTGTAGAGCCGTTTTTTAGTTTGGCTTTGAGCTAGCGCCCAAGGAGAAAGCTGACCCATTGTACGCACTGTGTAGGGAATTTTCTGATGACGAGCGATCGCGCCTGCACAGGTTGAAGCGTAGGAAAACAAATAATGAGTTTCTAAGGTGTCATATTCAGAAAGATGTTGCCACAGCCAACGAGTTAGCTCAGCAGAAAAAAGAAATTCTTTCATCCGTAGCGGAAAGCGGGGAAAGAACCAAATGGGTACTTGCTGGTACTCGGTTCTCTGCTGGAGAGGAACATCTAAGGTGGTATTGCCATTATCGTTAGTTGTGGCAATCTCAGCCTCTATTCCTATATCTCGCAATGCTTTAACTAAATGCAGCACCACATGAGTAGGTCCACCTAAAAGAGGGCTAACGGAAGGCAGCACATGTAAAACCTTCATCTCTAGCTCTCCCAAGGATGAGTTGCGATTAAATTAGTGAGTTTTTGTTGGAAAGGTTCAAGCCCATAAATGTCGTTTACTCTCTGCCGCAGTTTTTCGGGCTGATAGAGAACAGGGTTGGGATAGGCTTGTTCTAAAATTTGAATGATGGTTTGGGCAATTTGAACTGCATCGTCTGGATCAACTAGAGCCCCTAATTCGCCTTGGCAAAGCGCATCGATCGCTCCATCTTGGTTGCCTCCTAGCGTGGGTTTACCACAAGCTAGTGCTTCTAGATACACAATGCCGAACCCTTCTCCTTTACTGGGCATGGCAAACACATCACAGAGATTGTAATGATCACAGAGTTCCTGATCAGGGACAAAGCCCGTTAAGGTTACATAGCCCTGTAGGCCAAGCTGTGTAATCAGTTGCTCAACTCGTGCACGATCATCTCCTTTACCTACCAGAACATAATGAATATTAGGGATAGTTTGACGAATGGTAGGTAAAGCTTCCAGGATCTTGTCGTATCCTTTGTAGCGCTCGGCTCGTGACAAGCGGGCTACAGTAAGGATGATGGGCTGTTCTGATGTGAGATTGTATCGCTTGAGTAAATAGTCAGGTTTAGAAGCTGGTTGGAAGCGTTGGGTATCGAACGTGACGGGCAATAGAGAAAATTGGTTGGTATCTAAGTGTTGCTCATCAATGAGGCGATCGCGGGTGTACTGACTAATTGAGATAATTTTTGCAGCAGCTTGGAGGGCCTTTTCTTTCATCGAACTCTCGATTTCCCAAGCATCCACGCCATAAACTAAAATCCAGTAAGGAATGCCTGTAAAACGGTTCAGCCAATAGGCGACGGGCGCGAAGTTAAGATGACCGCACAGAATTAACTTTGGACGTTGTTTTAATGCACTTAAAGTGATGCCTAGGGCAAAATGTAGAGTTTTTAGCCAACTGCGTTGATTGCCATACATGATGAATGAAACGGGATGGTGCTGCCAGTCTTGAGCAGGGTAAGAGCGATCTAGCTTGTCATGAACAGTAATGTTTAGGGTGGGGAACGCTTTTGTTAAAGCTTGCAGCACATCACCTAGATAAACTTGAATGCCACCTTTGAACTCAAACAAGTTCGGAAACCAGAGATGTAGTGAATTTGGTTCTGAAGATTGAGACATAGGTAGCTCAGTGGGAAGGTTATCGGATATCTAAGAATTGGGCAGGAGCGATCGCACTTGATTAGCTAGGTGCTGACGGTATAACTGCCAAGTGAGTTGCTCAGCTTTGCGACGAGCGGCTTTGCCCATTTCAGCTAACTCTCGGGGATGACGGTAGCACCACTCTAGTTTTTCCTGCAATGCTTCTACATCCCGGATGGGGATAATAAAGCCTTCAACGCCGTCGGTGAGAATGTCAGGGCCAGCAGTGTTGGGGGTGGTGATCACGGGAATGCCACAAGCCATTGCTTCTAGGAGAACTAGCCCGAAGCCTTCGACTAATGAGGGAAATACTAAGACATTGGCGGAACTATAGTATTGGTTCAGCGCTGTATGAGGCACGGAAGGAATGTGGCGAAAACTGCCTTGATATTGCGTTAGCCAACCTGAGGGAAACTCATTCACGCCGACTAACAGTAGCTCTGCATCTAGCAAGTTTAATGCCTGCCAGGCTTGCAGGAGATAGTGAACGCCTTTACGCGGTCCAACTCGACCCACAAATAAGGCTCGAAAACTGGAATCTAGTTTTGGTTGAGGCTGAAAATATTCAACTGGGGCACCGTAGGGAATGACGCTAATCCGCTCTAGTGGGATAGCAATGTCTAGGAGCGATCGTTGAGTCATTGAAGAAGCAACAAAGATATGGTCTGCTAGTTCTATTTCTCGATGCTTGCGCTCAATTTTCCAACTAGGTTCATTAGCCGCTTGCAGCGCTGGAGCTAGTTCTGGAAATTTCTGAGCTTCTTCTAGCTGAACCTGGCGGCTCGTCTTATAGAAGGGAATTGGCAAATCGTAAAAACACAAAATGTTCTGCTGTTTTGCAGCTTGAAAGGTGGTTGCGGCTCCATCTTCATAAGCATAAACAGCGGCTAGGTTTTGCAGGTGGTGCTGGGCAACGTGGCGATCGAGACTCTGATAAACCCAGGCAACAGGACCTTGAGCACCAAACCCCAAAGATTGGCTCAGATTCGTCTTTACTAACAGCATCCGTAGCGTTTCCTGCCAAGGATGGGTTCTTAACGGAATACCTTGAGGGGGAATCCAGGTTCGTCTTGCTAGCTCAGCAGTAATGCGTTGCTTGGCTTTGCTAGGTAGCGGCTGCAAATACCAGGGTAGGAAATTAGATGGATTGTAAGCTGCTGTTGTAACCACCTCATGCAGAAGCCCTACCTCTGCTAGTGCAGCAGCTGCATTGCGAGAAAATGGGCTACTGGTGGGGTGAACCAGGGAGGTACGGGGATGGAGCATGGTATCTCATTACTTGTTCAGCACGATATCGGTTTTCGAGTTGTTCCAACCGAGGTAACAGAAATACGAAGCTGCTGAAGAACCAATAGTAGATCGAGAAAGTATGGTGAAAGACGAGAGGACCTGTAATCTGAATTGCTTGAATGAGAAAAGCGGCCAAGGCTAGGTCACGCAGTAAAGGGCTTTTTAAGCTCCCGAAGACTCGCCATAGTGCCCAAAGAATACTCAATCGTAGCGCATACCAAAGTAAAAACCCGAAAGGGCCTAGCTCTAGAGCCACTCTGCCAACTTCTCCTTCGTAGTAAGTAGGAATAGACTCTCCAGCAGGTAAGTCAAAGGCTCGACGTAGTGAAGGAACTGCTTGGTGAGTAGAGCCCGGGCCATAACCATCTAATTCCTTATATGCTGAAAACTGAAAAGGTTCTGCTAGATTGCTGACCACCCGACTGGACAGATCTTGGTTGGATGTTGTACGCAGCCAAAAAGCATTAATTGCTGGTTGAAACCAAAGCATGGCGACAGTAACTACAATGATAGTGGGTGGCAGGAATTGCTTAAATAAGCGCAGAGTTAATTGAGGCTGAGTGAATATTTTGATGCCTAAATATACGAGTAAAAATACTACTTCAAAGATAATTAACCCACGAGCACCTGTCATTAGAGAATTAATAACAACTAAGCAAAGCTCAGAAATAAGAATGAGTTTCCATTTGTAAAGCTGCCTATTAGATAGCAGAGGGATTAAGCAGCCGAAACAGATCAGCAAGTAGATAGTATATCCACTAATATACGAAAAAGTTCCTGTGACTCGAACAATATTGGCTACCCCAAATGTTGCAATTGCTAAATCTCCGGGAGTATAGATATTAAGGGGACTAGAAGGAGGACTAAAGAATTGGGCAATGCCTAGTAGACCTACTGGAATAGTTAGTAACAGATGCGATCGCAAAAACTTGTGTAAGGATTCCTGTGATTGAAACAAAGTTGGGACAATCCACATTAAGGGGATGTAGAGAAGGTATCCCCTCAGACCAAATAAACCAACTAGAGGCGATCCTAAGCTGGGATTAAACGTCTGAAATAGGCACCAACCAGCAAGGAGCAAAACTAGGGTATTGATTGCCGAAAGCTTGAATACAAATCTTCTACGTTCTGATATAAGGAAGTTAGTATAAGCAGCTATTAAAACAAAATCTTTTAGGAAATACATTAAATCACTAGCTTGTGGAAGCACCCATTTCCGAAGAGCACCTTCAATTACAAGCAAAACAAATACTAGCTGTATGCTACGACGCCAACTAAAAGATGAAATGCCAAAGAAACCTATAGCTGCTAGCAAACCAATTAGTAGCTTCACTGAAGAGCCCTCTCGAAAACCTTGAGATATGCTTTGGCAACTTCTGCCTTTTGATGTCGTGCTAAATGTTGTTTCGCGCTTGCCCGATACTTAGATAATTTACTGGGATGACTTAAAAAATCAGTTAATATTTTTGCTAAAGATTTGACATCACCATTAGAGAAGGTAATTCCGCAAGGCCCAATTGCATCGTTTAAGCCGCCTCCTTCGGAGCCGACGACAACACAACCGCATGCAATGCCTTCTAAGGCCACGACTCCAAATGGCTCTTGCCAACGAGAGGGAATAACTAGAATTTGATGAGCACTTAATAGTTGAGCTAGTTCTTCTCCAACTTTGATGCCAACAAAGCTTACTTGCTCATTCAAACACAATTTCTTCACTTGACTGCGTAACTTTGGCTCTTGCGGACCCTGACCAATAATTGTAAGCGTAGGTGTTAATCCTAAAACCTTGATTTCATTTAGAGCATTTAACAGTAAGTCCACTCCCTTATCAGAAACTAAACGTCCGAGAAAAACCAGTTCTCGACAGCGTGAAATATCTAATTTCTCATAAAATATATCCTCTTCGTAAGGGTTTGGAATAACACTTGATTGAGAAAGGATATGACTTGCTACCGCATAGCTAACTGAAATATTAGTTGCAAACTTAGTTACAACTTGTTTAAGGTAATCTTGCCAACCAAAGTAACCATTTGCACGCAAGTACCAATTATTATGAGATATAACTAAAGGTCTAGAGCAAACGAGCAAAGGCCAGATTCCTTTCAAACTAACATTTGGCTGAAAGTAAATTTCACTCCAGTGCATTATCTGAATTAGCTGTATTGGTGAAGGTTGCCGAATGACCTCAAACGGGAAAGCATCTTGATCGATTGCTGAAGTTTGAGATACTAGCTTGACGGAGTGTCCTTGCTTTACAAACTCGTTAGCCAGAATAAGAACTACCGTCTCCAAACCGCCAACACTAGGATAAAAGAGAGGAGAATATATGAAAATTCTCATTTATTTCTTATGCTCTAACCTGTCTACTCTATTCCCTTACGAATTATTGCCCAGTTTTGGTATTGAAAATTTTCAAACCTCACATCGTAGGAATTTATCAAAAAAAGTTTATTTGGATAAATTTTGTAAAATGAGTAATTAAACTCATTAAAATATTCAAAAACATCCTTTAAAAAAGTTTTTGAGTCTATATAGGTACCACCATACTCAAATTGGATAAAGTTTATTTTTTCAAGACTCAAAAGGTTTTTTGCTCCTTTTAGAACCTCTAGCTCATGTCCTTCGACATCAATCTTTAAAACATCTATTTGTTCAATTTTATGAGCTACGCAATAATTATCTAGCGTTTCAAGCTTCACTTTCTCTTCTCTACATGGAGTGGACAATCCATAGCTTTTAAGACCACTACGTTTCCAAAGAGAATTCAATGGCGAATTATCATCAAAAATGAATAATGACTTATCCTCAACCTCTGAACTGAGGCCAAAGTTATTAAGAGTAACATTACCTGCTAAGCTTTTTTTACTGAGAGTAGAAAAAGAAGTACTGCTTGGTTCAAAGCAGTGGAGATCAATTGCACTGTTTAAAGCAAGTGCCATTTCCGCCCATTCTCCAACATTGGCTCCAACATCAAATATTAATCTACTCCTATTTATATATTTTCTTAAAAAATAAAGCTCACCATTAGAATGAATATTGCCATTGTTATTGTTATCATAAGCATCAACGTACCTCTTACATATTCTGTAAAGTAACGAACTTCTCAAAAAACTGTAAGGAAGTGCTTTTTTACCTAGCTTCTCTCTGAGCATATATTTTTACAACTAGAGTCAGTTTTATTTTGTAAGAACTAAAAAGTTTCTTTTTTGAATGCAACGTCTGCGTATAACACTTCTTTAGTAGTTCTTGATCGAACAGGATCTCCAATATCAACAAGCTGATATCCATACTTACTCAGAAATGAAAGTATAGCTTCTAAGCTAGGTTGTTTCTCGTAAAGGGCTGCAAAATTGACTTCACAGACAATAATAGGAATCCGATCTAAGATTCCTGTCGCTCCCTGAAGAACTTCTAATTCAAATCCCTGAACATCTAGTTTTAATAAAATAGACTCATGCATCGTATCTAAAGAGTTAATTAAATCATCTATTCTATCTACTTTTACAATAACGATATTGTCGATTTCAGTTTCAGGGAATTCTATTGCTAGTTGATCGCTTGGCTCTAAGAAAGAAGAGGCAGGAGAAAATTTCGTAATATTAATTGGTAAGTTATTTTGCTTACTGCCCAGAGCGACAGGAAAGATTTTGATTTTTTCTGAATTCCACTTATGTGAACTTAATTTTTCAGCCAATGATAAATTAGGTTCAAAAGCATAAACAGCAACTTCAGGCATTAAAGCAAGGGAAGTGATGATGAATTTTCCTTCATTAGCCCCCACATCTATTACGAGTTGAATTTCATTTTTAGGAAACCAGTCTTTATTTAGCAAACGATATAGCTCGGCGCAGCCCTTTCCTGCTCTTACTTTTGCATAGGATGGATTCGCCAACAAATATCCATAATTTTGAATTCTGTATCCTAGCTGGCTTAGAAATTGAGGGAAGTTATTTAGCATAGTAATATTTGTCAGAAAAAAGGCTGAATTGACTGGTTCCAGCGATCGAGACTACTTTGATCGTTTGGAATTGCAGCAAAGTTAAACTCTGAAGACTCAAAATTATCTTCAAGCGCTATTCCCAAGGGATATGAACCTGTAAAACTTGCTAGGTGAAATAGTTGGTAGTTAAACGACCTCAATAAATTGAACAATTCATATCTATTGGTGCCCGATGCTTTCAAAGCTGCATCATTGCATTCAATCATGAACGCTGGACGAATGACCTTCAGCAGAGAACAAGCCCCCTTTAGGATTAATGTCTCAAATCCTTCACAATCAATTTTCACAAGACTAGGATTAAGTTGAAAATCAGAGACTAGTTTATCGAGAGTTGTAGTACGAGAACTTCTTGACTCAGGGCTAGCTTGAATTGCTCGTTGCCAAGGTTCTTTTCCAGGATTATCAGGAATTACGTAATACTCAAATTTACTTGCCGAGAGGATTGATTCGACAACATGAATGTTATTTAGATCGAGGATCTTGAAGTTTTGCCTGCATAATTCAGCGGTATTATGATTACCTTCAATTGCTAGCACCTTGTCTAAGGAGCAAGCTTGTGAAAGAACTGCTGAAAAATAACCGATATTTGCGCCACAATCAATGATTGATTGACTAGCCTGCCCTGCCTTAATCCAGTGTTGACACCAGTTCATTTCAACTTTCTCATGTCCTTTGCAAACATATAAGACATGAGAGAAAGCATCTTCTTGGCGCGAAACAAACTTTGCTTGATTGGGTAGAGTCCAGACATAGTAGCCATTATTCAAATAACAGCGAATCTGAGAGTATTTTTGTCTTGCTTTCCAGTGAATTTTGCCCCAAAACTGCTGAGGATTAATAATACTCTTCATATTTATAAAGACTTATAGTCTCGAAGAACTGTCATTAACAGTATTTGTCGCTGGCTAAAAGAGTGTTTTGCTCGTTTGGAATATAAAGCCATAACCCTGAGCAGAATAAGCTCTAAACTATGCCTACAAAATAGAAGAGGTTTGAGCCATAGAACCCATTGCCCTTGATGTTTTAGAAGCAAGTTTAATCTTGCCTGATGGAAATTGACTACTCGATTGCTTGACCAAGCTGAGGACTGCATGTCGTTGTCATGAACGACACCCGCAGTATCAAGAACTGCGATGTGCCAATCTTGTTTAGCTGCTCGCCAGCACCAGTCATGGTCACAGTCCGAGTAAGGAAAGGTTGTAGCATCCATCTCACCAACTACTTGCCAAGCCTCGTATCTAACTAACAAAGGACTAGTAAAAACCGTGTCACTGGTTGCCCAACGAGTTCCTGAAAAAGGATGCCATTGGGACAACAGTGAGTGAGCTAAGCCGAGCTTTTGAGTAATTTGTTGACCTAGAACAAACCCTAAAGCTGTAGGAAAGCAAGAGCCGAAGCCTGCTTTTTCTCCACTTCGACGTTCAACGGTAAACCCAACAGCAGCCAAATGTTCTTGTTCCTCTAGAAGCTGAATGGCTAGAGGTAATGCTTGATTGTTTTTAATTAGGTTGTCTGTCTCAAAAAAGAAGAGCCACTTAAGTTGAGGAAATGCCTGAGCTGCAAACTTTGCTGCATAATTGCAACCAGCGCTGAAAGAGCGACCTTCACCAGAAGGAGGATAAAGACAATGAATAGGAAGATTTGGGGTTTGATCTGTAAATGCTCGTATAAACTCACTGCTGCCATCAGTTGAGCCTGCATCAAAGATAACTATCGCAGCATTCAGAGAAATGTAGCACAGCGCTTGAGTAATCGAAGGCAAGGCCCCTTTCAACAGAGGTAGCCTGTTGAATGAATTGATAATGACGACAAATTCCACACTGCTCGAATGAATTGGCGGCTTTTGGCTCATAAGTAGTTACGAATTATGGCCCAAACATGCAGCAAAGGTCTTGGCGTGTACCTGTAAGTTGTGAGCTTGATACCAGGCGTAAGCAGAGTCTGCGATCGCCTGCATTGCTGTTAAGTCTTTCAGAGCAGTATTAGGCATATCAGGAGCCCAGTAATATTTTCCAGCTTCTATACCGTCTGCTGAGTACCTTTGCTTAGCAGAATTTATAATAACTACTCCATGTGCACAATATGCTGCAAATATAGTTGATTTAGCTAAAAAGCTAGGAGAATACGTAAGAAAGCCTGCTAAAGAGTGTGACAGAATATGACTAATTTCTGCTACTGGTAGTGGGCCTCTTTCCACCACGGAAACTTCTTTAATAAAGGATAAATTTAAACCCGTGGGTGGTCCTATATCTAAGATTTTCTTAATACCTAAGCTTTGACAAACTTTTATTAAGGTCTCGGCTGAGTCTTGATACACTCGCAACCTAGAAGCACGACCACCGAATACTACTAATTGTGGAGATCGCTTTGCTAATGGTAAGACTTGTGTTGGTTCTCCTACAGTAGAAAAAACGGGCAGAACTGGAAGCTGAGGGCACCCTTCAGGAGCCAGCTTGAATAGTAGATCTGCATAGAGTTGTTTACTTGTCAGACAGCTATCGCTTAAGTGGCTCAACCGAGTAACTAAATGTTTTTGTACAGGCGATAACCAAAAAGAACTTGTCCAAGGAGGACCAGAGGCGTAGAGTTCATGAAACATCGTTACTAAACGTGGGCTGCTAGCGTGCTTCTTCCAGCGCTTCAAACCTTCAGCTAACCACAACGGACAGCCACGTTTAGCATATCCATAACCTACATAGTGCAATAAAACTGTGGAACTGCAACTTGTAGATAATGAGCGGGAAAGGTTATCAGCTGAGTTTGTCGTTATTTGAGTAATACGAAAGTCATCAAGCTGTTTGTTTGCCACCCAATTGGGATCAGTAACAATAAAATGTGTTTTTAAGCCTGAATCTTTATACAAATGAAGGGCTAAGTTTAAGGCATAATCTCCTACACCATCAACAGATGGAGGAATACGGGGAACAATACAGGTAAGTGATGAAGAGCTCTTCATGTAAATCAGAGATAATGTTTAAGCTGATACCCTAATTTATATAGGGAACAGCCTAAAGAAGATGGCAGTGATGTGCAAAGTTGTTGCAACCAACCTACAAGGTGTAACCGCTTAGTAGAAGGATAGTATGTACTTGTAAAAAATTCTTTGGCTTGGCAGTGTTGCTTCTCTAATAAACAGCGACTTACAGCATTAACCATCAACGATGATAGTAAATCTTGTTTATAAGATTCAAGGGTTGAAGGTACATGTATCGTGAGTAGATAACTAACAAGCCTTTCAATTCGCAGCCCAGTCTTTGTAGCTGACTGCTCATGAACACGGTATTCAGATAAATATTGAGGGACAAAGGTGAAGCGCCCTCCTGCCTGGGCCAAACGAATAAATAACTCAATTTCAGGAGTATTTAAATCCTCTTTAAACCGCAGTTTTTGAACATCCTGTGTACGGATTAGAGAAGCAGACATAGGTATAGAGTTTTGCCAGGCTAGAGCTTCAGGCTGTTGTACCTCACCTGGAAGTAAAGCTTCACGACGATAACGCTTAGTACACTGATAGCTTTCAATCTCTAACCGAACCCCTTGGCTATTAATGATGTAATGATTAGCAAAAGCTAGATTTCTATCAGGATTTACCTCCTTTACCAAAAGCTCGACAAAGTTTGGTAAAAGGCGATCGTCATCTCCAGGAATCACTAAATATTCACCTTGGGCACTGTCAGCTAAAGCATTCCAATTGCCTGCCAACCCTAAATTATGTGTGTTGAATCGGTAACGAACTTTAGAATTTTCCCTGGCTAGGGTCTCGCTCCAAATTTTTATAGACTCATCTAGGCCAGTAGGACGAGGATCTTGACTAATGAGAATTTCAATGTTTGAGTAAGTTTGTGCAAGAGCAGAGGCTACTATCTCTTTTAAGTAATTGAGACGGCTATAGGTGGGGATTGCAATGGTCACTAACGGACTCATTTCAATAATCCTGTTTTAAGCGACAGCAAAAAATAAATTGAAACCCAAATAATCCCGGGAAAATTCGAACGGCAGTCCGGTCGAATAAAGAGCTAACTGAATGAGCTAAGAACTTACGAATGAATGGTAGGGGAAAATTACCATCAGCTTTAGCTTCAGTTACCTGATAGCCACTCTGCTCTATCAGTTCTTGAGCAGTTTCCCAATCAAAAAAACGAAAATGGGTTTTATCCATTAGCCCTCCATCTGTATATCGAAACTTACCGTTGAAGAATTTCCAACGCTGTTTCCAATACAAAACGTTTGGCAAAGCAACAATTAGAATACCATTAGGAGCCAAGCTGCGATGCAGTTGAGCTAATAAAAGTTGGGGCTGATAAAGATGCTCTAAAATATGGCTGCAAACAACACAGTCAAATTCCCCTAAAGCTTGCACGTTAAAATCATTAAGATCATGCACTAGAACTTGATCAAGGAATCTGCCTGCAAATCTCGCCTCTTGTTCTGAATAAGTTACTCCAACTATTTCACAGTCAATCTCTTGCTTGACTTTTTTTCCTAGAGAGCCTGTTCCACAACCAATATCAAGTAATCGTTTGGTATTTTTAGGAACTTGTAGAACCACAGGTTCATTTATAGATTCATATATCATAGGGATTGGGCACAAATTTCAAGAAAAGCCTTAGCACGATTTACAGTCGTATTCAAACTAATCCACTCATAGGTCTTCAGTTGAAACTTTTGATATTCATTGCTAGTTAAACTTGATACTTTGTAACTTAGCTCATCAAAATTATGGTAGATAAGGCAATTAGAGCTATCCAATCCATGCGGTGCACAACTATCAGGCTTCAAATCAAGATCTCTAAAACATAAAACACAACCATTCGCTGCCAGTTCATAGTGTCTTAGACAATCCCATCCAGCACGTTTTGTAGTTATGCCAAATCGAGAATACGTTAGATCATCATAATATTCGGCTTCTGAAGAAAATGGATATTGCTGTGAGCTACCAGTAATCTTAGTAGCCACTTCAGAATCTACAATATGTTTGGGGAAATCTTTAGATTTTAACTCCATACTCCTTGGTGAAACCTTTTGGTCAGGAATAGAGAAAGCAATAGGATATGAATTCTGCGGCAAAGGTACCCAGCGTCGTAGAGAATATGGAAGAACCTTCTCTAATGCATAGGAATACCCCTCACCGACCAACTCACGTTTGAAATATTTAATTTTTGAGATAGGAACGAAATAGGACCAAGGACGTTTTTTTATTCTCCATCCCAAAGATGTATAGGGAAAGAACGCAGGTGTGTCACTTCCATCTAGAATAACTAGTTTCTGAGGTTCGACTAGAGAAATTAAGTCCCAGACTATCTCCCATTGGCTCCAGATATTGGCGATTACTATAAGGTCATATTTATTTAGGTCTTTTTGCCAGAAATATCGTTCATGAGCAAGGTCAGGTATGTCTTCTAGTAATCCATATATTGTGAAGCCATACCCTCGCAATTTAGACCTAAGATGATCCTCCAATGGTGCATATAAGCTGTCATAGCGAGGGACATCTACACAATTTTTGCCTAACAGTGTACGCAAACCATGAAGGAGACTTTCTGCCAAATAGTCAGGCTGATTAGTGTGCAAATACAAAACTTTCATTATTTGTAAATCACAATTCCTTAAATCTTTCCTTTAAAGTATGGTTGCAAGCTTGATACTCTGTGAGGAGATATGGCAATAAAATTTGAATAGGCGAAATACTCACCGTAAACTTTGTAGTCTATTTGATAAAAACCATCTTTCTTGAGTAGGAATACTTCATATCCAAAATTCTCTAGCATACTTGATGCACTAGCCAGGGTACTTCCTGCTAATGCCCATGCTCTACCATACTCAAATTGAATTATCCCTATTTTTTGTGCTAAGAGAAGACTAGAGGCACCGCGTAATACATGAAGATCATATCCTTCAGCATCAACCTTTAGAAAATCGATGTATTCTAATCCATACCTTTCTACTTCAATATCTAAAGTGGTTACGGGCACTATTTTTTTTATGGATTTTGAATTGCTTACTCCAGATACCAAAGAAGAGGTCTCTCCAGCTTGTGGCTCCTCAAAGAAAGGCATTTCCCCTAATTTATCTGAAACTGCTGACTTGACAATCTTAATTTCCTTGTTTAAGGAAAATCTATCTTTTAACTTAGAAAATGTATAGTCAGAAGGTTCAAATAAAATTCCTTTCTTCAGTTTGGGTGCGGATTTTAGAAAATAGCTACTCCAGTTACCCAAGTTTGCTCCAACATCAATGAAAACAAATGAGCTTGGTGCAACTAGCTGTACCAACCACATTTCACCATTTTTTAGAGAGTCAGCACCTTCACTAATGTGATGATTAACTATACACTGCGCTTGATTTCGCAATAATATTGCCAGACGAACTATAAAGGGTGAGTGGCCGAGAACTCTGTGAAGATAGTCAAGATTCGCACGAAAATTCATATAGTAGCACTAATACTAATTCTATGAAGACAAGTATTTTTTGATGAGCATTCCTGTTCTAGTAAAGCGCATTAAATCACACGCTAAATCTCGAGGAGTTTCCCACCTTTTATGTAAATTTTCTTCAGGTATTTCCCCAGAGAGTAATTGAATCCACGACTTGCTAATAGTTTGAGTACTGAACCTGGTTCTAACAAATTCTCCTGCCAGCCTGCTATTGTTTTCAACTAGTTCTTTACTAAATAAACCCTTGATGATACAGTCGCCAAGTACATTGATGTTATGTTTTTGAGACAAAGACTGAAAAGCACCTTGATACACAGTTTCTTTAAGTCCACCTACCGCTACTGAAAAAACTGTACGGTCACAAGCCTGTGCATCAACAGCAGAAACGCAAAAAGTTTCAGCACAAGCCCATGAAGGATTAACAATTACAGCCCAAGAGCGGCTAATTTCAGTACAGAGTTGGTTAGGTGGCAATGCCCCTAAAAAATGAGGTTTGTAGGATGATGGTAAGGCTTTAAACCATGGTTCAACGTAATTATGTTCAAAATCTGCTTCTGCAACATTCAAGGCACCAGTTTTCACACTGCTGCCTTTGTGTAAACTAATACTTCCTGCAATAGCTAGCTGCAAGTCAACCTGCTTTTGAACTAAGTACAGCCAAAGCTGCATAAGTTCAATAAAACCCTTGTTAGGTGTGATTGCTCCAATAAACAACAAAATCGGTTGGCGATCCTGAACTGTAGGTGTGAACGTAGAACAGTATGAGTTATGAATTACTACTACTTTATTTCGCCAGCCTGATAAAGCTCGATAAATGTTAGCGTGATATCGTGAAGGAACTACAACTTGTCTTCCTCCCTTCTCTAAGAAAGAATGAACAAATGACCAAGATGTCTGATTCTGAAGCCAAATAATTGTTTTTGGTAGATTGTGATTTCTAAAGCTTAGTTGGAACCCATCCCAATGTGATTGATGAACAATTAAATAATCAAATTCTGTCCCTTCTACAAAATGGTGTTGAATACAAGAAAGTATTTTACTTCGAGTTTTAGAAGCAGCACTGAGATAAATTTGATAACCAGAAGAGGATAGAGAATAAGCTAGCCGAACTATTGAACCTATAGTTCCTGAACAGGATGCTGTACCGTTAATAAGATCATCAATTGAACTAAACTCTGGATGTTCAACTGGAAGAGAAATAAGAATTTTCACTTTAGATTAATCCTAGGAAGATCATCCTACTATTGCGATGAAAATTTACAGGGTTCTCATAAAAACCTCATCATACTGAGGTAATTCTTGAGGGCCAAATTTTGGTTTAAAGTCAAATTTTTCAAAAAAATCATAAATGTCATTTTTTTGAAAGCCTGATATTAGTAAATAAGGCTGACTAATTTCTACAACAAAAACTGCCTCATGCATTAAATGAATCATTGTCTCTAATCCCTTTAACACAAACATTTCATAACCTTCAACATCAATTTTACAAAGACGCACATCTCTAAGAATCGATTCAGCTAATAAACTATCTAGGGTAGTGAAGTAACAACTAGTAGATTTAGAGTAAGTGGTGATACGTGTTAGATCAAGGACTGAATTCATACCTGGATTGTGGTCGGCAGCAATATTCAGCTCAAGAAAACCGATTTTAGTAGAAATACCATAGGGGATTACCGTAATGTTAGTAAAATCATTTAAACAGATATTTCTATATAACCTATATATTTCTCTACCTGAAGGTTCAAATGCAAAAACTTTGACGCTAGGTAAGCTTGCCGCAATAAGAGAAAAATAGCCGATATTAGCTCCTATATCGAGAAATATTCCCCCTTTGCACAGTGTTTTATTTAAGGCTTCAAGCACGACCTCATCATGCCTTCCTTCGACAATAAGCTTTCTATCTATCATTGCAAGCGGATTTAATTCTATTAAAACTCCATGAAATTTATATATTGCATTACCAAAGATTAAGTGTATGATTTTCCCCAAACGATACTTTCCTCTCTCTATTGGTATGTTATTCAAATAACTACAATATAGGCGGAAAACTATTTTTTTAATTGTGTTGAACATGGGTTGTTGTGCAGGAATTGAGTTTTTGTCTTTGTAGCCATATTAAATATTTCAAGTATTACATAGATGGCATTTGCATCCGCTTTCACAAATAAAAGATGGAATAGACATGAAATTGAGTATTAGCTAAAAAATATTTAAGCTCAAAGATTGAATTGAGACTTCCAGTAAGTCTATGCAGTTGTTATATACACTTACCAATGCATAGTTAGGTTAGTCTTAATCAAAAATTTTATTGTGAACTTTATTTTAGCTAAGTTATTTTTATTTATTATGAAGAAATCCATATATTTGATGGAAATCAAGAATGCTCTGAAATGAATTCCAGTATTTAGATTCTGTTTGTAGCAATAAATTAAGTCAGCAATAAACTTTTTTTCTGATGAATCGAGTAAAGAAAAAGAGAGGATGTTTTCTAATCTAAAAATCTCTGCCTTGAAAACCTCTTCTCTTAAATTTATTGATTTGAGTTTTTGTAACAAATAGGAAATTACTTTATTTTTATGGGACCCTGATGATTGATAACTGTTATATGTAAAGCTTTGTTCATGTTGTCTATAGACCATTAAATCATCACTTAAAAACTTTATGCCTCCGAGCTTTGATGCTACTATGGCTAGCCATGCATCGTGATAAGGCTGACCCTTAGGAATGGGTAACGCAAACTTACATAAATCCTTTCTAAACATAACTTGGTGGCTAACTACCCAGTTGCTGGCTATTAGTTGCTTAGTCGCTTTGCCTGTGCCAAAGCGACTATACCAATTAAGATAGGATGCTACATCTGGTACTTTTGCAATGTAACCATCCTTATGAATATATTCAACAGCAGGAGAGTAGATGAGGCTATATCCTTCTATCTCAGATACCAAAGTTTCAATTTTCATCGGTTTCCAAATGTCATCCTGATCGCATAGAGCTATGTACTTCCCTTGACACATAGATATAGCGCTCTCAAAATTCCGTACGAGACCAAGATTTCTTTCATTGCAGAAATACCTTAGCCCATATTTACTACGATATTCTTCCAAAATATCAAGTGTTCTGTCACTGGAACAATCATCTGATACGACAATCTCAATATTTTTATAAGTTTGTCCAAGTATGGAATCCAGTTGTTCACGAAGATACTTTTCACCATTAAAAGTGGCAACTGCTACTGAGACAAGAGGTTCACTATTGTCTATCATGTTTTTATTTTTCTTGTAACTTCTTTCGCGCTACTGTGCAGTATTGAAACACAAAAAAGTCTCTAAGTATCCCGAAAGTCATAGCGTTAAAAAGCTTCTGCTTTAGGCCATACCCCCCCATATTGTTGCTTATTTTTTCAATGCAATATCCATTACCTTTAAACAAATGAACAATATTTTGCTTACAAAAAAACCTTAAATGAGTTCTATCTAAAATTCCACCCTCTTGATATTTAAAGTCTCCGTTGAAAAATATAGAAAATAGAATTTTGTAATTCCTGACATTAGGAATACTCGAAATAAAGAATCCCTCTTTCTTTAAGAAGTTTGATAACTTTTTTACGATGCTCCAAGGGTCAACTAAATGTTCTAATACATCAGCGCAAATTATTACATCAAAGTACTCTTCTTCAAAATCAAGTTCCATGGATTCAATATTTCCAAAAATAAATCTATCAATTTTTGGATTAACCTGTCTCGTTTCATTGAAATCTAAAAGCTCTATGCCAACAACTTCTTCTGCTAAATCCAGGTTTTTAGCCAACAGCAAGGTTTCTCCTGATCCCGCTCCAACTTCTAAAATTTTGTATTTTTTATTCACAGGAAGCAAGCTTATAATATCTTGCCGAGCAGTAGTAAAGTAACTACTTTCTTTGTTTTCATATATGCTTTTTATCATGATCTAAATTACCTTTGTATTTGTATGAAATAAATCTAGTGAACAACAGATTGTGTCTTCAATGCACTGAATCCTACATAACCCATATAAATGTTCAAGAAAAAATTCGGAATCAAAGATAGAATCCCAAATATTATTACACCATTAATAGTAGATACATTCAGGAAAAACAATAATACTGTTTGCATGAGAATCGTAATTGGAATTTGTAGCCAGCAATGTTTAACCCATGCCTTATAAGCGTTTAAATGCCACATGGTTCCTACAATGGAGTTAACAACGGCACTGACTACTATCAAAAGAACTTCATTCTTTAAATAAGAATATTTTGCACCTAAAACCCAAAGCATTTTATCTGGAAAAAGAGCTGTAATTCCTATAAGAGATATCCCAAATAGAAAAAGAGCCCCAATTATTTGCCAGTAACGATGATACATAATCTCAATTGTTTGACATCGAGAAAAGCTAGGTATTAATACATTGGTCATTACTGCACTGATGACAGCAAAAATAGCTCCTAGTCTTCCTAATGCTCCCACCTCGGCAATATTCTCTGTACTACCCAGAAGGCTGATCAACAAAATTGTTATCTGTCCTTGAAAGCAATAAAAAATGCCGAGGGGAATTTGCTTTTTATAAAGGTCTACAATGATTTTCTGATCTCCTTTGTCAATAGGAGCATTGACATCAATGCTTTTGTTAGCCCAACGTTGCAGCAACGAACTTTGTACTCCTGCCGCAATTGAAGTAGCCAAGATTGCTACAGCAGCATTGAGAAAAGACATAGATAATGCAATATATAAAAGTAATAAACGAGAGAAAGAAAATATTAGATCTAAAACTTGGATTTGATTTATTTGAGAATGTAACTGTAGAACTACAGAAAATATACCAATATTTATTTGAAAACTCAGGCTTAATAAAACTAGAGAAGTAACTAAAGCAGAATAAATAGCAGAAGCGTGATTACTAACTAGTATCCAAGACAAGATAGGTGCAATCAAAACTGTAACTATTAGAGCAATGTGTCTTCTTAAGTAAACTGCGGTATTTATTAAACGACCAAAGAGATAATGGCTCTGCCAAACCTTTCCACCAATAAATGTAATTCCTCCGCCAATACCACTATCTGTTAATACATGCATTGCGCTTTGCATAGTGCTAGCAATTGTGAGATAGGCATACTGCTGTTTATCTAATGTCCGAACTAATAAAATACCACTAGCGAACCCTAAAGCTTGAACTAATAGTTGTACTGAAACAAATTTACCTAGGATTCTTACTTTATGAAGAAATCGCTTTGGAGAAACCTTTAGGACCATTTAACACATCTCTAAAATCAAACAAATCCTACTTCTTTATATGATTGGCGAGTTGGTAAAAGACCGAGCTGTTTGAGCGAGCGCATCCCGTAAAGTCAGGTATCTCTCCTGTTTCTGGCGACCGATAATATATTTTTTACCTAAGTTCTCAACCTGGATCACCGTATCAGACATACTCAGCCAATAAATTACTTCTAAATATTCCGTCTAAGCTAAGTTTCTATTTGCTCTTAATAGTCTTCTGATCCCATAAAAGATACCCGGAAACTAAGCATTAATTAATCTAAGTTCACATTTAAAAACTCTCTTCAAAGAATAATCGTATAAATAATGCGAGCAAGAGAGTCTCAGCTCTGTTCCGTCTCTTCTTGTTGCTTGCATCAACATCTCCCTGTAAATCTCCCTCTAGCTTCTAGCACAGACAGCAACAGCTCCGGTAAACATAGAAATGCAACCATCCGTAGCATCCCTCAGGCTAACGAATGGAGCCCTAATTAATCAGCAATTCTGCCCTGACAAACCTGCGATCGCCCTCACTAACATGTTGAGAAGTGTGACTGACCTCCCAGGTATTGCTCACGCTCACCTCATTCCTCGGTACAGATCTAGGTTTAGTCAGCATGTTTAACAAATTCTCTAGAGTGGCGATCGCAATCGCTCTCTCCAGCGCCGCCATCAGCACCTCAACCCTCAAAGCTGAAGCAGTCACCAATCCCACCACTACACCTCCTGGTACTGCCTCAGCCGAGATTAGCCTAGCCACTCACCTAACTCAGGCAAACATAAAAATGTATGGTGCCTATAACTGTCCTTTTAGCCTGCTCCAGCGGCAACTGTTTGGCGAAGCCGCATTCAAGCAAGTGACCTATATCGAGTGCAACGCCAACGGCAAAAATGCCCAGGCCAGCCTTTGTCAAGCATTGCAAATCAAACAAACCCCAACTTGGGAAATTGGCGGGCATCTCTATTCCGGTGTCCGCTCCTTAGAGCAATTAGCCCGTCTCTCTAAGTACCAAGGATTCACTCACTTTCAGCAAGCTGAATCCTTGGTAAACAGCTTCTAGCGGCAGGACGCTTGACTAATCAGCATGCCATTACTAGTAGGGCTGACAGACTTGAGCTGCGATTGTTGCTGGCTTGTGGTTGAGTCGTAGGGGCAAGCCAAGTGCCCTCCCGCCCGGACTAGAAAGTCATCAAAGTCTCGGTCTTGAGCATTGGGCTTCACAATCACAGACCCCGTATCATCCCAAATAATGGCGATGCCTTGGTCGGCCAGGTTGCCCAGCCCTCCCTCAAATCTCACCAATCTGCTGCCATTGGTTTGGTTTTGGAAATTGGTGGAATAAAGTACGCCAGCAGGTCGTCCCTGAAAGCTAGATTCCAAATAGAAGGCATAGCGAGTATTGGCTTGAAACTCAAACTCAGCCAAAGGCTCAGGCACCGTATTGCCCGGAGTGCCCAAGAAATCATCGTTATCGCTAGTACCAATGTCAGAACTGTAATCCGAGGGTTCCATCAACGCTTGAGGATTGTCAGAAGGCTTCACTTCCGTAAACAGCGGCGTCCTCTCTCCCGTATCTAAGTTCACAATTCCAAAAATGGACTGGTACGCCCCGTTGGATTCAATAAACTCAAACTCCACAATCGTATCTACATCGAAGCGGATACCTTCTGTGCCAAAGATTTCCTCAGCTTGGACTGGAGCCGCCAATCCTCCCAATAAAAAGCTGCTCGCGATCGCGCCTAGCCACCACCCAATATTTCCAGCCTCTTTGTTTCGCATTGCCCGCCTTCCCATAGAGTTACTCCTCACTTAGACCACTGCTAATCCTCAATGCTGGAATGGTTACCAAATCTTCAAGTTCGCGCTTTTGAGTTGTTCAACTTGGGAACTATCCAAACCGCTGAGAAATTCCTGCGACGCTCTAATCGCTTCATTCAAACGAGACAAAGCTGGATTCACACATTCTTCACCAGGCCCACGAGCAAAGCGCCGGGGCACACGGGTCACTGCCTGCTCAGTCGTGTTGTAGGCATTGCGAGCCGCCGTTAGTTCTTGAGCCAGCCGATTCGCTGTTGCCAGGGTGTTAGGGTTCAGACCAGGTCTGGAAGGAAACCGGGGAGCCGTATTGTTAAAAACGTTAGTGCCACTTACATCCGACTGATTGTTGATTTGAACTTGAGCCTGAGCCGAGCCTGCAAAACAGCTCCCTCCCACTAAAGCAACTCCAACAATCCAACTCGCCCACCGCTTACTACGCATAAAGTTACTCCTGACTCCATCATCAAATTTTGGGGTTAAACTTTGCGGTTCAAGAGAAGGTAAAAGATTGGTCGCCCTTGATCTTCGACCTTCTCAGATTTCAGATACTAAAACTTCCAGGAATATCCCAGTCCTACTACAAAGCGAGCCCCATCGCCTGCACCAGCAATATCTCTCACGGCTGGAGTGATTACCAAGCTTTGATTTTTGAATGGCACAATTGAAAGACCTGCCGCTAAGTCTTCGCCTGTCCATTCCACTAAGGCACTCACAGGGCGAACAACTCTCACGGCCAAGCTACCAAAGACGTTGAAGTTATCTTTATCTTCAAACACATCATCTTCCGTTCGGAAACGACCATTGCCAATCCCTCCCGTGAGAGCAACTCGGCTGAATGGCGTGTTCAAATCTGGGCGAGTTCGGAAGATTTTAGTTGCGACTGCATAAATCGAGTCTTTAAAGTCTTCGTTGAATTCGTCACCAATCGTGATGAACCCATCCCAGCCCAAAGCAGCAGCAAAGTCTTCAGAGAAGGCGCGGTGAAGTTTCACATTGAATCCACCAGTGCCAAAGTCTCGGTTGCCTCCAAAGCTAGCCAGCGTATAGGACAACTCAACGCCTACATTTCTCTGGGCATCTCCTAAACCTACACCAAACCCAACTGCGGCATCATCTTTGTCACCGTAGCGAGTGCGTTCTTGATAGGTAGCACTGATAAAGCCAGTGCCGTTATCAGCTCCAAAGCCTACCGGGTTAGCAATGCTGAGAGCTGGCGATCCTTCAAAGACATTGCCGAAATTTTCTGACTCAGTTTGCACAGCTTCCAAGCGAGTCTGCAAGTCTTGAATCGTTTCCTCGGAAGGAGCTGCCGTCGTTGGCGTAGTTGGCAATGTCGGTGAGGGTGAAGTGGCAGGAGTTTCAGCCGTAGTTGCTGCGCCAGCAATATATTGCGCCGCCGTAGTGCTTGCATCCAGCGCCGATACTTCACCTGTTTGCACTAAGGCTTGGTAAATAAAAGCCGCTACCTCAGCTCTAGTGGCTAATTGCTGCGGGTTCAGCGCTCTCACATTTGGATAACTGACGACCAAGCGCTTGTCAGTTGCGATCGCCAAATCAGTTCGCTCTGCCGTTGATACCTGGGCCGCATCTTCGAAATAAGTTTCTAAAATATCGGCACTGGTTGACTCCGAGGTCAATTTCAAGCCATTGACTAAACCCACCAGCGCTTGATTGCGGGAGATACCTTGGTCGGGAAGAAACACATTGTTGCCAGATGCGGAGACAAACCCAGAACGGTACGCTTCGTCGATGGCGCTGTAAGCCCAGTAGTTCGTGGATACATCCGAAAACTGTACCGAGGTACGGACGGGTTGCACTTGGAAGGCTTGCCGCACGATCGCAGAAAATTGAGCTCTGGTCACCGTAATGTCGGGTCGAAAGGTGCCATCGGGAAAGCCACGCACCACATCTCTGGATGCCAACGACTCAATCACGCTTTGCGCCCAGTGGCCTTGAATATCTGAAAACGAGCTAACTTGGGCTACCTGGTATTCGCTTCTAGAACTGGATACAGGTGCGATCGCAGAGTTAGATTCACGGCGCTGAGGTGCAAACTCAGGTCTTAGAGTTTCTGCTCTAGTTTTAGGCGCAGGCGTAATTGCAGTTGATTCAGCGGCAGTTAGTTGTTTCGGTTGTGCCGCCACAACCGGAGTTTCAGGGCGATCGACCTCTGAAGCAACCACTGCGGATTGGGAGTCGGAGACTGACACAGATTTGTCAGTTACATCCGGTGCTGGAACTAAATCATTGATCGTTACGGCTGACTCCACTGATGCAGCTGACCAACCTAGCTGAGCATCTGGAACAGGTGTGGCCGCAAATTCAGTAACCGAAGCACTTTCTGGAGGCGCGATCGCGGGTGTGGTGACTAAATCAGCCGCGCTAGTTGAAACGACAGAGCTGCCAGGTTCTGGGACTGATGCCAATGGAACGACCACATCTGCCTTAGCTTCTGGCGTTAAGCCAGCTCCTACTAAAGCTAACAATGTACAGGTAGCCACGGTGCGAACATAACTCACCGTCTCTTTTTGCACCCAATGTTGCCAAACAGCACGCAACAAAAATCGCTTGTGCTCATTTGTAGTGTTGCTATTTGGACTCTGAAGAAGCCTGCGATCGCTCGGTATCATGACTGAACCACTCCTACTACCCACCAGGAAATCTCTTGTCTGTCGTGAACATTGCTCAGACAACATTCACATCCTTGCCAACTGCCAGCCAGCACCCGATCTGATCTCGCTTACAGGCTGTTAGGTTGAGTATCCGCATAAAACAGGATCAACCGTCGAAAAAGCTAAAAAACTTCTCCTAATCATGAGCGAGTCGGCAGGTGATGGCAAAAAATTTTTGGAAATATTTAAAGATTTTAGGTAGCGTAGCAAGACTAGCGGCAATTTGCTAGATCAGTTGAGCATCACAGACTGGCTTGTCGCCGATAAAAGGGGCGCTTTACTACTTCCCCTGGATAGAATTTGCCGCGAATCTCTACATTGAGTTGCTGCCCCACTTTGCTCAAAGCTACGGGGACATAAGCCAGCGCGATCGCTTGCTCTAAGGTGGGTGACCAACTACCACTGGTTACCTCACCCAGAGGTTGTCCCTCATACACTACCGGATAGCCATGCCGCGCAATATTGCGCCCTGCCATCCTCAGTCCTACTAAACGCCGTTGCACACCTGCTTGCTTCTGTTGCTCCAACACCGATCGCCCGATAAAGTCGCCTTTAGTGTCTAGATGCACCAACCAGCCCAGACCTGCTTCTAAAGGTGTGGTGGCTTCGTCAATATCTTGGCCGTAGAGGGCCATTGCCGCCTCTAAACGCAAGGTGTCCCGACAGCCCAAGCCACAAGGAGTCACACCTGCCGCCAGCAGCGATCGCCATAGTTCTACACCTGCCGCTGCATCGACCATGACTTCAAAACCATCTTCTCCGGTATAGCCTGTGCGAGCGAGGAAACCGAGTTGACCCAAGACTGGAGCCGCTAAATGACCAAAGGGCTTAACGGCACTCAAGTCGGCTTCAATTAAGGGTTGGAGACAGGCGATCGCTTGAGGGCCTTGTACGGCAATCAGGGCTTTTTCTGTAGACAGGTCTTGAAAATCCACCTGGCCCAAATCCAGATGCTCGGTCAACCAAGTTTTATCTTTTAACGTGGTGCCTGCGTTGACAATTAGCACTACCGTTGGTTGCCCTGCTGCATCTTCTCCTTGGTAATACACAATCAAATCATCCACAATACCCGCTTCTGGCGTGAGCAAAACGGTGTATTGGGCGGCACCAGGTTGGAGCCGAGCTAGATCGGAGGGCACTAAACACTGGAGTTGCTCAATTACTTGGTGGCCCTTCAGCACGAATTTGCCCATGTGGGAGATGTCAAACATTCCCGCTTGCTGGCGCACCGCTTGGTGTTCTTGAGCAATGCCGACATACTGCACAGGCATCTCCCAGCCCGAAAAGGCAGTCATGCGAGCTTTCAGGGCTACGGCATGCTCAAATAGGGGGGTCCGGGCCAAGGGCAGAGGAGTTGCAGCATTGTTTGCATCGCTTAATGAGGCCACAGCTTTGAATTCCGTTCGAGTAAGACTGTATTGATCCTACGGGAAACTACTACCAGTTGCTTTAACCGTTAGGGTCGCTGATTCTGGGTCAGCAAAATCAGGGTAAACTCTGAATCACTTCGTTGATCGTCACCTTCCATAGCTTGACCATGCCTGCATCCTACCGCTTCAAATCGGCTGCTCTCCTAGGACTCTGGGTTGGCCTTACAGAAATCGCGATCGCGCCCAGCGTCACAGCCGCTCCCAGCTCTGAGAATAATCCCTCCCTTGCGCCACATTTACGGGTAGTGGTCAACAGCAACCAAGATGGGCCGATCCAGCCAGATGCAACCATAACCCTGCGAGAAGCGATCGCCCTAACGAATGGCACCCTAGAGCGCGATCGCTTGAGTGCCGAAGAACAAGCTCAAGTCACAGCCCTAAGTGCCGATGCCCCTTCCCGCATCGAGTTCAGCTTACCTGCCGAGCAAACAACGATTCGCCTCACCTCCGTCTTGCCACCGCTCGATCGCCCTGGCTTAGTTATCGATGGCAGCACGCAACCCGGATATGATGCAGAAAAATCGGCTACGGCTGAAATCAGCGTTCCGATCCCAGTAGTCGCTATTACTCCCGCGGAGGGTCAGGAAGTCTTTCGGGGGCTAACTGTCGTTGCGGACAATGTGACGATTCGCGGCCTCAGCCTTTACGGATTCAACTCCCGTCGTCAAGTACCCGCCAGCACTCCGCCTGCCGATATTTTTATTGCACACCGTTTACCACCCCCAGACACCAGCCAGCAGCAACCTCCCAACGCCAACTTCCCGTTTGGTGCTGAAGACAAACCGCCGCAGAACGTCACAATTGAGAACAACTGGTTAGGCCTAACTATTGATGAAAAGATGCCTACCAATCTCTCAGCGTTTGGTGTGTCTGTGTTTAACGGAGTCGGCACCGTGATTCGGCGCAACCGAATTGCCAACCATGAAGGCAGCGGCATTATTACGGCGGTGCGGGCGGAGAATACCCAAGTTACAGAAAACATCATTGTAGGCAACGGTATTGCGGGGATGCCCGACGCGATTCGCTTGGAAGGTGTGATCGATCGCTCCCAAATTACGGCTAACTTGATTTGCGGCAACGATGGCAGTGGCATTTACTTGTTTAAGCCTGATGGATCGGTCCAGATTCAAGCCAACCAAATTAAGCTCAATGGACGGCGGTTGCGGCGAGCCGCAGTCTATTTAATGGGCAATCAGCATCAGGTGATCAAGAACCAGATCAGCTACCAAACGGGGCCAGGAGTTGTTGTCACCTCCTATCCCAAGAGCGATCGCAACTTGATTCAAGACAACCAATTTGCCGCCTTAGAAGGACTCAGCATTGACCTGAACACGCAGCAGAACGTAGGCGTGCAAGACTATCAGCGTGGCGATGGCCCCAATCCTCCTCGCAATTCGGGCAATCGGCGCTTAGATACTGGCAACTCAGCCATTAATGCTCCTCAGTGGCTTAGTTCAGAATTTATCCTGCTCAATGATCAAGTGAATGTGGATGGCAAAGCCGATCCAGGTGCTCAAGTCGAGATTTATCGGGTTGAGGCGAAAGGCGAGGAAACAGTGGCAGGCAGCAAAGCCATTAATCTGTTTCCTGGTTATGCACCCTTAAGCAAAGCGATCGCCACCGCAACAGCCAACGAAAAAGGTCGATTTAGCGCCACTTTGACCAACGTGCAGCCCGGCGAGCAAATTAGCGCGATCGCCACAGATAGCCGTTACGGGACCTCCGAGCCAGCCGCCAACGCCACTATCCGCACCACCCAAGGCGCTGTGGCTCCTCCCGAACCTACGCCAGTTACAGAAGTGCCCCGTTGCACCACTCCCCCCGTGGCTCAGGTGCCACCCACACCTCCAGTAGAACCTACACCAACTCCACCTCCCATTCGGTTGCGCGTACCCAGAAACATCCACTTTGCTCTCGACAAAGATATTGTTAGCCCAGAGAGCGCGGCGGTACTCAATCAAATCGCTGATGTGCTGCGAGAATATCCTTTCATCGTGGTGGATATTGAAGGCCACACTGACCCTCGGGCTAGCGATGCCTACAACTTAGATCTAGGTCGTCGTCGAGCTTTAGCAGCCAGAAACTATTTACTCCGTCGAGGCGTTGCACCAGAACGGTTGACCATTCGTTCTTTGGGCGAAACCCAACGTAAAACCACTGGCGCCAGTCGCGTAGACTACGCTCGCGATCGCCGAGCCGAATTTACCTTCCAAGACATACGCGGTGTAGACATCATCTTTGAGTCTCAAGAAGAAGACTTGCAAGTTGAACCTGGGGGTAGCAGGTAAGTTACATCCGTAAATTCCGTCAAATCACCAGGCCCTTTAAAGCAACTGGCTGGGTGGAGATCCGTGTGAACGCCAGTTAATTCTCCATGCGTTCCAGGCAAAGTGAGGGCTATGCGATTTACTAGCTTTATTGCTAGGAGCAATCGTATTTTTGGTGTGAAATAGGGTGTCCTCGCTCAGTCCTTTATCGAATTGAACGAACCACGCATGACGATCCCATCCTTAAACTGCCGTCCCCTGCAATTGCTACTAACTGCATCATTAACGATAGGTAGCTTAGCAGCCGGATTGCTAGATCCAGCGATCGCGACTCCCCAAAATTACCGGATTCAAGTTACTACCAATTCAGCCACTGGCTCCATCAAACTGATTCAAGTACCAGTCCCCAGTTATCCCGTCGCGGCCTCCAGACCATCCAGTTCGAAGCCCAATTTTGCTTGGCCCACAGATTCCTCCCTTCAAGCAGGCTATATTTGGCCCGTCAAAGGCGTTGTCACCTCTGGATTTGGTCCCCGTTGGGGTCGCATGCACAATGGCATCGATATTGCTGGCCCTGTTGGTGCGCCGATTCAAGCAGCAGCAGATGGAATTGTGATCAGTGCTGGCTGGAACCAGGGTGGCTACGGCAACTTAGTCAAAATTCAACATTTGAATGGTAGCGTCACCTTTTACGCTCATAATCAGAGACTTTTGGTGCAGCAAGGCCAGCAGGTGCGGCAAGGCCAAATCATCGCTGAGCTAGGCAGTACAGGTAATAGTACTGGCCCCCATTGCCACTTCGAAATCCGCCCCCAAGGACAAAGCGCTGTTAATCCGATCGCCTATCTTCCCAGTACGGTGGCTCAGCAATTCACTCACTAACGATCTCTAGAAAAACTAGGGCTGCACCAAATCAGATTTGCGATTTTATATTGGGCAGGCGCAGACCACTCCACCAAGCAAAATTAACTTGAGGTAACACTAGGGGCTAAATGTAAGGTATAGACTAGAGAGCTAGATACCACCTCAAAAGATACTATGGAGCCTCAAGCGGAGAGCCGCGATCGCGTCACCTGTGCTGTAGAAACGACACTAGGCGTGATCGGCGGGCGTTGGAAGGTTTTGATTATTCGCGAATTATTTCCTGGGGTAAAACGCTTTGGAGAGTTACACCGAGCGTTGAATGGCATCACCCAAAAAATGCTGACGCAACAACTGCGAGAAATGGAACAAGACGGTTTAGTGCATCGCCAGGTTTACCTGCAAGTCCCACCCAAAGTGGAATACTCCCTGACTCCCCTTGGCGCAACCCTCAAGCCAATCTTGAACTCCATGCACGAATGGGGAACTAAGTTTTTGGAGAGCCAGGAGTTAGACCAGATTTGACCTTAGCTAGCGATCGCCATATTGCCATCAACGCTATAGAAAAAGCGCGAGACCTCAGCCTCGCGCCCTAGTAATACAGCCTGTGATGGAAACAAAAAGCTTTAGACGTTAGCTGCTACCTTGGTCTTCGCTTCTTTAGACGTCAAACGCTCGTAAGTTGCCCGCATCTTCAGACCCGTCAGCACTTGGAATAAACCAGTACCGTTGTTCGAACCGGGATACTCACGGTGTTGCAGCAACAGATGAGTGACTTCACCTTCGTACTTAGCCGAAGTCTTGCTGAGGTGCTTCTCAATGTAGATTACTTCCTCTAGCTCGTCGAACTGACCATCCACTTCCAGCACGGAAACGCTGTGATCGTAGTAGGTATCAGGACCGTAGAACATCTTGATACCGGGATACGAGCAAGTGAGCTTACGACCACAAGGAGTCCAGTCGATGGTAGAGCCTTCATCAAATAGATAAGCAGGCTCGAATCCTTCAACCCCATCTTTCTGCACCATACGAACGCGCAGAACTTTGCGCTCCGTTTCACCTTTGATCAGGTTAGTGGGTAGTACCTGAATCACCACATCAGCGTGGCCTTTTTGCGGATCGATATAAGCTTCGAAGTCAGGGCGACGAGCATTGATGGCTGCCATGACATCGTCATAGGTGTGACCACGCTCAGCCATATCTCGCTGAATCTTCCAAGCGATCTTCACTTCATCACTGATGTCGAGGTAAACGCTGAAGTCAAGCAGCGATCGCACCCGCTCATCATGCAGAGGATGCAAACCTTCAATCACGATGATGTGATTAGGATCAATCCGTTCTGGAGGATCGAGTTCGCCCGTTTCGTGGTTGTAGATAGGCTTATCAATAGACTGGCCGTTCTTCAGAGCTTTGACCTGCTCGTACATCAAGTCAAAGTTGTTAGCACGGGGATCAAGGGCGGTAATCCCGGTCTCCTTACGTTGCTTCCGGTCCAGACTGTGGTAGTCGTCGAGGCAGATTACGGTAACAAAATCTTCCCCAAACAAATCTGTCAATCGGCGCAAAAATGTAGATTTACCGCATCCGGAGTCTCCGGCAACGCCAATTAAAACCACGCGGTCTGGCTTACTGGTCATAGATTCCCTCTAACGATCGTTGAATAGACTGTTCACTAACTGAGTTTTGAGCAGATTCACTCTAGAGCCCGGAATTCACGCCCGAAGTGGGTAGTGCGGCTTAGAAGGCTGGCACAGAGGCAGATGCAAAACAAACGTGCAGCAAAAGAGCTACCGCTTATCCTGAGGAAGCTTTTCTAGTAAGTATTTAATACTACTTTAACAGTTCATCTTACCAGAACATGATCCCCTCTACAAGTTCAGCCTGAATTAAAAATTAGCTCGGTTCCTATCTATGCTAAGGTTAATTGCGCATTTTAAAGAAATGAAATTGGCTCGACATTGACATTCTTTTCCTGACTAACCTTTTATGCTTTGGGTAGCCATGAGAAAGAGGCCGAGATATTTCGGTCTTCCGATACTCTAGAAGTAGGCATGGCTTCTATAACTGCGTGATGTAATTGCGTGATGCAGATTTAATCTTTCAGTCCTTTGAGACTTGCGATTGAGGCGTAGGGCTAACATTAATGGGAGCCAAGGACGCTTTGTAGCAAAATGTTAAGTTAAGTTGGGTTCGGAGATATCTATAGCAATGTTCAATTCAAGTGCAGCGGGCGGTGCTGGCAACACGGCTTCCGGTAGCCGTCTCTTCCGCTATGAAGTCGTCGGTCTGCGTCAGAATTCGGAAACGGATAAAACGAACTACCCCATTCGTCGCAGCGGTAGCACCTTTATCACAGTGCCCTATAACCGCATGAACGATATGATGCAGCGCATTCTGCGTATGGGCGGCAAGATTGTTGGCATTGAGCCACTCAATAGTGAAACCCTTACCAACGGTAATGCGGCTGCTAGTAAAAGTTCACAGTCAGCGCAATCTGCTTCGGCGGCTCAACCCGCTAAGATGCAAGCAGATTCTGCTCCAGCAGCAGGTGCAAAGCATGAAGCTCTATTCGAAGAAAATGTTCCCGTTAACATTTATCGTCCAAATAGCCCCTATTTAGGCAAATGTGTTTCTAACGAGGAACTAGTGGGCGAAGGCGGGATTGGCACCGTTCGCCACCTAATTTTTGATGTTTCTGGTGGTGATTTGCGCTACCTAGAAGGCCAAAGTATTGGTATCATCCCACCTGGTATTGATAAAAAGGGTAAACCTGAAAAGCTCCGTCTGTACTCGATCGCGTCTACTCGGCATGGCGATCACGTCGATGACAAAACTGTTTCTTTGTGCGTGCGGCAGCTAGAGTACAAGCACCCTGAAACAGGCGAGACCGTTTACGGAGTTTGCTCTACCCACCTCTGCAACCTCAAGGAAGGCGACGAAGTTAAAATCACGGGACCAGTTGGGAAGGAAATGCTCCTGCCCACCGATCCCAATGCCAACGTGATCATGTTTGCAACAGGCACGGGGATTGCACCTTTCCGGGCTTACCTATGGCGCATGTTTAAGGACGCTGAGCGCCAAGCCAATCCTGGCTACCAATTTAAGGGTTTTGCTTGGTTGGTCTTCGGCATTCCCACCAGCCCCAACATTCTCTACAAAGAAGAGTTGGAAGAAATTCAGCAAAAGTATCCAGAAAACTTCCGCCTCACTTGTGCCATCAGCCGGGAGCAAAAGAATGCCTCTGGCGGTCGGATGTACATCCAAGACCGTGTGGCCGAGCATGCAGATGAACTGTGGAAGCTGATCCAGCAGGAGAACACCCACACCTACATTTGCGGTCTCAAAGGTATGGAAGGCGGCATTGATGAAGCGCTGTCTGCTGCGGCTGCCAAAGACGGTGTGACCTGGAGCGATTACCAGAAGCAAATGAAGAAGAGCGAGCGCTGGCACGTAGAAACCTACTAAGCTGCGATCGCTCCGTGAATGCTCCGCTGAGCTGAAGTCTCAGAGTGTCATCACTAGCAGTTAAACTAGCCCTAGAGTCTGGATCGATTGGGAAGCAACTTTTCTTCCTGAAGATTCAAACCCTAGGGCTTATTCGTTTGTCAGAACTTATTGGAATTTGGGATAACGGTTGTGACCTTCAAAGTCGGTTTGCTAGGGCTAGGAACAGTGGGCACGGGTACAGCACAGATTTTGCTCGATGCAACGCAGCGCCACCCTTTGTTAAAGGAGTTAGAAATTTATCGAGTCGGGGTGCGATCGCTCGACAAACCCCGTGAAATCGACCTGCCTGCTGACTTACTAACCACGGATCTCGAATCCATTGTGACCGACCCCAACATCGATATTGTGGTTGAAGTGATGGGGGGTTTAGAGCCTGCGCGATCGCTGATTCTTCAAGCCATTGCTCATGGTAAGCATGTGGTCACGGCCAATAAAGCTGCGATCGCCCGTTATGGTGCTGAGATTTTTACCGCTGCCAATGAAGCAGGTGTGTACGTGCTGCTAGAAGCAGCGGTAGGCGGGGGAATTCCAGTAATTCAACCCCTCAAGCAGTCACTCGGGGCCAATCGTATCGATACGGTTATAGGGATTGTCAATGGCACCACTAACTACATCCTGACCCGGATGCAAAACGAAGGCGTTGACTTCGCTGAGGTGCTAGCAGATGCTCAACGATTGGGTTATGCCGAAGCCGATCCCACCGCTGATGTAGATGGCCTAGATGCAGCCGACAAAATTGCGATTCTAGCTTCACTCGCCTTTGGCGGACGAATTAAATTAGCAGAAGTTTATTGTGAAGGCATTCGTCAGGTCAGTGCTGCTGATATTGCCTACGCGGAGCGGCTCGGTTTTGTGATTAAGCTGCTGGCGATCGCTAAGCGCAACACAGTTTCTACTGATAGCGAACCAGAACAGCTTCAAATTCGGGTACACCCAACTCTAGTTCCCAAATCTCACCCCCTCGCTAGCGTCAACGATGTCTACAACGCCATCTTGGTGGAAGGTGAGCCAATTGGGCAGGTGATGTTCTTCGGTCGCGGTGCAGGCGCAGGACCAACCGCTAGTGCAGTGGTGTCAGATATGCTCAACATTGCCGCTGTGCTGCAAGCTAATCTAGTGCCAGTTCCCACTCAGCCTACTCAAGCCGCACACCCTCTGTTAGCTTGCTCTCACCAGCACTACAGCGCGATCGCACCAATGACAGACTTAGTGACTCGCTTTTACGCCCGATTTCTCACTAAGGACTACCCTGGCGTCATTGGCAAACTAGGTACCTGCTTCGGCAACCATCAAGTCAGCTTGGAATCCGTTGTTCAGATTGGCAATCAAGATGGTCTAGCAGAAATCGTCGTCGTTACGCACGATGTTCCAGAAGGGAACTTTCGCCAAGCCCTAGAAGAAATCCGCAGCTTGTCATCAATCAGCAGTGTCTCTAGCGTGCTACGAGTGCTTTAACTTTGCAACATAAAATCCAGCTCTAAGAAAAGCCTCATTACTTAGAGCTGGATCGAATAGGATTCTAAGGTCTTGGTATGAGCTTGAAACAGTGAAACCCTGGGGGCTTTGTCTGACTGAGAACCTCAGGGGGTCTGAGGTGCAGGTGAATCTGAGCTGGGGGCTGATTCAGGAGACATAGAACCGTCAGGACTCATGCCGGGGTCGGTCGTACTCCCAGCGTCATCGGCGGGGCTAGATGGGTCTACTTCAGGTACAGTGCCGCTGTCAGGGCTACCAGGTGAGCTGGGTGGACCCGCAGGCCGAGTCATATCGGGCTCTTCGGTCTCGGTTGTGTCTGTTGTGCTGGGGTCGGTCGTACTCCCAGAGTCATCAGCCGGGGTAGATGGGTCTACTTCAGGTACAGTGCCGCTGTCAGGGCTACCGGGGGAGCTAGGTGGACCCGCAGGCCGAGTCATATCGGGCTCTTCGGTCTCGGTTGTGTCTGTAGTTGTATCCGCAGGTTCAGCCGTATCCTCAGAAGGGCTGGTGGGGGCTGCGGTCGAATCTAAAGGGGTACCACCAGGACAGCGGGAGTTTAGGGGAAAAACTTCGCACAGAATTCTGAAGCCTTCTGGAGAAAGCTTGATTTCTGCCGCAGAGGGGGCAGTTGTGCCACTCGATTGGGCAACAGCAGCACCGCTAGTGAGAGCCAGGGCTAGGGCTGTCCCAAAGAGGGTAACGTATTTAGCCTTCACAAGACTTAACCTCAACAAAGGACTTTGCCAATTAAATCAGAAGGCAAATTTTTAGAAATCCGCCTTATAGGTAGTGTGAATATCCTCCTATGGAGGGTAGACGGCTTAACATCCTACCCCGTGGCATCCATCTATAGATATGCCAAACTTTGATGTCAGAGCTTACTAACCTGTTTTTAACCTTTTGGCTCCTAGCCAAAAGAGGAGGGCAACTTACGCCCCTACTCTCCGTGCTGTTAGGACTCTATAGGTGTCCTAATAATTTATCCGGTTGGGGTTTGTGAGAGGTGCACCTTCCACAAATCATTTAGGATTGCTACATCTAATTGAGACACCAATTATTTGGTTAGCTTTCACTAATTAGCTTTCACTAATCAGCTTTCACTAATCAGCGTTGATGATTTTAGGCACTCTAAAAAAGTCAGCATCTCGCTCAGGTGCGCCTTCTAGAATCGTTTCGCGATCGCCATATGGCTGCAACTGGTCTACTCGCGTCACATTATTCAAATCAATCGCCCGTGTGGTTGGTTCTACATTGCTTGTGTCCAACTCACTGAGCTGCTCAAAATAGTCCAAAATGCTGCTTAGTTGTGTCGCAAATTTTTCTTCCTCTTCAACCGCCAATTCTAAACGAGCGAGGTGAGCAACTTTATGAACTTGATCGCGATCCAGCATAGGTAAGTAGCTCAGAAGTAAAGGTCAAAAAAATCACAGCTAACCATGACGAAAGATTAGCTGCTGTAGGTCAACTGGATAGAAAGAGCAACCGACTAAAAATACACATCCATCTGCGAACGGCCTGTGGTTTTGAGCCAGTTCTGCGCCTCAATATAGTTGTTAGGAGCCATCCGAATGGCAGTTTTCCAATATTGAGCTGCTTGATCAAACAAGGCTTCGGCTGCCTCATCGTTGCCCGCTTCTTTTTCCTGTTCGCCTCGGTAGTGGTAAATTACTGCCACGTTGTTGAGGGCCTGAGGTAAGCGAGGGTTCAGCTCGATCGCTTCTAGATAGTTCTTTAGGGCTTCTTCGTGTTCACCATTGTTGGTGCGAATTAAGCCAATGTTGTAAAGAACGTAACTGCGATCGTAGGGATCGTCTTCCAGCTTCAAGGCTTCGAAATAGTTGTCGAGAGCTTCCGCATACTCTCCATCAGCCTGAGCAGACATGCCATCTCGGTAATAGGCAAACGCTTCTTTTTCTTTCTTGGTGGCTGGCAGAACTTTGAGAATCATGTCTGCCATGACTGTGAAGCTTTTATCGATGAAGTTGTCGTTTCGTTGAAATCTTGGCATAGTCGCCTCTGCGAATGGGGGCCAGTGGCTCAGATAACCGCTTGGCTAGGTCACTTGCTAAACGCTTATTCCACTAATTTAGCGCCGATTGGTCACTTCCTGAGGAGCAATCCAGCTTGTAACAGTTCTTAGTGAGCTTAGTTAAGATGAAGCGCGATCGCCGACCGATAGAAAATCTTGTGGCGAGATGGCAATTGGCATCAGTCGTTCCAACTCCAAATTAGCGGCAACTTCCGTTAACTGCGCTAAATCGATGGCATCTATTAAATGGGGGATCACGCCTAACACTGGCACATTCGTTAAAGACTGAATCAAATCTCTGGGTGCCCAATCCTCGATCTCCTGCTCGGTGCGAGGTTGGGTACAGTTCAGCACAATGCCTTTGAGGTGCACCCGCGCTTGACGCGCTAAAGCAACATTAGCGACTGCTTGAGCGATCGCCCCTAAGCGCACAGGCACCACCAACACAGTCGGCAACCGCCAATCCCAAGCCAAATCTGCCACTGTGGTTTCGTGAGTAACTGGAGAACCCAAACCACCGAGCGATTCTACTAACACCCAATCTCGCTGTTGTCGGAGCGTTTCCAAACCTTTCCAAGCCAGTTCTAGCTCGATCTTGCGCCCTTCGCGATCGGCTGCCAGCGGTGGCGCTAAAGGAGCTTGAAAGTAAAGCGGGGTAATTTCGTCTATAGACTGATTCAGGTTGAAAAGGCGCAGATAGAGTTCGCGATCGCCCAGCCCTGACTGAATTGGTTTCATAATCCCTAAACTGCGGGCAGAGCAGTAAGTCTGCCAGTAAGCAGCAAGAGCCGTCGTCAAGACAGTTTTACCCGCGTCTGTATCAGTTCCAGCAATGAGTAGTGCGTTCAAGGGGAGTGGAATGGTATCTGTTAGATTACGAAGTCACGACCGTCTCAAACTATACTTTACCGTTCTTCCTCACATCAGTTAGGTTGAGCTGTGAATCCCATCATCGTGACTATAGCTGACCATAGCTATGGAGAGGGTTCCTGATTCTGGGCGCTAATATTTAGCGTGAAGCTAGTATCGCGAGCCGCAATCACATCAATTTGGTAATCCCCATCCGTTGGCAGCTGCGATTGCCACGAAACAACTCCAGAAGCATCCTCTACCAACCGACCATCTGGATAGCGGATGTCGAGTGTAGCAGCGCCATCCGTGATTTCTACGTTGAGTACTTGTCCTGCTTGAGCGGTGACTAAATAACGCTTGATTGTCGTGGGGTTAGTCTGACCAGATACTTGGGTCTCTGTTGCACCTGCAGGAAAACTGACTCGCTCGACATCAACCGCACCCGGTGTAGGGCTAGGAGTAGGCGTCGGGCTAGGCGTCGGGCTAGGCGTCGGACTCGAAGTTGGAGTTGGCTCAACAGGACTCTCTAAGTTCAACTCCAATTTATAATCTGCCTGAGCAATCCCTCGCACCGGACTGAGTTGAATATAGTAGTCTCCGGTATAGGGCAACGCTCCTTCCCAAGCGGAGACACGCTTAGCGCGATTGTTGACAGGGTTTTGATCCGGAGCGAGCACCGTCATTAAAATTCCTTCACCACCCAAATAAGCACTTAGGGTTTGGTCCTGCTGCCCTGGCACGATGTAACTAATGGTCTCGTTAGCTTTCAACCCGCCTTCAACTGTATTTTGTTCGCCAGGAGTAACATTCAGCCGCTGGCTAAATTGAACTGGACTAGGGCTGGGTGTTGGCGTCGGACTAGGGGTAGGACTAGGGGTGGGACTAGGACTAGGAGTAGAGCTAGAGGTGATAGTAACGGAAGGCGTTGGAGAAACAGAATCTCTTGGAGAGCGTAGTAAAGAAGTGACCAAAGCCCAAGAACCTAGCCCAGCGGCTAAGGCTAAAGCTGTTCCTACTGCTGCGATCGCCCAAGGATTTTCCCAAGACGGACCACTCGAAGGAGCGGGAATTACAGGATTGGTTCGGTTGGGATCACTATTGGGAGCGGGATTTACAGGGTCTGGGCGGCGACCTACGGCAACAGTGGCCACCTGAGACAAGTTGGGATTAGCCGGGGGCGAAGGCGTTTGAGGAGGCGTTTGAGGAGGCGTTTGAGGCGGAGGTGATGGTACTTGAGCCTGGACGGGAGGCGGCGGGGGTGATTGCGGTTGCCCAGGATAAGCAGGCGGAGGAGCTGGTGGAGAGACAACCGTGGGTTGAGTCAGAGCTTGTAGTGCTTGAACCACCTCAGCCACAGATTGATAGCGATCGCCCGGTTTATAACTCAACATTTGGTTCAAGATCTGAGCCAAGCCGGGACTGACCTTAGCCAAATCTTGCCAGTGCCAAGTCAGAGTACTTTCGTTGTAGAGTTCTTGTGGCTCCTTGCCCGTCAGCAAAACTATAGCCAGTACCGCCAAAGAATAGAGATCACTGCTGGGGTAAGCGCGGCCCGTCTGCATCTGTTCGCTGGGTGCGTAACCAAACTTACCAACTGTGGTAGGTTGCGGCACCGTCTCCGGAGACTGAATCCGGGTCGCCAAGTCTTTCACCACACCAAAATCAATCAAAACTGGCAGGTGGTCACTTTCTCGCAAAATCAAATTGTCAGGCGCAATGTCTCGGTGAATAATGCCTTTACTATGAATGTGAGCCAGTACAGGCAATATTTGCCGCAGCAATTGGATCACCTCTGACTCCGAGAAGGGATAACCCTGCGCCGTCCGCTCCTGAACCAACGTGCCATAGGTTTTGCCCTCAACATAGTCCTGAACTAAAAAGAGGCGCTGATCTTGTTCAAACGTGGCTCGAAATTGAGGTACCTGCGGGTGCTGAATTTGATACAGAATCGCCGCTTCTCGCTGAAACAATTCCTTGGATTTCTCCAAAGCGTAAGGACTCGACTGAGCCGGAATAAATTCCTTTAAGGCGCAGCGCTCATTAAAACGCCCTTGATCCTCCGCTAAATAAGTTCGGCCAAATCCACCTTGGCCCAAAATACTAACTAAGCGGTAGCGGTTTTGCAGAATAGTCCCGGCAGGAATTGGCGGTTGCATAGCGGGTTAGTTTGCTTTGAATTGATTGCAACAGGCACATCACGGACTCAGCTCACCAGAGGTAGAGCCACCAAAAATTAGCTGAGGGTGGCCCATAGCTATAATTGCGCCCGTAACTATGTTGTGACAAAGAGCCTACAGCTGAGTAGGTTTAGCTAGCAACTTTAGGGACACTCAAGCTAGCTGTGTTCCCACCACAGCTTATTCGCTCAACTTGGCTTTGACTAGAGCTTGAATCTTCTTGCCATCTGCCTGACCTTTGACTCGTTGTACGGCAGCTCCCATAACTTTGCCTAGGTCTTTCAGTGAAGTTGCTCCCACCTCTGTGATAATTTCATCAATGATCTTGCTTAACTCGTCATCTGAGAGTTGTGTCGGCAAGTACGCTTCTAGAATCGCCAGCTCTTGCGCTTCTTGATCCGCTAAGTCTGTCCGTCCTGCTTGCTGATATTGTTCGATAGAATCACGGCGTTGCTTGGCTTGTTGCAGCAGTAATTCTATTTCCTGGGCTTCTGTCAAATCTGTCTGCCCACTGGGTCTGAGACTGACTTCTTTTTCTAACAACGCCTTTTTAATACTGCGGATCGTTTCTAAGCGAAGTTTCTCCTTAGATTTCATTGCCGCTTTTATATCTTCACCAATGCGATCTTTCAAGCTCATAAGGCCATCCTCAGAAGAAATTTTTCGCCCTACTTAAAGTGGAGCTGTTTGCCCCTATTTCCCCAATAAACTAGGCAGAATTTTTCTCATAAATATGAATGAGAAATTTTGCCTAAACCAGCTAGGTGATCAATTTTAGCTTGCTTACTGACTGTTTGGCGGGGAAGTGAACACAGCCATTGCCTTCCACCGATCTGCAAGTTTCTCTGAAATTCTCATTAATCTGCGCATTGTTCAGCCAAAAATCGCTAGTTTGCCTCTCCACTCTTGTGCGACAATTCCTAGTCAGTTTCCACAAAAATTACTCTCCATAGCTACACCTAATTCAGGGAATTTTTGGAGGATGATTCTGGATCAGAATGATAATATTGCGATGAATGCGCTTCGGGGGCCTGTTGTGATCCGTTCTGCAACTTTGACTCTTCACCCAACTCTGCCGACTATTTCTGACAATAGTCGTCTGCGGTTGTTTTCCGGCTCTGCCAATGTACCGCTCTCTCAAGAAGTTGCTCGGTACTTGGGCATGGACCTAGGACCTATGGTCCGTAAACGGTTTGCCGATGGAGAACTTTATATCCAAATTCAGGAATCGATCCGAGGGTGTGATGTTTATCTAATTCAGCCGACGTGCCAGCCGGTTAACGATAACCTGATGGAATTACTGATCATGGTGGACGCTTGCCGACGAGCTTCGGCTCGGCAAATTACCGCTGTGATTCCTTACTATGGATACGCTAGAGCAGACCGTAAAACTGCGGGGCGAGAGTCTATTACAGCCAAGCTTGTAGCTAACTTAATTACTCAGGCTGGCGCAAATCGAATTCTAGCAATGGATTTGCACTCAGCTCAGATCCAAGGCTATTTCGACATTCCCTGTGACCATGTCTATGGTTCACCAGTGGTGTTTGACTATTTAGCTAGTAAGAATTTATCGGATATTGTTGTCGTTTCGCCAGATGTGGGTGGAGTCGCGCGGGCCCGAGCCTTTGCCAAAAAGCTCAATGATGCTCCACTTGCCATTATTGATAAGCGTCGTCAAGCTCATAATGTGGCAGAAGTGCTCAATGTGGTTGGGGACGTTGCTGGCAAGACTGCCATCTTGGTAGATGACATGATCGATACTGCGGGGACGATCTGTGAGGGAGCTCGCCTCCTGCGCAAGGAAGGGGCTCGTCAGGTTTATGCTTGTGCGACCCATGCTGTTTTCTCACCCCCGGCGATCGAGCGGCTATCCAGTGGCTTGTTTGAGGAAATCATTGTCACCAATACCATTCCAGTGCCTGACACAAGTCGCTTTGCGCAACTGACGGTACTCTCGGTGGCCAATATCTTGGGTGAGGCCATCTGGAGAATTCACGAAGACAGCTCACTCAGCAGTATGTTTCGGTAATGTATTAGCGTTCTAGTTTTGTATGTTAGGCGTAGCCATAACTTAAGTAGGGGCACCTCTTGTGGGTGCCCTTCATTTTTTAAAGCTTTAGAGGTAATCAAAAAACTGCTCTGGAACCAGGGTGAGTTCTCCAGATTTGAAGCGATCGCTCTCAATCCAAAGGGCTTTTTTCTGGCGATCGCCTTCGGCAAACATCAATTCATCCAGTTCATAGAATTTGGGATCAGCGAAGTCGCATTTGTAGAGCTGGATTAGCTCATGACCCGACTGGCCATTAAACACAAAGACGTTCTCTAGACAGCCCAAGTAACGAATGTTAGCTAGCTCTGCTTGGATTTCTTCCTGAAATTCTCGCTGCAAAGCGATCAGGCTGGTTTCACCAAAGTCTACGCCACCTCCCAAGGCTCGATAAAAAGTTTTTTGTTTCACTGGGTCGTATCCTTCCGAGACAAAGATGCGATCGCCTTTTCCAGCAGCAGCAGCCTGACGGTCTTGGATTAGCCCTAGCGCTAAAACGCGAATTTGATTGACTCCGTACATAGTTCTTAGAAGATGGGATGCAAAAGTTACGCCAAACCTAACTAGCAGAATTAACGGGGTGGCGTATGGGTTAGCTGATTAATTATCGTCGTATTCTGAGTACTCTCGTTTGCGGCTTTCGGGGATCGGCCAGTCTTCATTCTCTCCGCCAATAATCAGCGTTGTGATTTCTACGTAATCTTTGCTGAATTGCCGCAAGGAATTGATTAAAACATCTAGGGCGATCGCGTCACTGGTGCCTAAGTCAAACCAACAACGGGCCCAGTTGCTTTCGTACTCTACTTCCCCAATGTTGTGCATCAAGGCCATGAAGCTATCTTCAGCCGCATCCTGGTTGTAATTCATGTAGCTGATTTCTAGGCCAACATCTTGCACCTGGAGATTTTCGGCGTTAAACCCGCCTAATTTCCCTAGAAAAAACCAGGAGTTGATAATTTCTTCAACGTACTGTTTTTCTAGTTCAGAGGGGTTCAAGCTGAACTCTAGCCAAATCCAGACATTAAAGGGATCAAACTCCCGAAACTGTACTTGCATTTTGTTTGAAAACCGAATAATTGGGGCGTGGCTTAAGCGATCGCGAATCTGCAAGCTAAGCAATTTCAGAATACCGCAGCAGGTTTAGCTTCCTCTAGCGAGACAGCCATTTACCATCGCAGCCATCCCACAAAAAAGGTGCCAATGCGGCACCTCTAAAAGTTTGATTGAGCAATTTATTCAGCGATCGCGACCTATTTCTTTAGCTCAGTACTGCAATTGCGCTCTTTTTGATCAATGCGGAATTCAGTTCTACAGCGCTCATATGCGATTTGGTTTCGCAGTTGGCGAGGCAATTGAGCGGTTTTATCCAAGGCTTTGCGGAAAAATTCTAGGCTTTCCTGATTTTTACCCTGTTTAACGAGAACTTGGGCTTTGAGGTAGTACAGATCTGGGTTGTTAGGGGTCAGCTTCAAGGCTTGGTCAACAAACTCTAGCGCTTTCGTCGGTTGGTTCAGGTCTCGGTAGCCAATCGCAATCCCCCGATAAGCCAAATAACGAGGCTGGGCATATTTGTTCAATCGCTCTACCGCATCGGCTGGATTGGCAAAGGGGAGATTAACCGCCAGCATCAAATCCATAAAACCTTTCACTAAGTTAAGTTCTGGGTCTTGAGGACTGAGCTTTTCAGCCGCATTCAATGATTGAAAGACTCGTTGAAGTTTGTTCAGGGCTTGAGGAGTCCCTCGCACCGTACCTTCACGGGAGACGATATAAGCGCCTTCCATAAATTCGCCCACTGCCACGTACAAGTTGCCGCGTAGGGGGTCAGTTTTGCGTAGCTGCTCAGCGGTTTCGCGAGTCTTAGTGGCATTGGTTCGCAAGGCATTCCAATCTTTGTCCAGGTAAGCCAGTGACGCTTTCATGGCATAGCTGAGTGGCTCACTGGATTCAGCTTGAGATAAGTATTTTCTGGCAGCTTGGTAATCGCCCCGCTCAAAAATCGCTTTGAAGGCTGCTTCGGTATTCTTACCAATGGCATGCTGGTCAGTAGTACGGAAGGGGTCGCCCGCAAAAGCAGGACTGCCGCATAAGCTAAGGGCGATCGCCGCAGTACCCGCAACGGCAGAAACGAACCGCCGGGAGGCGGAAACGGGGCGGCTTTGGCGTTGCATCCTAGAGGAGCAGGGTGGGGCACTCGTCCCAACACTACTGGAAGCAATTGGCATGTTCGTCATAATGGAGCCTCTCAAAACGTTCCTCGAATTCGTTCTGCTTGCAAATGCTCTAGAGCCTCGGATGGCGCTCGATGAGTTGAAAATTTGCTCATCGCGGTTGATGCCAAAGGTCTAGAAGCATCCGGTTCAGGTGCGATCGCCTACCGATTAAGGGTTCAGCTAGCTGCATAAATTTGACGCAGTCATTCGGTTTGGGTTCCAGTTAGACTGGTCGATGGGTAGGCTAAATTTGTCACCGTTGAAACAAAATTATGACTACCTCGCTACAGGCCACGCCCCAGGTTTGCAACTTTCCTTCTCGTTAGACTAGCGACTGGCACAACTGACTTGACTTAACTTAGGTGGCAATTTCAGCGTCAGGACAGGCTCTAGCCAACGGCGATCGCTGTATCCTGACATTCATCGGCTGCTTTGCGCTTCTCTAGAAACCTTGCTCCTCGCTGGTAACATCGTTAATGCTCTATCTCAAAAACCTGATCTATCATCCGACTGCTACCCCGACCGCCATCCTCAAATCAATCAATTTGGAGCTAGCGCCTCAGCAAATGGGCTTGATCATCGGCCCCAGCGGTTCAGGAAAAAGCACCCTCCTGGAAATTCTAGCGGGGTTGGCGGAAAAAACTTCAGGTGACATCCTATGGCGAGAGCAGGAACTGACTCCAGCCCATCTCCAGCAACTGGGTGGTCTTGTCTTCCAGTTCCCGGAGCGACATTTTTGCGGTGCCACAATTCTAGAAGAGCTGCGCCTTGGCCACCCAGAACTAGGGACAGAAAAGGTAAATCAGGCTTTAACAGAAGTGGGGTTGGGGCACTTATCGCTACAAACATCGCCTCATTCCCTGAGTGGTGGACAACAGCGACGCTTAGCCTTGGCGGTACAGTTGATTCGCCAACCCTATTTATTACTATTAGATGAGCCAACGGCAGGGTTAGATTGGTCTATGCGACGGCAGTTGGTCAATTTATTGGCTCGCCTCAAAGACCACTGGAGTTTGTTGATCGTGACCCACGATGCGGGTGACTTGCTAGCGATCGCTGATCGCTGTTGGACTCTCAACCACGGCGAGTTGCAGTCTGTCGATCCCCAAGTGCTAGAAATGAATGCGAAGCAACCTCAATCTGTTGTCCAAAGTTAACTTTAATGTTGGATCTTGAAACCGTGAACCTGCCAGAAATGATCGCTGTTTGGCAAAAAACCCTCCACTGGCAGCCCACCTCGCACCAGCAACAACAGTTACAGCGGCTTTACGAACTCGTTCTAGAGGGCAACCGTCAGTTAAACCTCACCCGCATTACCGAGCCAAGTGAGTTTTGGGAAAAGCACTTGTGGGACTCGTTGCGAGGCATAGCACCATTCTTCAAGCAGGAAGGAGGAGGGACGAAGGAGGAAGAGGAGCCAAATTCATCCTTCATCCCACCCTACGGAAGTGGCGAGGGCGTGCATCCTTCAGCCTTTCGCGTAATCGACATTGGTACAGGTGGTGGTTTTCCTGGTATTCCGGCAGCGATCGCCTGTCCTGACTGGCAAGTGACACTGCTAGATTCGACTCAAAAAAAGGTTACTTTTCTGCAAACTCTGGCAACCACGTTAGGGCTGGAAAATATCACCACTTTAGTAGACCGCGCCGAACAGGTCGGGCAGTTGCCTGAGCACCGGGAAGCTTACGATTTAGCCCTGATTCGAGCAGTAGGGCCAGCTTCTGTTTGTGCTGAGTACGCCTTACCACTGTTGAAGCTGGAAGGACAAGCCGTGCTCTATCGTGGTCAGTGGACTCCTGAGGAAACCGAAGCATTACGTCCAGCGGTGGCTCAGTTGGGTGGCGCGATCACCGCGATCGAAGAATGCAGCACCCCCGTTAGCCAAGGGATGCGGCACTGTCTCTACTTACGCAAAGTGGCTCCCACCCCTAGTGAATTTCCACGGGCGATCGGAGTGCCAGCAAAGCAGCCCTTATAGATTAAGTTGGCGATGAATTGCAGTTAATCCCAGATTTTGGTATCCTGCCAGACTGCAAGGCGCATTGCTTTTTGGGGTGAGTTGAAAGCGTGGCCTGTAAGTTAAAGCTGAGTTGAGTTAGGAAATTGTTGCCACGTATCAGGGTAACTGTCGGAATGAACAACTCCTGGGAGTGAAGTTTGCATGATTGAAGTTGAACAGTTGAGCAAGGTTTATGGCTCAACCCCTGCGATTCAAGATGTGACATTTGCGGTAGAACCAGGGGAAATCTTGGGTTTTTTGGGGCCAAACGGGGCTGGAAAAACCACCACCATGCGGATTCTGACTGGATACTTACCTGCAACGAGTGGCAGTGCGCGAGTCGCAGGCTACGATGTCCACGAAGATTCGATGGCGGTGAGGCAACGCATTGGTTATCTACCCGAAACGCCGCCGCTCTATCCAGAAATGACGGTGGAGGGGTTTCTCTATTTTGTGGCTCGAATTAAAGGCGTGAGTGCGGGCGATCGCTCCCGACAAGTCCAATCAGCTCTAGAGCGTTGCAGCTTGGTTGAAAAACGCAAAACCTTAATTCGTAAGCTATCTAAAGGCTTTCGCCAACGAGTAGGCATTGCCCAGGCGATCGTGCATGATCCCCCGGCGATTATTTTAGATGAACCGACTGTGGGCTTAGATCCGCGCCAAATTATTGAAGTTCGTAACTTAATTAAGAACTTAGCCGGGACTCATACAGTAATTCTCTCCACGCATATCTTGCCTGAGGTCAGCATGACCTGTAACCGAGTCGCCATCATCAATCGCGGGCGAGTCGTAGCAACGAACAGCCCGGAAAATCTGATGGCGCAACTCAATGCGGGGTCAGGGTATGAGCTAGACGTGGACGGCGATGTCAGCACTGTGGAACAACTAGTGCAACCCATTCCCGGTGTGCGCTTGGTAGAGCCGATGCAAATCGAAGAAGTAACAGACCAGGCATTCACGCCTCAGCGCTGTCGGGTGCGAGTAGTAGCTGAAGCTGATAGCGATCCAGGTCGGGATATTGCCGCTGCTGTCGTGGGGGGAGGTTTAGGTCTCTACGAAATGCGCCGGACTAAGGCCAGCCTAGAGGATGTGTTCTTGCAATTGACGATGACCGAAGAAAAAGCTTTAGAGTCGAGTGCAGAGACTGAGTTGAGCGCTGAGGCGGAAGTGGAATCAGTCATTGAAGACGCGCCTGGAGCACCAACTGCTGTCGTGTCTGAGTCAGCAGAGTCGGAGGAAGAAGCATAATGCGGGTGATTCTCAGCAATATTGTGGCGATTTATCGCAAAGAGTTGCAGGGGTACTTTGCCTCTCCCTTGGCTTATGCGATCGCGGGTGTGTTTTGGCTTTTATCTGGCTTTTTCTTTGTGATTGCCTTGCAAGACACCCTGCAAACTGCCGCCGCTGCGGACCAAATTGGGCAACCCTTTGATGCGGCTTATGCCCTAATTCAAGCTTTTTTGGGCTTGATGGGAGTTTTGTCTTTGTTTATTTTGCCAATTCTCTCGATGGGGCTTTACGCCGAGGAACGCAAGCGGGGCACCTTGGAACTGCTAGCCACCTCTCCCGTAACCAACTGGGTGGTCTCCTTAGGCAAGCTGCTAGGAGTTCTCACTTTCTTCATCACCTTAGTGTTGCCCTTGCTAGTTTACGAAACGATTACTTTAAGTGCTGCGAATCCTCCCTTAAATCCCACGCTATTGTTAACTGGCTACGGTGGCTTGATTCTAATGGCCGCAGCAGTTTTATCTTTGGGCATGTTTCTGTCTTCGTTGACTGAGAGCAGCATTTTGGCGGCAATTTTGACGTTTGCCCTCGTTTTACTTCTCTGGTCGATCCAGGCGATCGCCACAGTAGTGGGGGGGCCTGTGGGTGACGCCATCGGGCACTTATCGCTGCTGAAGCACTACGGCGATCTGGTTCGCGGTGTAGTGAATACCAGCGGCTTAATTTTGTTCGTGAGCTACATTATTTTGGGCCTGTTTTTGACTGCCCAGTCTATTGAAGCGCTCAGATTCCAGCGCTCTTAATCTAGCCATTGCACCCGCGTCCACGCTGAGTGGGTCACTGGCTAAAGCCACTTGCAAGTACTATCCCTGTTAAGGGTTGAGTAGAAGTCGATGAAACAAATTCCTACCACCTGGAAATCGTTCAAGCAATCTTGGCAATGGCTCTTCTGGGCTGGGCCAGTGCTGGTAGTTATAGGCTTATCCGCCGGAGCTGTGTCTGGCAATTGGGGTAGCATTCCGGTCGGTCTGACCGTTGCTGGCATTGTGTTGATTGGGGTCTGGCTGCTGCTGCAAAGCCAACCTGGCTCTGGCTTTTGGGGCCGCCGCTCAACTCAAGCCAGCACCAATGCGCTCCTCTCCACGCTGGCCGTTATCGTCATCCTAGGTTTGATTAATTTCCTGGGAGTCCGCTATGCCAATCAAGTTGACCTGACCGAAAATCAACTTTACACCCTTGCTCCTCAGTCACAGGGTATCTTGAGGCGCTTACCCCAACCTGTGAAAGTTTGGGTGTTTATGGACCCCAATAGCCCTAATCCAAATTCTGGCCCGACTCAAGCTTTGCTAGACCAATACAAGCGCCAGTCAAGGCAGTTTAATTTTGAGATGGTTGATCCGCAAGCTCAACCAGGTTTGGCGCAATCTTTTGGTATTCAGGATATTGGCGATGTCTATATTGAGGCAGGCCAAAAACGCCGTTTTCTCCAGAACCTTAAGAGTGAGCGGTTGTCAGAGGGCCGACTGACTAATGCAATTGAGCAGATTACGAGCGATCGCCAAGCCAAAATCTACTTTCTGCAAGGTCACGGAGAGTCGTCTTTGGATGGGGGTCAAAGGGGTTTAGCTCAAGCCAAAGCTTTGTTGCAAGAGAAAAACTTCATCAGTGAACCGCTGAACTTGGTCGAGCAACCTGCTGTGCCTGAAGATGCAGCGGCAGTTGTGGTGGCTGGCCCCAAGCAAGCTTTGTTTGACAAGGAAGTTAGGGAGCTGAGCGCTTATTTGCAGCAAGGGGGCAGTGTGCTGCTGATGATTGATCCCAATGTAGACCCGAAGTTAGAGGGCTTACTCAAAAATTGGGGTGTGACGCTAGGCAACCGAATTGCGATCAATGCTTCGGCTCAGCAAATCGCTGAATTAGGCCCGACCGCTTCCGTGGTTAATCAGTATGGCGATCACCCGATTACTAAGGATTTTGGCAATCGCTATTCGATTTATCCGATCGCAAGACCGATTCAAACGACTCCTGTTTCTGGGGTGCAGGAAACGCCTTTGTTGGTCACGAGTCCTCAGAGTTGGGCGGAAAGTGACCTGAAAAATCAAAACTTGGAGTTTAATCCGGAGCGCGATCGCCAAGGGCCGTTGGTGTTGGGTGTGGCGCTAAGCAAGGCGGCTCAGGCTACGGGATCTGCTCAGGCTTCTCCCTCACCTAGCCCATCTGCTAGCCCGTCTGTTTCTTCTTCTGCTAGTCCCAGTCCTAGCCCTAGTCCTACACCAACTACTGAGGCTAACAAAACGCTATCTGAATCTCGTCTGGTTGTGGTGGGTAATTCTAGTTTTGCTACGGATGGTTTGTTTGGTCAGCAGTTAAATGGGGATGTTTTCCTGAATTCGGTAAGCTGGCTGAGCAAGCGGGATGACCAGGTTCTATCGATTCGTCCGAAGGAGGACAAGAACCGCCGAATTACGATGACGGCGCAGCAGGCGAATTTGGTGGGTTGGTTGTCGCTGGCCGTGTTGCCTTTGTTGGGTTTTGGGACTGCTGGGGTGATGTGGTGGCGACGCCGCTAGAATCCGAGCCTTAGGGCACTCGCCCCAAACCCCCTCTGAGGGACGGTTGCGTCCCTCAGACTCCCTCCAAAAGTGAATTCAGAGCACTATGGAACTCTGGTGAGGGGAATGATCTTGCGGCGATCCAAAATCTAAAATCCAAGGTCGAAGATGGCATTACGAGGTGAGCGGTCAATACAAGTATGAAGCTGAATTCGAAAACTTTGATTTTGCTCTTACTGGCCTGCGGGTTGGGGGGCTTTGTCTATTTTTATGAGATTCGTGGGGGTGGCAAGGGCCAAGAGCAGCAAGTGCAAGGGTCGGGGCAGCGAATTTTTGCTTTTGAGGAGTCTCAGGTTCAAGCTTTGACGCTAATAACATCGGGGCAAAGGTTGGAGTTTGTCAAAGCTCCTACTCCTGAAGCAAAGGCTGGTGTGTCTCCATCTCCAGGGAAGCAGACTGAACAAGCTAGAGAAAAACCGACGGAGAAGCAATCTGAATCTAAGCAACCTCAGTCTCAGTGGTTGTTGAAGGCTCCGGAGGAGGGTCCAGCGAATGATGCTTCGGTAGCTTTCTTGCTGAGTTTGCTGGCAACGGGAAGGAGCGATCGCACGATTAAAGCGCCTCTCACTCAGAAAGCGGATTTTGGTTTAGACCAACCCACGGCGACGATTGAGCTGAAGCTGAATGATCAGAAAACTCACCGTTTTGTTTTGGGTAAACCTGACTTTAATCAGAGCTTTTGGTACGCTCAAGCTGATCCAGCGACTTCAGGAACGCCAGAGTTATCGGTTTTGTTGGTGTCTCCAGACTTTAACAATGCTGTGAGTCGTCCACTGTCGGAGTGGAAAGCAGCACCCGAAGCTCCTACTCCAGCTCTATCTACCTCTCCCTCTCCCTCGGCGGAGAATGCGGCTCCTAGCCCTGAGCCTGCTCCAGAAGAGGCTAGCTCTAGCCCTGAATCCCCTCCTCCGGCGGACAATGCCAGTCCAAGTTCCAACTCGTCAGCAAGCCCTGAGCCTGGCACTTCGTCTACTCCTGCGCCTCCAGCAGAATAAGCTGTTGAGCGTTCTATTTCGGTGATGATGAAGGGGTGAGCTTTGGTTTGCCCCTTTTCGTTATGCGTCTAAATCATTCAGTCCGAGTTTGATATGACTAGCCCTACCGCAACCCTTTTAGTCTCCTGTCCTGACCAGAGGGGACTTGTCGCAAAAATCGCCAATTTTATTTATGCCAATGGCGGCAATATTATTCATGCGGATCAGCACACCGATTTTGAGGCAGGGCTATTTCTGACACGGATTGAGTGGCAGCTCGAAGGATTTAATTTGCCGCGTGATCTGATTGGGCCTGCTTTCAATGCGATCGCTCAGCCTCTACAAGCAAATTGGCGATTACACTTTTCGGATGCGGTGCCTCGGATTGCCATTTGGGTCAGCCGCCAAGACCATTGCTTATTTGATTTAATTTGGCGACAACGGGCTCAAGAGTTTGCTGCCGAAGTTCCGTTGATTATTAGCAATCATCCAGATTTGGGGGCGATCGCCAAACAATTTGGCATTGATTATCACCATATTCCTATCAATAAAGAGAATAAGGCTGAGCAAGAAGCCAAGCAGCTAGCTCTACTTCAGCAGTACCGCATTGAGTTAGTGGTGCTGGCTAAATACATGCAAGTTTTGAGTGCTGACTTTATTGCTAATTTTCCTCAAGTAATTAATATCCATCACTCTTTCTTGCCTGCTTTTGCGGGAGCAAATCCCTATCAGCGGGCTTATAAGCGTGGGGTCAAAATCATTGGCGCTACGTCTCATTACGTGACTGAAGACTTAGATGCAGGGCCAATTATTGAGCAGGATGTCGTGCGCGTCAGCCATCGCGATGAGGTTAATGATTTAATTCGCAAGGGCAAAGACTTGGAGCGTATAGTTTTAGCTAGAGCGGTGCGACTGCATCTCGAAAATCGGGTGTTGGTTTACAGCAATCGCACTGTCGTATTTGAGTAGAGTAATATTCCCAACAATATCGATTTACAGATATAAATCTCGAATTATTTCAAAGAGTTACTAATTAAATATTAAGTATTAGCAATATTGGCTGAGTATTTACTTTTTAATATTTCCTCCAGAATGTCAGTTTGATCATCGTGCTAAACTTTTGAACGCGCCTAGATTAGGGGAAGAAAGCACAGGCGATCGCACTAGCAATTTAATTTAAAGCTGCAACTTTATTGTTGTAACTGCAATGGCAAGAATAAAGGATTGCAGGAAAGGATTGGGATATCAGAATTTTCTTGTTAACTGATTCTCTGCTCAATTAATCATTCAAGACACACAAAGGTTTTTATTCATCGTGTGTCCACGGTCAGGCATTCGAGACTAGATTCACACCTTAACTTTGCGGCTTCCAGAGGCTGGAAGAGAATTATCTATGGTAGGCCCTTTACAAGCACAAGAGCTTCATCTCGCTTATTTGGAGCAAGCGCCGATTCAGTTTCATAATCAAATTCAGCCGCATGGAGTTCTGCTAGTTTTATCGGAACCAGACTTAAAAATTGTCCAAGTCACTAATAATACGCTGGCTGTATTTGGGATTACTCCTGAAAATGTTTTACAAAAAGCCTTAGATGAATTAATCGATCCATTTCAAGTAGAACGGATTAGGGCAGGGCTAGTAGATAGCAGCTTGGAGTTAATTAATCCGATTAAGATTTGGACGAAAAATCGGCAAAAAGGAGATGATTACTTTGTTTTTGATGGAGTTTTCCACCGGAGCGCTGATGGCTTTTTGATTCTGGAGTTAGAGCCTGCCCTTTCTCAAGAAAGTATTCCGTTTCTCAGCTTCTATCATTTGGCTAGAGCCTCGATTAACCAGCTAGAAGCGAATTCCAGTCTCCAAGACTTCTGTCAAACAATCGTCCAGGAAGTGCGGCAAGTCACTGGATTTGATCGAGTCATGCTCTACAAGTTTGACCATGACGGACATGGTGTGGTTCTAGCTGAAGAAAAGCTGGACCATTTAGAACCTTACTTGGGTCTGCATTATCCCGAATCCGATATTCCTAAGGCTGCCCGCAAGTTATTTGCCTCGAATTGGATTCGGATTATCCCCGATACTCATGCGGAGGCGATCGCTCTAGTCCCCGCGCAAAATCCAGAGACGCAGCGATCGCTCGACCTCACTTTCTCGATCCTCAGAAGTGCCTCCCCCTGTCATATCGAGTATCTCCACAACATGGGCGTGGGAGCATCTTTAACGATTTCGCTGATGAAAGACCAGAAACTTTGGGGGTTGATTGCTTGCCATCACCAATCTCCCAAGTATGTTTCTTACGAACTACGAAAAGCCTGTGAATTTTTAGGTCGCTTAATCTTTGCCGAAATCTCAGCGCGCGAAGAAACTGCCGATCACGACTACCGCATGAAGCTGACCTACGTGCAGTCAGCCTTGGTGGATTACATGTCCCAAGAAGAAAACTTTGTGGATGGATTGGTGAAGCACAATCCCAATCTACTGGACTTGGCAGGGGCGCAAGGAGCGGCCGTTTGCTTTGGCAGTAATTGCACATTAGTTGGGGAAACTCCCAAAGAAGAAGACCTCAACTTTTTGCTGCAATGGCTGAGGCAGCAAGTTCAGGAAGAAGTCTTTTACACCAATTCCCTCTCTGAGCTTTACCCAGATGCGGAGCGGTTCAAGAACGTAGCCAGCGGTCTACTAGCGATTCCAATTTCTCAACGAAATTACGTGTTGTGGTTCCGTCCGGAGGTGATTCAAACCGTTAATTGGGGCGGCGATCCCAATCAGCCATTTGCTGCAACTCAAACAGAGGGTACGGTACATCTGTCTCCCCGCAAATCTTTCGATCTGTGGAAAGAAACCGTGCGCTTGACCTCGCTGCCTTGGCACTCCGTAGAAGTGAATGCGGCGCTAGAACTGAGAAAAGCCATCATCAATATTGTGTTGCGCCAAGCTGATGAGTTAGCCCAACTGGCTCAAGACCTAGAACGCTCCAATGCTGAGCTGAAAAAGTTTGCGTATGTGGCCTCCCATGACTTGCAGGAACCGCTGAATCAAGTCGCCAACTATATGCAGCTGCTAGAACTGCGTTACAACGACAAGCTAGACGAAAACGCCAAGGAATTCATTGGCTTCGCCGTCGAAGGCGTGAGCTTGATGCAGACCTTAATTGACGACGTGCTAGCTTACTCCAAGGTCGATATCCAAGGCGTTGAGTTTGAACTCACCGAGGTAGAAACAGCCCTCGATCGCGCCCTCGCGAATGTCCGGGGTCGCATCGCTGCCAGTAACGCGGTGATTACTCAAGATCCGCTTCCGACCGTGATGGCCGACAGCACCCAACTGATGCAGCTCTTTCAGAATTTGGTCGGCAATGCCATCAAGTTCCGCAGTCAGAATCCTCCAGAAATCCATATTGGGGCGCAACGGCTAGAAGATGCTTGGTTATTCTCAGTCAAAGACAATGGCATTGGTCTTGATCCCAGGTTTAGCGATCGCATTTTCGTCATCTTCCAACGTCTTCATACGCGAGATGAATATGCGGGCACAGGCATGGGCTTGGCGATTTGCAAGAAAATTGTGGAGTGCCATCGTGGCCGAATTTGGGTGGAATCCCAACTAGGGCAGGGAGCAACATTCTACTTTACGATTCCAGTAGGGGGGCGCGATCGTGAGCGTAGAAGTGGACGAAAGGTACAAAACCATCTTTTTGGTCGAGGACAACAGAGCTGACATTCGCCTGATTGAAGAAGCACTCAAGAACAGCAATGTCCCGCATCAAGTCGTAGCAGTTCGCAACGGCATGGATGCGATGGCCTTTCTGCGGCAGGAGGGCGAGTATGTGGATGCACCTCGCCCCGACCTAATTCTGCTGGACTTGAACCTTCCTCGAAAAGATGGGCGGGAAGTCTTAGCGGAAATTAAAGCTGATCCCAATCTGAAACGGATTCCAGTTGTCGTTCTCACCACTTCTAAAAACGAGGAGGATATTTCTCAAAGCTATGACCTGCATGTGAATTGCTACATCACTAAATCCCGCAACCTCAGCCAGCTATTTCAGATCGTGAAAGGAATTGAAGAGTTCTGGCTAGGTACTGTCACACTGCCGCCGGGATGAAGTGGGGAAAGGAGCGGATCGCAATTCATGATTATGCCTGCAAGCGCCATCAAGGTCTTGTTAATTGAAGACAATCTCGCGGAAGCCAGACTGTTGCAGGAGATCTTGCGGGTACCTAAGTTCAAGCAATTTAGCTTACTGCACGTCAAGCGGTTGGCGGAGGCGCTAGTTCATCTCCAGCAAAACAGCTTTGATGCCATTTTGTTGGATCTAACTTTACCGGACAGTCAGGGTTTAGCGTCTTTGCCGCCTTTACTGGATCAAGCACCCAATTTACCGATTGTGGTCCTCACCAATACCAATGATGATGATCTGGCGATCGCGGCAGTGCGCCAAGGAGCCGAAGATTATTTAGTTAAGCGCCAGGTAAATGCCGAATTATTGGCGCGATCGCTCTGCTACGCCATTGAGCGCAAACAGGTTTCAGAAGCTTTACGCAAAGTCAACGAAGCCCTAGCAACGCAAGTACAAGAACGCACCGCTGAGTTGATGAAAGCGAAGGAACTCAACCAGTTGAAGTCGGAATTCGTTTCGATTTTGTCCCATGATTTCCGCAGTCCGCTCAATAGCATTTTGCTCTCCACAGGTCTATTGCAAAATAACCAAGACCAACTAACCGAGGAGAGAAGACTCACTCACTTTCAATTGATTCGCTCTGCCATTACCAACATGGCCCATCTACTCGACGAAGTTTCCTTAATTGGTAAAGCTGATTTAGGCCACCTTCAGTGTCAGCTCACCGCCTTAGACCTGGCTCCGTTTTGTCGCCAACTGTTTGAAGAACTGCGATTCAGTTCTCACGAGAAATACCAATTTCTCTTTACTCAGCAAAGCGAAATACCTCAAGCCCTTTGGGATGAGAATTTTTTACGACATATTTTGAGCAACCTCCTCTCAAACGCACTCAAATATTCGCCCGCCGGAGGTTTAGTGCAGTTCGAGTTGATTGGTCAAGAAACTACAGTCACCTTTCAGATTCAAGACCAAGGCATTGGTATCCCTCCCGAAGATCAGCCTCGCCTATTTGAGGCATTCTATCGGGCTAGAAATGTAGATAACATTCCTGGGACAGGTTTAGGACTGGCGATCGCGAAAAAATGTGTAGAAGCCCACGGCGGCCAAATTTCTGTACAGAGTGAAATGGGAATCGGCACCACATTCACGGTCAGATTACCCATTTGGAAAGCCGTGTGATTACCGGGAGATAGGTGGTAGGCGATCGCTACCCTTGCTACTTGAGGTTAAAAAGTGAGTAAATTCGCAACTTAGCTTCACGCTTTACTATGAAGACAGGATGGGCAACCTGAGTATTAACGCCTCCCAATCATTCCTGTCTATTTATCTTTGTAGTTCAGTCGCAAGCCACTCTGCCCTATGGTTTCTACTTCTTTAAGCCCACTCCCCGTCGATCAATCTCGGATTCGGCCAACTATTCAGTCGTTGCAACCCCAACTCGTTGAGTGGCGAAGACGACTACATCAGCGACCCGAACTAGGCTTTTGTGAGAAGCTAACAGCAGAGTTTGTGGCCCAAAAGCTGACTGAATGGGGTATTGAGCATCAAACTGAAATCGCCCAAACCGGAATCGTGGCCACGATCGCCTCTGACAAACCAGGCCCCGTCTTAGCGATTCGAGCCGATATGGATGCCCTGCCCATCCAAGAAGAAAATGAAGTGCCCTATCGATCGCAGCATGATGGCTTGATGCATGCCTGTGGTCATGATGGGCATACCGCGATCGCCCTAGGCACCGCTTACTACCTCTCTCAACATCGGGATAGCTTTGCGGGTACGGTGAAAATTATTTTTCAACCTGCCGAGGAAGGCCCAGGCGGCGCGAAGCCCATGATTGAGGCAGGGGTACTCCAGAACCCAGCCGTAGACGCGATCATTGGTTTACACCTGTGGAATAACTTACCCCTGGGAACAGTTGGTGTGAGAACTGGAGCCCTGATGGCAGCCGTGGAACTCTTTCGTTGCACCATTCAAGGTAGAGGCGGACATGGAGCCATTCCCCACCAAACTATAGACTCGATTGTAGTTAGTGCTCAAATCGTCAACGCTCTGCAAACAATTGTTGCCCGCAACGTCAACCCCATCGACTCCGCGGTGGTGACCGTGGGAGAACTTCATGCAGGCACCGCCACCAATGTAATCGCAGCTTCAGCCAGAATGAGCGGCACAGTGCGTTATTTCAATCCTGCCCTAACAGGCTTCTTCCATCAACGGATTGAACAGATTGTTGCAGGGATCTGCCAAAGTCATGGAGCCAGCTACGAGCTAAATTATCAATCTCTGTATCCGCCTGTGATTAATGATGGGGCGATCGCGGACCTTGTTCGTTCTGTCGCAGAGAATGTGGTCGAGGCAGAGGTAGGCATCGTCCCCGAATGCCAAACAATGGGAGGCGAAGACATGTCGTTCTTCTTGCAGCAAGTCCCTGGTTGCTACTTTTTCCTCGGCTCCGCCAATATTAATAAAGGCTTAGCCTACCCCCACCACCATCCCCGCTTCGACTTTGACGAAACCGCCCTAGGCATGGGGGTAGAAATTTTTGCCCGCTGCGTTGAAAAATTCTGTGTTCAGAACCGCAAACCAATTTAAGTTAGCGCTTGTAGTCCAAAGGGTCCACTGCTAGTAACAGGGCTTCTTTGGTTTTGGGAATCAGCAGATAAACTCGGCGATCGCCTACCACCAAATCTGTGGAACCATAGTCAGTTGCGTCTGTCACTCCTTGAGCCAGCCAATCATGGGCTTCATTCCAGTCGGGAAGCATCACCTGCAAAAACTCTTCCATGTAGTTCAGGCTCTGCGGTTTTCTCTTCTTGGTCAACGGTTTGTGGACCACTAAAACCGCATTAGAAACCAACTCTTTAGGCGTGACGTTTAGGCGCACCGTCGCCACCCCATCCTTCGACTTACCGATGAAAGCTGTCTCAGTTTTAGGTTCTAGCCGAAATCCTAGTTGCTCGAAATTTCCTTGCAGAGACACCAGCGTAACGCCCAAGTTAGAGTTCGCAGCCCAAGCGGCCCCAGGCATCCATAGCGCGATCGCCACCAACAAAGCCAGCCCAGTTGCGATCGCCCCTCGACTAATCCGCGCGATCGCCTGACTAAAACGATTTGCTAAACGTGAATTGAAAGTTTGAATCATGACAAACAAAATTTAGTGAGAGTATATTCTATTGTCTCATCGTTACATAAATACACAAAATAGTTATGCCTGTCTATTTCTATGACGTCCATGAAAACCCTTATGGGTGTTTCACGAATTTCTCGCGCATGGGTTTGAACCCGATGGCGATTGGTGGTTAACAAGTGAGCATTATTTTCAGGCGCAGAAATTTGGGTGGTGCATCAAAAGATGGTGGGATAGGTAACAAGATCATGCCAAGTCCACGGCTTTTGGCTTAATCCTACACATTGCGCTGCTGTCGTCTGCAAGCGACTATGCTGCCAAATCCAGTTGAAATAACTCACTAATAAGCGCGTGGTCACCTTCATTTGCTCCCAGACCTTGCCAAACTTGTTCTGTCTCCGGTGCCTAAGCCTCCGGTACGCTTCGCGAACGTCCAGTTTGTTGTCTGACAATGCCATTCATTCTCTCTAAGCGTTGGGTCTTGTCCTTGCCGATATAATGCACAATTTCTGGCGGTAAGACTCGCTCGTAACCACCCCAATCGTCACTGTTAAATCGTTTGCAGGCTGTTTTTCCTTCACTACTGACCACCAACTGCTCAATCAATTCATCGGTGTGTTTCCCAACTCTTGCTGCCAAGATTAATCCACTTGAATTCGCCAAACTGACTGCAATCCTACAATCTCCTGCCTCTAGCTCTTGTGGGAGACATTGCTTCTGTTTTTTGAAACGAATGACCACAACTCATCCCTACTTACTTCCTCAGTTTGCACCGATTGAACCTCGGCGTTATGGACTAATTGAGCTTGCTGACTCGCAGCGCGAACAATATTGACGACTGTGTTGTATGCCAGTCCACTCGTCCAACTAATTCCCCTGAGACTGCTGCCTTCACTATGTGCTTGTAATAACCCTCATTCATCACTCTAGCGAGAGTAAGATCAACATAGATGCGCTTGCTTGAGGTGCCTGTGATGGTTGAACCTCGTCTCCCTCAATCCACAGCGATGAGGGCCAACACGAGCTCTTGACGCGGTTGCAGCAACATCCTGATTGGCAGAGGCGAAGGGATGGAAACGACGTTTCAACAACGTACAACTGCTGGTTCAACCCTTTAT
>NZ_JACJPA010000018.1:0-140235 GCF_014695845.1 Trichocoleus sp. FACHB-591
GCGACAACCGTGCTCGGAGCCTGCCTAGGCGAGGTGGTTGTTGCCCTGTTGCTTCAGGAAGTTGAGCAAAAGCGCATGCTGTTACAGCAGCAGGGGTGGGAGGTTCAGATTACGAGGTGCAAGATCTGAGAAAAGCTACAAATCGATAGATGCTGACAGATGCTCTGCCTCGAAATAGTTTGTAGAAGCGAATTGGGCATCTCGGTTTATAGTTGAGTTACGCGATCGCAAAGCCTATTGGGGCAAGTCAAGCAACTCAAAACAAGGGTTGAAATTTAGTCCATTTTTAGTCCAAACTGCTTAAGACAGCAAACAAAAGCCTTATCTACAGGTAACTCTGGCTTTTTGAATAATTGCGTACACCGCAACACATCAACCCGATGAGTGAAGCGCCAAGTACTCTAGAACTCCTCAACGACTTGTCAATCTTGGTCGTTGAAGATGACTCGGACACAGCAGAATTGTTCAGTCTGCTTTTGAGTCAGGCGCGAACTCAGGTGAGGGTAGCAGGCACAGCCCGCGACGCTCTAGAAGTACTGCAATCTTTTGAACCCGATATTCTCATTACTGATATCCAACTTCCCGATGGCGACGGTTACGATCTGCTCAAGCAAATCAGAAACTTGCAGAGAAATTCTCCTAAGATTTTGCCAGCGATCGCGATGACGGGTTACAGTACCAAGCTTTCAGAGCGAGCCTATAACGAAGGAGCATTAGTATCCGGTTTCCAGAAATATATGGTCAAACCATTAGACATTTATGAACTGCTGGATGCGATTGCCGAACTCACAGCATGAGTTTAAAGAGATTCGCTTTGCCAGAAGTGCTTGGAGAAGGTTCTGATGACAAACCACAAAGCTAAACCGAACAATTCCACGCCGACTAAAAAAAGAATCTCAGGTAAGCAGGGAGGAGCGACGTTAGAGGTGAAGTAGCCAAATAAGGTTGGTCACTAAAAACGAGGTTTAGTTAAACCTCACACGGACATAAGGCAATGCGATGTTTAACCAGACCACCAGAAGCCCAATATCTAATACCAATTCCTAAAAATCGGGCTTCAAATGATATTCGTAGGGGCGAACGGACGTTTGCCCCTACGAATATCTGTAAATAGAATTTAGAGAATTGGGATAACGCTAAACAACCGCCAGGCAAGTTCCTTCTTCCAAAATGGAGCTGCAGCAGTTATCCGCCATCTCGAAAAACACTTGTCTCTTTTGTGGATTTTGAGTCTCGCCATGAGTCTATTTGCGAGTCTTATCGAGCCTACTTGAGACCAAGCTTTCGTGTCATGCAGCACGCCCTGAAATAAAAAACGAAACAAAAAGGTATAGCTCAATCCTGCTTGGAAAATGCTGACTGAAATTCAATGCCAGTTCCTAGTTGGTAATTCATAATTTGGAACCCTAGAGTTCATCCGAGTTTTTTAGTTTCAATCCATAGCACAGGTGCAGGGAACTGATATAACCCTGTAAGTTTGTTCTTTCTTGGACTAAGAGTCTCACCTTTGGTCTAGATGTAAGTCTTGAAAATCAATTATGAGACCAAGACCTGACTAATTAGTCTCATCCTGAGAATCATCTATCAAGTCCGCTCACAAGCGGCTTATAACAGTGACGCTACTGCCTTTAAGTTCGTGATTGCTGTGACTAGCTCCGCCAGGTCAATGGGTTTAGCGAAGTGCGGTTTGAAGCCAGCCGCTACTAGAATGGCGTTCTGGCCATGTAGCGTTATAGCCAGAACGCCATTCTTTTAATTCAAGAAGCAGCGATCGCCTCAAGTGCTTGACTAGTGCCTGACTTTAACTGTTCACCTCAAGCTAGTTGGGCGAACAGTTCTGTCCAACTGAGAGCTGGTGGTCTCGTGCCTTGATTCACAATTTCAAATACTTTCCTGACTGTTGCTGCACTGCTCAGACATTCCACACAAGCAGCCGCCACATCAATCCGACTCGTCTGCCCCGATAATCGATCTCCTGTTCCTAGTACCACTCCCTGCTTACCTCCGGTGGTTGCCTTCAGCAAGGTATTGAGATCATAGGAAGTATAAGGACCATCAATCAGTCGTCCCGGTCGGATGATGGTGTAGGGTAAACCTGATCGGGCGATCGCTTGTTCTCCCTTATCCTTCGCATCCAATACGCCATAAGCATTCAATAAGTTGTAGGGCGGTTTATCTTTATGCTCTACCCCACAAGAGGAAACAAAAACAAATCGCTGGAGGTTTTTAGGGGCCGCATTAACTAGATGGCCAACCCCTTCAGCATCTACTTTTTCAGGATTGTTTTTGGCTTTGGTATTGCGATAATTGGCATCGAAATAAATCTTGCCCCAGGCTTGTAGGCGCTGCAACTGATTTTGTGGAGGCAAATCAAATTCCCAGCGAGCCGAAGGAAAAGCGGTGGTTCCAGTACAACAAATGATGTGAGTAACATCTGGCATTGCCGCAGGCAGCGTTTCTGCTTGACGAATATCGCCCACTGCTGTCTCCACGCGATCGCCAAAAATTTTCTGAGCTTTGGCAGAGTTACGAGTTAGGGCTCGCACAGAGAATCCTTTCTCCAGTAGTTTGGCTACAACTAATTGCCCAACTCCTCCTGTGGCTCCAACAACCAGTACTCGCTCCGACATTCTTGCTCCTTGTCTGCCAAAACATTTCCTGCATCAGCCTTAGGATACTTGAGAAGGCCAATAATGCTGAACTGCTGAAAGGAGTAAAGCGTAACTAAAACTTAGTGAAGCTTTTACCTACACATAGGTAAAAGCCAAAAACTATGTGATTAATCAAACAAGTAGCAATTAAAACATATCGCGATCGCCCCTGATCAACTGATCAAAAATAACCCCGAAACTGAAGTTGCATTACTTTGCTCTCAGGGAAAAGTTTAAGGACAATCAAGAATTGCATCTCTACAAAAATGCTTGATTTAAGCGATGCCAAACTTAGCAAAAATTTAATAAAAATAATTTTTAAATCTAGACTGAACAAGTTAAGACTTGTTAAAAAACTTGTTAATTCTGCCTGACTTGCAAAAACTCCCGGAGGGTTCGCAGTTGTGACTCATTAGGCATAGTTGAAGGGTGCACCTGCTTAAGCCAATTTAACGCTTCCCACAGCTCCAAATTTTGGTAGAGGCAGAGATAGGCCAGACAGACGGTTGGCGATCGCTCGATTCCCGCTAGACAGTGGACATAGATGGGGAGCTGGTTCTGCACACTCTGATGCACAATCTCTACTGCCTTAGCTAGTTGATGCACCTCTAACTGAGTGGTGTAGTAGCGATCTGGCAAAATGAATCGCAGACAATTGAAATCTTGAATAATCTTTTCTGGTAAGCAACCTTCAATCTCAGCACAGAGAGACAGAACTACCTTGATGTTGGCCGCAACCAAGCGGGGGTGATCTTCTGCTTGTGGCAAACCTCCGACGGCTAGTCTACCGGGGATCACCCAACTAAAGGGAGTCTGGCGCTGGTAGAAAGAGCGTTGTCGGGGTTTTCCTGACAACCAGCCTTGCAACCGGAACCAGATGGTCTTGATGAGCCGTTGAACCTGCCGTAATACTTGTCTCACCTGATTTTCTCGATGCTGACCCAATTGCTGTTCTCAGTGATCCAGGGACTACTGCTAGGAATCCGGATTTGCCTTGCCATGCCCGAACTAGTAACGAGTATAGGGGAGCTAGATCCGAAGATTCACTAGGGATGTTTAACTAATTCTAAATAGTTGAACTATTTCTAAATAACTCATCTAGTTTTGCAAAAGTATGCCATTGTTTATTGAAAAGTCTTGATGCTGCCAAATCGTCTGCTATCCCTCTGCCCTAATTAAGCGACAAAGCTTAAGCACCAAAGCCAAGGCAACCCCTCAAAATTTGATTACTGGTAGCAACTGGTTAACCATTACAGCACTTTAGGGCAGCGTCATGATTAACTAAGTCCAGACATTTACTAAATATTTATCAGGTGCGATCGCTATCTCATATAAACCATGAAGGAAAAAGGGCAGTCGGCTTCCAATGGGTCAAAACGACAATAACATCAGTTTTCCGCTAAGTCAGATTACTTTTAGCTTGTTGCTGCTCAGCAGTGCAGCAGCTCCAGGATGGGCCCAAATGTCCCTCCCCATACCTGCAACGGCTTCTCCGAGCTTAGCTCCTGCCAGTCTAACCCCCGCCAACGCGGCTCCTCCGAGCCTAACCCCTACCTATTCCACCCCTGATGGCTACCAGTTAGGAGCAGGGGATCGCGTTCGTTTAGATATTTTCCAAGTTCCGGAGTATAGCGGAGAACACCAAGTCCTCTCGGATGGTTCGTTGAATTTACCGCTGATCGGCACCATACCCGTTCAAGGCATGACTCTGAAGCAAGCCTCTGCCGTCCTTTCGGCTAAGTATGCCCCAATTATTAAGCGGCCCATTGTCACAATTACTCTCCTAGGAGCGCGGCCCTTAAAAATTGCGATCGCGGGAGAGGTCAGCCATCCCGGTTCCTACACAGTGTCTCCCAGTGGGGAGCAAGGGGTGCCTACGGTCACTCGCGCGGTGCAATTGGCGGGGGGGATCACTCAAGCCGCTGATACCCGCCAGGTACAAGTGCGACGGGCTCGTCCGCTCAATGTTGGTGGGGAGCAAGTGTTGACAGTCGATCTTTGGCAACTCCTGCAAACAGGAGATTTACGGCAGGACCTGCTGCTGCAAGACGGAGACACCATTTTTATCCCCACTCAAAAAGTTGTCAATTTAGCGGAAGCCAACCAATTAGCGGCTGCCAGCTTTGCGGCCAGTAAAGCCGAGCCTTTACGCATTGCGGTTGTGGGGCAAGTGAATCGTCCCGGACCTTATACCTTGACTGGAAACATGGATGGGCAGGTCGAGGCAGGTGGTGGCGTACAAATGCCAACTGTAACGCGAGCCATTCAGGTAGCCGGAGGGATTACCCAGTCAGCAGACATTCGACGGATTCAGCTACGACGGTTGACCAAAACGGGGGCCGACCAAGTCATTGATGTTGATCTCTGGAAGCTATTGCAGGCTGGAGATGTGCGTCAAGATATCCCCCTGCAAGAAGGAGATACCATCGCGATTCCTACCGCGACCGCCATGACTCCCACGGAAGTAACAGAGCTAGCTTCGGCTAGTTTTTCGCCTAACAAGATCACAATCAACGTTGTGGGTGAAGTGGTACAGCCCGGTGTGGTAGAAGTGCCCCCCAATACTCCCCTTAACCAAGGACTGCTCGCCGCAGGTGGCTTTAACCGCCGAGCCAAAAAGGGATCGGTAGAACTAATTCGGCTAAACCCTAACGGCACTGTGTCCAGGCAGCAAGTTGCGATTAACTTTTCCAAGGGATTGAACGACAAAGACAACCCGCCTCTTCGGAACAACGACACCATTGTTGTGAAGCGCTCAGGCATTTCTGGAGTTTCAGACGCGATCGGGACTGTACTTTCACCCCTTACTGGTGGTTTTGGTTTATTTCGGCTCCTCGGCTTGTGATTTCGGCTTGATTCATTTCTAGGGTAAATAGTAGGCAAATTATGCAGATGGAACCATCCCCCTATTCTTTAGTACCAGGAAATCTCCAGCCACCTGGCGAACTACAACCTCAGGCTCTGCCCCTGACATACTACGCTCCCCAGCCCTACTATGCCCCCAAGGACGAGCTTGATCTTAAAAGCTTTCTAGAAGTTTTACGCCGTAGAGCGTTGATTGTGGCGAGTGTGGCGATCGCAGTCACAGCAACTACTTGGGGATGGACTTGGAGTCAAACCCCGATCTACAAGGGTGACTTTCAAGTTTTGGTGGAACCTGTCACCGATACGCCATCTCCCCAGCAGTTATTACAAGAGAATCAAAACGCCCTCCAACCCACCTTTGACTACGCGACTCAAATTGAGGTGCTGCGCAGCCCTGGATTATTAGCTCCGGCAGTATCAAAGTTGCAGAAGCTATATCCCGACCTCAACTATGGTTCCTTAGTGAGTAATCTCACCATTACTCAGCTCAGCAACACCAAAATCCTTCTAGTCAGCTACCGCGACTCCGATCCCAAGAAGGTGCACACGGTCCTTGAAAGCTTGTCAGATTTGTACCTCAACTATGGTGTGCAACAGCGACAAGTTAGCTTGCAGCAAGGCACTCAGTTTGTCGATGGACAATTGCCAAAGCTGCGTAAACGAGTTAGTAGCCTGCAAGAAGAGCTGGAAAAATTTCGTCAAAGATACAGTCTCATTGATCCAGAGTCACGAGGCAATGAACTATCTGAACTCATTAGTGATGTAGAAAAACAACAACAAGAAGCTCGCACGCAACTCATTGAGGCTCAATCCCTCTACGGCACCTTACAAAATCAAGTAGGATACCGCCCGACGGAGGCGATCGCTGCTGCCTCTTTGAGTGAATCTCCCCGCTACCAACAACTGCTCAATCAAATTCAGGAAGTGGAGGCTCAAATCGCGGTTGAGTTAGCTCGGTTTCAACCAACCAGTCCTAATATTCAAATCCTAGAAGACAAGAAGCAGCAGTTAGAAGCCCTTCTGGGCGAAGAATCCCAAAAGGTCTTGGGCAACCAGGCGCGACCCAGCGGTGCGGATGGTAATTTAACCTCTATCTCTTTAGACCTCAGTAAGCAGTTGGTGAATACAGCCAATCAAGTGCAAGTGCTGCAAATGCGGAATTTGGCCCTTGCAGAAGTAGAGCGCAACCTAAAGCAAAACTTTGAGCTTGTACCAGCGCTGGCCAGACAATACACTGACTTACAGCGAGAACTAAAGGTTGCCACCGAAAGCTTGAATCGCTTCTTGGGCACAAAAGAAACGCTGCAAATTGAAGCATCCCAGAAAGCAATTCCGTGGCAAGTTATTTCGGCCCCTCAAGAACCACAGCAACCGATTTCGCCTAATACTCCTCGCAATTTAGCTTTGGGTGTTGTCGCAGGCTTACTTCTGGGAACTGGAGCCGCGTTACTCACCGAAAAGCTAGACAACGTTTTTCATTCTCCCACCGACCTAAAAGATTTGACCCGGTTACCACTGCTAGGAGTCGTGCCGTTTCAAAAACGTTTACCCGAACCTGCGTATGGTGTTGTGGCTCCTCGCTTCACCTTACCAGAGCAGAACCTTGCTCCTGAGTTTAGTGACCAATCGCAATTAGAAACCTTCAATCTGGAAAATGCCCCCATTGCCAGTCCTAGCCATTACACCACTTCTCCTTTCTTAGAATCCTTCCGATCGCTTTATACAAATGTTCGTTTATTAGGATCAGATACTCCTATCCGCTCCCTAGTCGTAGGGTCGGCAGTTCCTGCGGAAGGCAAATCCACGATCTCCCTACAACTGGCAAAAGCAGCCGCAGCGATGGGTCAGCGAGTCTTATTGGTCGATGCTGATATGCGCCGCCCCCAAGTCCATACTTACTTGGGCCTAGCCAATATGCGAGGGTTGAGCCACCTAATCGCTACCAATGTGACTGCTGAAGAGGTGATTCAGCGATCGCATAGTGACGAAAATCTCTTTATCATCACCGCAGGACAAATTCCGCCTGATCCTACGAAGTTGCTCTCCTCCAAAAAGATGCAAAACCTGATGGAAGAGTTGCAGGAGAGCTTTGACTTAGTGATCTACGATACCCCTCCCGTCTTAGGGCTGGCAGACAGTAGCATCTTAGCCACCTATACCGATGGAATTATCATGGTAGTAGGACTCGGAAAAACCGATCGCTCAACCTTGGTCATGGCTTTAGATAGTCTCAGGATTTCTTCCACCCCCGTCTTAGGCATTGTGGCGAATGGCATTAAGGGCTACACCACTCAATCCTATGACTACTACAATCGCTACTACACCCAAAAGCGCGATTCTGTCCCCCTAGAAGTTCCTGCAAACCTAAGTTAGGCATCGTGTAGATTACAGATCTCCATTTAGGGGCATAGTATTCAGCTCAGAGAGTTACTGGCTAGATACTATGCCCCTAAATGTTTTTGCACTTTTTCATTCTTCATCCTTCCATCAAGCTTTTCTAGAGAATCCTAGTCTAGATAACCAGCTATGATTCAGCTTGAAAGATAAAGAGAGAGGAGCTTTTACGGTTACCGGGCAGGAAATCTTCGTTTGAGCCTTGATCACATTAGAGTATTGCTTGGCAATAATCTCTGGCGTAAAGTGAGTTAAAAGATAACGCCGCCCTGCTGCCCCTAACTTCGCTGATAGTTCGCGGTTCTGAACCAAGTCACGAATAAAGTGAGCTAAACCGCTACCATCTCCATTCTCAAACGCTTGGCCACAATCAGCCGCTGCTAGCATCTGACGGAGATAGGAGTGGGGTTCACAAATAATGGCGACAGGACGCCCAGCGGCCAGCGTGCCATAAAGTTTACTAGGAGCGACTAATCCTTCCATTCCAGGACTAATGCTCACCAAGGACAAATCGCAAGCAGTTAAGGAGTAAGGCAAGGTCTGCTTATCTTGATAAGGCAGAAACAAGCAATTATTGAGACCTAGGCTTTGAGCCTGATCAATGCAACCTTGATACTGGGCTCCACTACCAATAAATACAAATTGAACAGCCTCATTTTTGAGCTGATCTGCCGCCGCTAAAATTGTTTCCATATCATGGCAGCGACCAAAATTGCCCGAATAAAGCACTGTAAATTTTTCAGTTAAATGGTGCTGCGTTGCAAACCAATTATCTTGCTTGGCGATCGGCACAATTGTATTAGGATTCGCCCAGCTATGAATCACTGAAATTTTATCGCTTAAAGCTGGGTACCGATCAGCAATCCGCTGCTTCATGGTAGGACTCAAGACAATAATCTGCTGCGATCTACTCCAAACAGCCCAATTAATTGCATGCCAAATTTGAGCTAACCAGTGTTTTTGCGAAACAACATTCAGCTGAATCGCGACGTCAGGATATAGATCATAAATTAGACAAATATAAGGCAGCTTAAAGCATAAGTTAGCAAAGAGACCTAAAACTGGCAAATACGGAGGTGCTGTGGTAACGAGAAGAATATTTCCTCGTCGAGAATTCTTTAGTAAATGTAGTCCAGAACGCAGACAAAATAGCAAACCACTAACTACTTTTCCCCGGATGCGCTGCGGCCAAATTTGGGTAGTTCGCGATCGCCGAACTAGGACCCGCTCAACCTTCTCAGTCGCTGGAGCCGATTTAGCTTGAAAAGCGTATCCCGGTTGACCCGTAAAAACCTGAACTTCAATTCCTTGATGGCTTAATTGAGAGGCCAGTTCTTCAATCAGTTGTCCGGTAGCAGCATAATCGGGGGGATAAAACTGCGTAATAATCGACAAATGCAGCGATCGATCAAGGTCTAAAGGGCTACCGTTCTTCATGTCTGGCTACTACTAGGGAGCTGATACAGTGATTGCTTGCTCAACCGAATTCCCTTTCAACTCTGGACATTAAACTCTCAAAATCCTAAATTTGTTAATTTCATCTGAGAATTATACTCACCAAAATCTAATACTAATCATTTATCTCCAAGACTCTGGTAGATGTCAAGGAATATTTAATATGATTAAAGCAATGGGAACCCTTCATAAAAATTTCACTTTTTTTGATACAGATCGCAGCCAATATATTGATTTGCTCCTTGGTTTATACCATTTTTCAATGTTTAGGAGCTACTAAAACAGCTCTATTTTGAGTCAATCCATACTGTATTACTAGAAAAATTTGCTTTATCAGAAAAATTAGAAACTTTTTTGGGAACGCACGATAAAAATTTGCATTTATTTACAATGAGCGCGAAATGAATGAAAGTATTGTTGGTGATAAAACCTTGCTTAATCTAAGCTCAAGTGAGGGATACTAAATTAATGCAGGTGCTTAAAAATACTAAGTGTGATGTTCAAAGTTGTTACCCGTAACTTCTCTCAAGAGTTTGGCCGTTGGACAGATGCCTTAAACACTGCTAAATCTCTGCAACCGCAATGCAAAAGCCTATTGCAAGATATCCGAATTTTTGAGGGAGAAGACTTGGTCTGGGTTTATAGTCGCTCCCATACTTATCCACAATTTGTGGGGCCTGGTGCTTACAAACGTTTAGCCATACGCTTTCTCCAAGAAGCGATCGAGAATGGAGAAGCATGGGCAATGGGAGAAGTAGCCGAAACAAGCTCAGAAACTAGCTCGGAAACGGGTGATGACTAAAACTTTCTTCTCTTGCTTAGCCCAGATTGTAGGAAAACTTGATTTATGAGGCAACTAATAGCTCTCCTTATAGTGATCCTCATTATTTTGAGTGGTGCCCCTAGCTCCGCTGCGGCTGCGGATTTGAATCAGGGAGCAGAACTTTTCCAGATTCACTGTGCTGGATGTCATGCCAATGGTGGCAATATTATCCGTCGCGGTAAAACTCTGAAGCAGAAAGCACTGAAGAAATATAAAGTAGACTCCTTGGAGGCGATCGCGGCTCTCGTAACTAATGGCAAAAACAACATGCCTGCCTTCCAAGAGCGTTTAAGTGAGCCGCAGGTTCAAGCCGTATCAGCTTATGTTTTAGAGCAAGCAGCTCAAGACTGGCCTTGAAGCGAGAAGCGATCGCCATGCAACTTATTCCTCAAAAGCGAAAAAATACTTAAAGATTTTTGAGAGGAAAATGTTGGGCTGAGTACTTACGCACTTTTGCCGTATTCTTCATCAAAAATCCCTAATTCTACTGAACTAAATGCGCTATGAACTGTGAGACAACTATGAAGTAATCGTGAAGCAAGCATGAAGCAAAGGATTTTATGAAGATTGACTTCAAAAAGCAAAACATCAAAGTGACTGCAACTGCACCTGGCTCCTGGCATTTTCAGGTTAGTACCGCGACTCAACAACAATTTGCCATTGAAGTCAGCGCTGCTTCTACGGGCTTTTGGCAATCAGAAATTCGTGACAGCCAGCAACGCCTGCTCGGATGCACCTGCGATCGCGCCCCCGAAAATGTGTTTGCTAAAGCGATCGCGCTCCTCCAAGCATTTCTCACTGAGCCAGGTCTCACAGCCAACGCAGTAGTTTAAGCCTAGAGCTTATAACTACTACTAACTACAGTCGCAACTAGTTAATTAAGATTTCAGTTCCAGTGATTTAAACCTAGCGGGTTAAAACTTCCGGTTTATTCAGATTTTTTGATCAGATTTTTTGAGATTCCTGGTTCGCTGCATCTATTACCAGGAGCATAATTGTAGATTAAAGATTTAGTCGAGACGGTGGAACAAACGAGGAACGAGATACGACTCATAGGCAGTTCCTCCAATTTATTCAGGGATGCGATCGCGCCACAATCATTGTTCAATAGCTAGGGGGATGGCTCCTTCGCTTTCACCTTGATTTTCCTCGCTCCTGCTCACACGTTTTCCTACCCTCGACATGCAAACAGTTGCCAAGTTTCCCTGGTTTGTGCCCGGTTTAGTCGGTACGCTTTTACTTTCAGCTCCTGCCCACGCCGATGTTTTGCAATCTTGGCGGTTTGACGCCCGCCAGAATCAGTTAGAGATTAGCACTGATGAAGGAGTGCAGCCAACGGCTCAACTGATTGCCAACCCTAGCCGTGTTGTAATTGATCTACCTGGTATCCGCTTGGGACGACCCAAAACCAGCCAAGTGATTGGAGGTACCGTACAAGCAGTGCGGACGGGTCAGTTCAATGCCCAGACAGCCCGATTCGTCGTGGAATTAGCGCCGGGATATACGGTGGACCCGCAGCAAGTTCAGGTTAGAGGCAGTTCCTTAACCCGGTGGACGGTGAAGTTGCCCACGCCTCAACCCACGACTGCGATCATCGCCAATCCTCCGAGTAATGTGCCACAGGCGATCGCCACTGTCGCCCCGCCTCCTGACACTTTCGGTGGTCTGATCCCGGCAGGGAGACCTCTAACTTGGTTACAACAGCGAGTATCCTCGCTCCGTACCTCTAAATACTCATCTCTTCGCTCCGGAATTTCATTTCTGGATATGGAGACTGGCAATTATTTGGATTTGAACGGAGACAAAGTCTACGCGACTGCCAGCATTATTAAATTGCCCATCTTGATCGCCTTTTTTCAAGATGTAGATGCTGGCAAAATCAAGCTCAACGAAACTTTGACCATGACGCGAGATATGGTTGTTGGCGGTTCAGGAGAGATGCAAGATCTCCCTGTGGGCAGCAAATTTACGGCGTTGGAAACTGCCACGAAGATGATTACCATCAGCGACAATACCGCGACCAACATGATCATCAAGCGCATGGGTGGCATCCAGATGCTTAACCAACGTTTCCGCAGTTGGGGCTTGGAGAAAACTGTGATTCGCAATTGGCTCCCCGACTTACGCGGGACCAATACCACCACGGCCAAAGAGTTGACTCGCCTGTTGGCTATGCTAGATCAGCAGAAGCTGCTCTCTTCTAAAAGCCAGGCCCAAGCGATCGGCATTTTGCAACGAGTCAAAAACCGGAAACTCCTGCCTGTTGGCTTGGGACGAGGAGCCACGATCGCGCATAAAACCGGAGATATTGGCTTCCTTCTAGGAGATGCTGGAATTGTCGTCATGCCTAATGGCAAACACTATCTCGCCGCTGTCTTAGTGGAAAGCGCTTACGACGACCCAGCCGCTAGAGACTTTATCCAGGATGTGTCTCGCATTGTCTACAGCTACTTAGATCAGGCACCTCGTACTGCTTCGGTCAATCAACCCAATCCCTAAACAAAGCAGATATCCTTTAAGAATGTTAGTAGGGGTTTAGCATTCAGGCGTTGAGCTAGGGAAAGCCTAGTAGCTACGCCCCTACTAATATTCAATAGAACAGAATCCTTAGGATCTTCTGAGATCCTTAGTGCCTTGAGTAACTAAATAGGCTACAACTGCTCCTACCAAACCGATCGCAAGAAAGCTGACTTGGTCTTGAGAACTTCGGAATGTTTCTGAAGCAATTTTATAACCAATTGTGGTAATTCCAGCCAAAAACAGAAGTCGGAGGAGATCTACATACCAACGGCTACGGCGATCGCGGTGTTTTAGGTCTCGAAAAAAATCAATGGTATCGGTGAGCAAGAAAGAACCAACGCCTGCAAAAACAATCAATCCGGCTAAATATTGATATTGCATAGATTTTGTCTCTGGGTGTCCTTGCTAGCATCAGGTGCGATCGCCAAAAATTGTCTCAGTTGCTGAGCAAATCGGTGGGGATTTTCCCAGTGGATATTATGACCGCAGTTGGGCAAGATGCTCAATGTAGTTTTAGGACATAAGTTTGCCATTTCTGTATTGATAGCTCTAAATTTCGTATCCTGTTCACCTACTAGCAACAGCAACGGCAGTTGATTCTCTGGTAAGCGCTCCCACAAAGAAGGTTGCTGTCCTGTACTCATATAACGGAGAGATTGAGCCAGTTCCTGAGGATGATTGGCTAAGCGACATTCTACGATCTGCTCAAAATCTGGGTGCTGCTTGAGGGAGGTGAAAAGCGGCTGGTTATACCACCACCTCAGGAAATCGAAAAAATCTTCTGTTTCTAATTGATCGGCAAGTCGGGCATCATGGTCGCGGCGTTGCGATCGCTCGGCAGCAGTTTTGAGCCCGGGCGAAGCTGACTCTAACCCGACTCGATGAAAAAATTGAGGAAAATTGAGGGCTAGATATAACGCCAGCCGTCCACCCATCGAATAGCCAACTAAGGAACACGTAGAAATCTCTAATTGCTCTAAAAGCTGAATTAACCCTTGAGCAGTCTGCGGCATGGCGTAAGATTCATTTCCACCTCTGACTTTCGTTTTGCCATGTCCTGGCAAGTCCACAGCTAAGCAGCAAAATTGATTGGCTAGCAAGGAGATAACAGAGTCAAAATCATGACAGTCGCCCAAAAAGCCATGTAAAAACAAAACTAATGGTTGGCTGGGATCACCTTGGAGAGAGTAATGCCAGTGATAGTTACCCAGTGTGGTCGTTTCTGCCATGATTCGCGGCTCAGCGATCGCCTGTTCTCGGCATTATAGTGGCTTTTCGATTCAAGCCGGACTGCTATTGCCAGCCAAAATTCGCTCTCGAATTTGAATCTGTGACCCGACTGCTGGTCGGCCAAATGCTTCCCAAGCACTGTGCCCGCGCAAAAATAACTCCATCCATTGAGTTTCTTGACCTGCCGAATCTGTCCAACCGCTACTGCCTGGCGCAAAGGCGATCTGTCCTGGTTCTACAGCAAAACTACCATCACTGGCGATCGCGGTTTGCTCTGTGTCACCAATTCGCACAGAAATTGCAGAGCCAACTTCAGCTTTGCGATCGCTCTGTTTAATAGTGGTCTTTAAGTTGCCGTAACCATCAATGTAAGCGATACAGTTCTCTGGGATATCAGGAATATCCGTCGGCTCTAGAACATCATCTAGTGCTTCTGGTTGCCCTAGAGCGATCGCAGCAGCGGCTTGAGGAAAGAGATCCCGCGATCGAAACTGGGAGCCTTCGGCGGCTACTGCGGCCCAACACAACTCTGCTGCCGCATCCCGCACAAAGGAGAAAGCGTGCCCTGCATTGACCCCCATGACCCGTACTCCATTCGGCAGGCGGGCAAAAGCCAGCCTCTCCCCAGCATTTTCCGTACGAGCTTGCTCATCATCCTGGCGAGGCGCAACGTTGTGATAAATGATGGTGCCAGCGGGAGCTTCATTGAGACCTAGCTGAGCCACACAAAAGCCCGCTGCTAGCGTAGAAAAGGCGGGAACAGGGGTAAGGATCGGTTCAGCGTCTGGTAAGTAGAGTCTGATGCGCTGCACGACTTCCGCAAAAGCGAGGTCGCCTTGTCCATAATCGGCAATGATGTGGATCAGCATAGGTTTATTACGAGCTGTTTTTCAACCTTAATGCTGCGGCTAAGTTTGATCCTCAATCTAGGGGTGAGTGCTGAAGATGAGCGATCGCTACCTTCTCACCCTTCGCTCCTGACTCCTTACCTTTCATGGCTGTAATTGCTGCAATTTCTTCTGAGCTGATTGTGACAGCGCCTGGGCTTCAGCATAAGCTGTTGTTCCAGGCTGGACCTTGCCTAGCTGATCCCTAATGCCTTGCAGTTCGCTGAGGAGATAGCCCCGATTGGTAGAGAAGTTTTCCCTTGGAGCAGACGCTAAAAACGAGCGAGTCGTCCTTTGTGCTGCTTCTAGGGCTGCGGCAGAGTCTCGTTCTGCCTCTAGTCGAATCCGCACGATCGCCAAGTTTTTCTTGTAGTCTGCCAATAGAGACCGGGAGGCTACATAGCCGGGATCGGCCAAACCAGCCTGCTCCACTTGTGTAACTGCATCTTCCCACAACGCTACTATCTGCTCCCATTTTGCGGCTTGATGGGGAGAATTTTGGCCAAGCTGGGCGGCTCTCAAGGCTAACTGCATTCCAGCATTCATTAATGTATCGGTGCGGGCACTACCAGCAGCAAAACCTGTAACTTGCTCAAAATCCCGTTGACTGGCCACCAATTTAGTTTCAAAACCACTGAATTACAGTTTTCCCGATTCTGGCCAATCTACTCCAATTTTTCTCTACAGATGGAAAGGGATCTTGAAAGCTCATCACACTCTAGATCGCTCGGCTTCAACTGGACTCTAGGCAGAATTGATGAACCTGCGTGGCGGCTAAGCCCTGCCAGGGCTAGGTAACCGTAAAAATTTATAGTGCCAAAATAATTGCGAATTAATTCTTGCTCAAATCATCATAGATTCCACGGATGTTTACCCTTCTCCAGCCGTGATACTGATCAACTGTCTGCCCATCTATGGTCAGGCTGACTACGGATAGATAGAGATGCTGTAGCTACAACAGTTGTGATTAACCTAGCCTCAGAAAAAATTATTTAGCATGCCTCAGAACCTCTCTGCCCCCAACCACTTACAGCGTGAGGAACTCTGCTATCTATTTGTTGAGAATCTCCCCTTTGCTGCTGCTCTGCTCGATCGCGACATGAACTATCTCATCACCAGTCAGCGGTGGTTGAGTGACTTGGGGTTAGATCAGCTAGATATCACAGGGCGATCGCATTACGAATTTTTTCCTCAGCACTGTCATCCCTTGAGTGCTGCTCACCAACAGTGCTTAGCGGAAGTCACTGAGCTTTGTGTCGAAGAACAGTTTCAACGATCAGATCGGGCGATCGCTTGGCGACAATGGAGAATTTGCTCTTGGCAAGATCGATCGGGTGCCATCGCGGGCGTCATGCTACTGGCTGAAGACATTACCCAACGCAAGCAAGCCGAGGCAGCCCTGCGCGAAAATGAAGCAGAGTTACAGGCTATTATTGACAACTGCCCTGCCATTATTTACCTCAGGGATACACAAGGTCGGTTAACCCGTGTAAACCGCCAGTTTGAAATTTTGACAGGGATGAGCGCCGAACAGATTTGCGGCAAGAGCAGTCATGATCTCTTTCCCCAACATGTCGCTGATGAGCACTGGAGAAACGATCAAATCCTATTGACCTCTGGCAAGGCAATCACGGTAGAGGAGTTGGCACCACAGGCTGACGGGTTACATACTTATCTCTCCGTCAAGTTTCCTATTTTTAACGCTAAGGGCGAAGTTTCTATAACGGGTGGTATTTCAACAGATATCAGCGATCGCAAGCAATTTGAATCAGCTCTGAGGCAATCAGAGGCCAAGCTGAGAGAAAAAGCCCAGCGCGAACAACTGCTCAATCAGCTCACGAATCAAATTCGGAGTTCCTTAAACCTCAACCAAACTCTAGAAACGGCGGTAAGGGAAATTCAATCTTTGTTGCAGCTCGATCGCTGTTTGTTTGTCCGCTACTGTCAAGATACTACGCCTCCTTATTGGGAGATCACTCAAGAAGCGAAAGATCCTGCCTTCGACAGCTTATTAGGATTTAAAAACGTCGATGCAGACATTCTGCCCTTAGCTGAGAAATCTTTAAGACGAGAGGGTGTTCGCATTGATGATGTGCAAAGGGAGCCTGACCCAACTACTCGGGAATTCTTTACCTTTTTAGGCTACACTTCCACGCTGACGCTCCCTGTTCATACTCAATCTGGTGAGATTGGTGTTATCTGTTGCGCCATGACTCAAGCGAACCGAACTTGGGATGATTCAGAGGTGGCCTTACTGCAAGCAGTGGGCGACAATTTGGCGATCGCCATCGATCAAGCCAAACTGTACGAACAAAGCCGTGCGGCTGCGGCGACCGCCCAAGCGCAGACCAAACAGCTAGAGCAAACACTCCGCGCACTCCAGCAAACCCAAGCGCAGTTAGTTCAAACCGAGAAAATGTCTAGTCTGGGGCAACTCGTGGCGGGTGTGGCGCATGAGATCAACAATCCCGTAAATTTCATTTATGGCAACCTCTCTCATGCCGATGGGTACATGCAGGACTTGCTGCATCTGTTAGCTCTCTATCAACGACATTACCCTCAGCCTCATCCGGAGATTCAACAGGAGATGGCCGACGTTGATATAGAGTTCCTCTCAGGAGATCTGCCCAAACTACTGTCATCTATGAAAGTAGGAGCAGACCGCATTCAAAAGATTGTGCTAGCGCTGCGCAACTTCTCCCGCATGGATGAAGCCGAGGTTAAGTCAGTGAATCTCCATGAAGGCATTGATAGTACCTTGATGATTCTCCATAACCGTATTAAGGATACGCCTAACCATCGCGGCATTGAGATCATCAAAAACTACGGTAATCTCCCTCTATTGGAATGTTACGCCGGACAGTTAAATCAAGTCTTTATGAATGTGCTCTCGAATGCGATCGATGCGCTCAATGAACGAGACAGCCAGCGATCGCCTCAAGAAATCAAACAAAATCCCAGTACCATTACGATTCAGACTCGTAAGCTTGATGCTCAGCAAGTGCAAATTAGGATTGCAGATAATGGACCTGGCATCCCAGAACCTGTCAGACTGCGCTTGTTTGAACCCTTCTTTACCACCAAACCGATTGGCAAAGGCACAGGGTTAGGTTTATCCATCAGCTACCAGGTGGTCGTTGAGAAACATTTGGGTCAGCTTGAATGTATCTCTGCTCTAGGGCAAGGTGCTGAGTTTTTGATCACTCTCCCTCTCAGGCTTCAGGGGATAGAGCGGGTATAGATGTGTAGGGGAGAATGGCGATCTCCCCTGTAGAAATTTCATCTATAGCAATCCAGCTCTTAATGGAGAAAAACTAAACAACAGCACGGGCTAAGTCATTGAGACGCTGACGAACTACAAGATTGGCAACGCCATCCACGTTGTAGGCATAGCGGCGCTCAAACTCTTTAACCGCAGCGACGGTTCTAGGACCATAGAACGGTTGATTCTGAGGAATATTGGCTCGGATCACCCGGTTGAGATTATCTTGCAAAATCCGCATCGCTTGTTCTGCTTTTGCCATCGTGAGCGGGCCAGCAATGCCGTCTACCTTAAGTTTAAAGTAGGTTTGGAAGGCTCTAATAGCTTCTACCGTAGTTCTGTCAACGAGTGGTCCTTCGTAGCTGGAGATGGGGAAGTTTGGATCGGGTTCGGGAGAGGAACCGAAACCGTAACCATTCAAAATACTGCGGAATTGGGCATTGGTGTAAGCCATGATGAACGCTCTTCTCGAAGGTGTGTGGGCTTGATATTGCGATCTACAAGCTCCAAAATTGCGTTTTCGGGAACCTAGCAATAGATCACCCATCTGGGCGAATGGCGTTTGGCTTAAAGTTTTCGATTTCTTGCCGCGAGGCTAGCAATAACAGTGGCTAGTTCTGCTGGCTCGACTGGTTTAGGGATATGAATTTGAAATCCAGCCGCAATCACTCGCGTGCGGTCTTCAGTGCGGGCATAAGCTGTCAAGGCTACAGCAGGAATTGAGCCTCCTTGCTCTACTGGTAAAGCCCTAATCCGGTGGATTAAGCTGTATCCATCTTCTTCCGGCATTCCAATGTCACTAACCAGCACATCGGGTTTTTGAGCTAAAAGGAGTTCTATGGCTTCTTGAGCAGATGTTGCTGCTAAGGTTTCGGCTTCACATTGCTCTAGCACTGCTAAGAGGTAGTTTCGTGCATCTACTTCATCATCTACAATCAAGACCCTGACGCCTTTTAGAGAAGGAGGATTATTAAAAGGAACTGCTTGGGCAACGGTGGGATGAATGCGTTCTGTATTACTTTCCTCAATCCGCACCGGAATGAGGGGCAACTTGACTGTAAAAGTTGAGCCTTCTCCCGGACCAGAACTATAAGCCTCTACTGTACCGCCGTGCAACTCAACTAGATGACGGACGATCGCCAACCCCAAGCCTAAGCCGCTATAGGAACGGGTGATAGAGCTATCCGCTTGACGGAAGCGATCGAACACATAAGGAACAAAATCTGAGCTAATTCCCTGACCTGTATCGCTAACAGCAATTTCAACATGAGAATGCACTCGCTCTAAACGAATTTGCACCCGTCCACCCTTGGGTGTGAACTTGATAGCATTGGATAATAGATTCCAAATAATTTGTTGTAGACGATCTGAATCTCCTGCGACGCACCCGCTCCCTGGGTCAAGGACAGATTGCAAACGGATTTCCTTTGCTTCTGCGGCTGGCCCCGCTGTTTCTAGGGCAGTTTCAATGATTGCCTTCAGCTCAATGGGACGGACATTTAACCGCAGCTTGCCCTGAATAATCCGGGAGACATCCAACAAATCTTCTACGAGTTGAGCTTGGGAGCGGGCGTTCCGTTCAATGGTCTCCATCGCTCGTGCTGTAGTCGCTTCATCGAACTTGCGCGTATTCAGCAAACGGGTCCAGCCCAACATCGCATTCAGGGGCGATCGCAATTCATGAGAAAGTGTTGCCAAGAACTCATCTTTTACCCGGTTGGCTGCCTCTGCTTCCGTCCGTGCTTTCTGTTCTCGATTGAGTAATTGAATTCGTTCTGCTTCGGCTCGCTGACGCTCTGTGATATCTGTAAGGAGATAAACTGCGCCTGTAAAGCTATCCTCGGAGTTAAATACTGGATCGACCGTAACTAAAAACCATCGAGAATCAAACTGAACTTCTTGAATTTCTCGCTGTTGAGTCACTTGGACCCGAGCGAAAGGAGTGATGTCTGTGTAGCCTAAAAACTTTTCAATTAGGGTTTGTTGAGAGTATCCAATGATGTCTTCTACGGGTCTGCCTAAAAGTTGAGCCAGCGCCCGATTACAACGGAGAAAATTTCCCTCTCGATCGAGTAAGCCAACGCCATCACTGATCGAGTCAAAGGTGATTTGCCATTCCTTGGCCAAAGCTAGAGCGGCATCTTCTGCCCGCCGGATGCGTAACAGCGACCGAATGGTGGCAAGTAGCTCAATAGGTTCCACCGGCTGGGCCAAGTAAGCATCCGCACCACTGTCTAACCCTTGAGCCTTATCTCGGCTTTCGATAAAGCTAGCAGATAGATGCAACACGGGAATAAAAGCTGTTTTAGAGTTCGTTTTAATCTGGTGACAAACTTCAAAGCCATTGAGATCAGGAAGCTTCACATCCAGAATTACCAAGTCGGGAGATTGCTCTGTGACGACTTGCAATCCCGCATAGCCGGTTTCGGCTTCTAGGGCGATAAATCCAGCATTTCGCAGAATCCGAGAGACAATATACCGATTAGATTCATTGTCATCTACATGCAAAATCTTGATCAATGACTCCTCAGTCATGCTCGATTCCCCCCGCCTCCAGCACTAATCCCGCTTTGATCAGCGCTTCTTGGAGCTTGGCGATCGCAACCTCGGCTGAGGAATTTTCTTTAGAGAGAATAGCCACCGTCTGCTCAGCTAAAATCTGGGTCTCTTCAGCCTCTAAGAGCTGCGATGTGTTGATGATCACCGGAATACTACTCGTGGCAGGCTGCTGCTTCAGTTGGTCTAGCACTTCAATGCCACTCATCTCTGGCATGACTAAATCTAAGATGATTGCCTGAGGCTGTTCTGACTGCGCTAAGCGAATTCCTTCGTATCCATCGCTGGCTTCTAGAATCGACAGTGGTATGTGAGGCAGCAGTTGAGACAACTGTTGTTTCAACAGATAACGAGCCACTAGATCATCATCGATCAGCAACAGTTTTTGTTGTTGGTTTTGATTAATTAACATATTTAGTTGCTTGAGCAATGACAGCCTATCTACAGGCTTAACCAGGAATGCGTCCGCGCCCAGATTCCTAGTTTGTCTCTCATTATCTACCACACTCATTACCAAAACTGGAATAGATCGAGTCGCGGGATCTTGCTTTAGCTGCGTCAAAAGGGACCAAGTGTTTTCTCCTTCCAAGAGAATATCCAAAACAATAGCTATGGGTTGCACTTGGGCTAAGACCTGGCTGGCATGCTCTAGTGTACGCGCTGGAATTAGCTGGTACGTTGAACCTTCGAGATATTTTTCGTAGGTAAAAAGGGTTTCAGCATGATCTTCCACCACTAGCACGGGCGATCGCTGCGGGTCAAATTGCCAATCAGGTTGGGCGATCGGCACCCCTTCAGGCATATGAGGATAGACCAGAGGAATGGTGGCTGAAAAGGTAGAACCACTCCCTGGAGTGCTTGCTACCGCGACATCACCCCCCAAAAGTTCTGCTAATTTTCGCGAGAGTGGTAAGCCTAATCCAGTCCCCTTCACCCGTTTCTGTAAGTGCGACTCGATCTGAATAAAATCCTCAAAAATTCGTTCTAGATCCTGTGGACTGATGCCAATCCCTGTATCAGCGACCGAGAGCACCACGCGATCGCCAGCCCTCACCGCAGACACTCGCACTTCTCCCTGCTCGGTATACTTCAGAGCATTCGAGATGAAATTTCTGAGAATCTGCGCCACTTTGCCTTCATCGCTATGGATTGCCGGAATATCTATAGGTTCTTCAAAAATCAGGGAAACAGAAGAGTTATGTTCTAAAAGCGGTCGCAGCATCCCCCGCAGCGTCGCAAATAGTTCATCAACTTCAAATGTAGAGAGGTGAACAGCCGTCTTTCCCGCTTCTACCTTGGCTAAATCTAGGAGGTCATTGACCAGATCCGAGAGTCCCGCCGCTGATTTACGGATAAAAGTGACTTGTTTCTCTTGCTCCGACGTTAGATCGCCATCTGTTCGATCCATCAGCAATCGCGTCAAAGACATAATTGAGTTCAAGGGAGTCCGGAACTCATGACTCATGTTCGAGAGAAAGCGGGTCTTTAGCTCATTGGCTCGCTTCAGAGAGTCTGCCTTCTCATCTAGCTCTGTATACAGAGCTACGACTCCTCGATTGGTATCCTCTAATTCTCGGTTGAGTTGCGTTAACTGCTCTTCTCGTTTGCGGAGTTCCGCTAAGGCTTGGAGGAGTTCTTGGTTTTGCTGCTGCACCTCTTCATAGGGGTTTTGCGGCGATCGCTGGACCAACTCATTAACAATGTTTGTGATCTGCTGGCTGTTGAGAGCGGTGACTTGCCGGGGAAGCTGCTTAGCTAGAACCACAGTCGTGCCTCGTCCTGGCAAAGACTCAATTTGAAACTGATCCATCAGTTGCCGTGCCCCGACAATGCCCCGCCCTGCTCCCGTTTCAGACTGATAGCGTCCTTGCAAAACGTCCTCAAGCTGAGGGATACCTTGTCCCTGGTCGCGGATGATGATTAAGAAACTCTGGGGCGACTGACCTTCCAGGCGAAACTCAACTCTGCCACCTCCCGTATACTGAAAGGCATTGCGAGCCATTTCTGAGACAGCGGTAGCAATTCGAGTTTGGTCTTGTGCGTCAAACCCAATGAGCGCTGCAATTTGTCGAACTCGTTGGCGGGTTAGGACCACATCTTGTTCATAGCGAATTTCGAGAGTTAGCAGCACTGTACTCATCTCAGTTCACCTCACGCGCAACCAGCACGGTCACATCGTCTCGTCCTCGGTTAAAGTCTCGATAGAGAATTCCTGCAATCAGGCTGGGATGCTGGTTGACCAAGCCAGGATAGCGATCTAAGCGCCATTTTGTTCCCAAACCATCGGAATGCATAATCAGTATCCCTTTCGGCTTCCACGAGTAGGTAAAGGTCTGATTTTTTCGCATTTCGCAGCCCACAGTGCCGTTGTGAGACACCATATTGGTAGTGCGCTCAATCGGCTGGTCAGTCGCCAAAAGGCTACCCACGATATTGCCAACTCCAACGTACTGCACCCTCTGTTCCTGCAAGTTCACTTCTGCGATCGCCACTGCTGCGCCCCGCGTGCTCCGCAAAGCTGCATGCATATCCGCCATCAGCTCGGATGGAGTGCGATCGCCTGCCTCTTGAAACACCTTCACTGCTTCCAAGGAAGCTTGGGCTGCCATCGGTCCATGTCCTAACCCATCGGCAATCAGTAAGAGATGGCGATCGCCGACAAATTGGCTGCAATAGGCATCTCCTGACACCTCTTCACCCTGCATAGGCAAACAAACTACCCCAATCTCTAACTCACCCGCTGCATAGACTGGGCAGGCAGAACCCGCCCACAGTCGGCAGAAAATAGCAGTTCCTTCGGGGGAAGCAGAATAGATCTCAAACTGATCGGAGAGACGTTGGATTGCGCCTAACCCAGTTCCAGAAGTGCCACCCGTGGAGAAGCCGTCTCTGAGGCACTCGCTCACATCCCGCATTCCTGGTCCCCGATCGAGAGAGAGAATTTCTAGCCCTGCCACACCTTGTCGCTCTAGCGATCGCAGCAGCAAAGCCCCCTCTTGAGCATGTTTAATCAGATTGTTGGCTATTTCAGTCACGACAATTCCCACCTTGCCTTGCTCTACCTCACTAAAGCCGAGCTGCGTTGCTAGAGATGCGGCTCTGCGTCGTGCTTCTCCAACCTGACTCGGCTCTACCATCGAGAGAACAATGGGGTGGGTCATACTCGTTTTATTTCCATTTTGTTACCGTCACCGTAGTTCCTTTCCCAACCTGAGAAACAAGCTCAAACTCATTCACCAGGCGCTTAGTTCCGCTCAAACCCATGCCCAATCCACCTCCTGTGGTGTAGCCGTCTTTCAGGGCAAGGTCAAGATCAGGAATGCCAGGCCCTTGGTCTGCAAAGGTTAAGCGCACCCCTCGTCGGGCACCGACTTGCACAGTTTCTAAAGTCGCAGTGCCGCCCCCACCGTAGTCCAACGTGTTCCGAGCCAATTCGCTGGCTGCGGTCACAATTTTGGTTTGGTCCACCAAGCTGAGCCCGATCTCAATGGCCACCTGCCGCACTGCTTGCCGCACTAGCACTACATCAGCCGAGGATTGGATACTCATGATTTCACATTTCTCCATAGATGCCTGTAGGCTCCTCTGGCAAGACGGGTCTCTCGTCTCCATTCAAATCTTGATGCACAGCCGCTCGTAAAAGAGCCATGCCTTTTTCGACATTCAAAGCAGTGCGAATGCCAGTCAATGACAAGCCCAACTCGACTAAAGTAATTGCAACCGCTGGCTGCATCCCCACGACCACGGTTTCTGCATCTAAAACTTGGGCCATTTTGGCAATATTGCCCAAGACTCTGCCAATAAACGAATCCACAATTTCTAGGGCAGAAATGTCAATCAGGACGCCACGAGCATCAACTTGACTAATGCGCGTAGTTAGATCATCCTGCAAAGTCATAGCTAGGCGATCGTGCATATCAACTTGAATCGTCACCAACAGCAGGTCGCCCATTTGGAGAATTGGAATGCGTTCCATAGCACCTCCCTCCCTAACCTTGAGTGCGAATAATCTTCCTGCCTGTGCGCTCAAGCGCTAGCTTAAAAGCGTCGGCCAAACTAGATTTGGTCGTCACACCTGCCAGATCAACTCCTAAATAGACAATAGTTTGAGCAATCTGAGGCCGAATGCCACTAATGATGCATTCTGCTCCCATGAGGCGAGCTGCTGTAATCGTTTTGAGTAAGTGCTGAGCTGTGAGCGTATCTACGGTAGGCACACCAGTAATATCGATGATGGCAAAATCCGATCCTGTCTCGACAATCTTTTGTAGCAGCGACTCCATCACCACTTGCGTCCGAGCGCTATCCAACGTCCCAATAATGGGCAAAGCTAAAACGCCCTCCCAGAGTTTGACGACTGGAGTTGATAGCTCTAGCAGCTCTTCCTGTTGTCGCAGAATTACCTCTTCTCGGTTCTTCTGATACACCTCTGTCGTAAACAGCCCCAACTTGTCGAGGAGAGCAGTCGCGGTCCAGACATTCTCCAACAACTCTTCTCCGTCCTGGACTAGTTCCTGGCGCAGACGAGCAAACAATGGCTGCTTAAAGGAGAAGACAAAGCTAGCAGTTTCTGAGGGAGTAAAGCCTTTTTGGGAACGCATCCGAGAAATGTTACTCAACAGCCCCCGAACCTCATTCCAAGGCGCTGAATAAACGTCGCTCAAGCTATTTTGGCGTACGGCTTCACGAAACAAATGAATAAACTCTCGGCATTCCTCGCGCAGCTCTCCTTCTTTAAGCAGCCCCCGCCGATGGCTGGCCGTGATGACTTGCAGCCACTCGGTTAGTAGCTCAGCCCCATGCTGATCGAGAATGTCATGAATTTTGCTACCCATTCCTCTTTACCACCCCATCTCCAGTGACAACTCCATTCCAGGTTTTAACCTAGCTCCTTGAAGCAGCGACTGAAGAATAACGAATAGGCCTGAACTAAAATTTGACTAAAATTTTGAGTCCTATCGTTTAGTCCTTGAAGAAGTGGCCTTCGTTAGGGGAACTAAGGTAGCTTGATGCAACATCAAGCCTCACTCATTATAGAGGAGCTAGGTTCCGCTCAGAGTGACCCTCGGTGCTAGAAACCTTAAGCTATTCCCTATAGACGATTTGTCTGTTTGGTAATTAGGCAGAAACTATACCTTTAAGTAGAAATTGAGCCGCCTCGACTGTAAATTTTTGCGATCGCCACCTATTTGGGCTAGCGATCGCTTGGACACGGTTTTACTCAGGGGTTCACTATCCGAGCGATATTGTGGCAGGCTGAATGGTTTCCATGAAGTATTGGCTACGCAGGAATGAGCTTTAGCGTTGTTTGGAGGTTGGATTAGCGGCTGGAATAGATTCTAAAACTGGGGCTGGGTTGTTAACACCGTTGCTCAAGCGCTCTTCTAGGTAGCACGCTAGGGAAACTAAAGCGGGCAGGGAGAAGTTAATGGCGATCAATCTGACTAGATGACCCGCTGTGACAATCTCAACATCGTGATGTAAGACCAAAGCAATCCAAATCATTTCTGGAGAGCCTCCCGGAGCCGTCACCAACAGACAAGTGAGCCAATCCCAAGGCGTCAGCAGCATGGCAATTCCTGCCGAGAGTAAGCCTGCGAAGAAGGTCAGTATCACAGGCACCAAAGCATAGGCAATTGTAGCGCGACTAAACTTGGGATTAAGTCCCCAATATTCCCCAATTGTGATCCCTAAAAGGATTTGACCGATCACCTTAAATAAAGGTGAAAAGCTGAAGTCCATTTGGGCAGTTAGTGGCAGAGCAGCAAACGAGAAATTTAGAGCTATACCCACCACAATTGAACCTAAAAAAGCAGCTACAGGAATCTTCAGTTTGCCTGCCGCAGAAACAACCAAAGCTGTCAAGCTAAGCACCAAAACCAATAGAAGTAAGTAAGTTAAATTCAGCTTAAATAAGTCTTGAGTGAGAGTCGCGATCGCTGTATGAATGTCATAGGGATGAGAAACGTTGGCAATGAGCGGAATCGCTGAAATTAAAGTGGTAAAACGAATGAGCTGCACTAAGGAAACCAGGGCAGTGCTTTTGCCATAGTCTGCTGCTAGACTCGCCATAATCCCAATGTTGCCAGGTACAGTGGCTAGGGTAGCAGTGAGTAAATCTGTTTTCTGTAAACGAGAATAGATATAAGCAATTAAGCCCCCGCTAGCTAACAAAAATAAAGCAAGAAAAACAAAAATTGGTAGCTGAGCTGTAATGGCTTCTAGGTTATGCGGCTGAATCGAAAAACCCACCGTTAAGCCGACAATCATTTGGCCCAGCTTTCTCAAATTACGGTTAGGTTCTAGGCGATCGCTGAATCGAGCTCGGTAAATATAAAAAGCTAGGGCTCCAGCAGCAATTCCGCCCAAAATCCAAGCTCCACCACCAATGCCTAAAGCAATAAACCCAAAGCCAGCCGCGAAAGCCAGAATCGTTTCAACTAAGACTAATGAATAAGTAACAATATTTTTAGTGGCTATATTAAATTTCGCAGCAATTACTTCTATCACGAAGGCTCTCTTAACTTTATTTTTAAGCCTATCACTTCTCCCAAAAAGTGCTAAAGCCAAGGGAGAGATTTAGGAGGATTCAATGAAAAGAGAAATACGGTAACTCCGCTCGCTATTTATCTGATACTGATATTGCCTAACGATCCTTACAGATTAGTCAATCCGTAATCAATAACTCTAGTCCTCAATACCATCAGCGACAAGTCGGCAAAGTTACCAGGCCCTCTAAGAGGCGTGAAAATTCACGCTGATGTGGTTGCCCGTTTTTTGAAATCCTCAACTGCTCAATCTGTCCCTAGATAGAAAACTCCAGCTCAACCTTGCTAACTTATTTTTATCTTTGAAAGTTGATTTTAACCTTAGAGTGATATAAGGAATGGCTAGGAAGCCCGACAATACACCATAGGAAGGCTCTCACATTTCCACTTCTCACCCTCCTCTAAAGCGGTCAGCCAAAGGACTCAGCCAAAGCTATGAAAATGGGACAATGGATCGGCTTAATTGCCCTGCTAGTTTCGATGTACATCTTATGGCAGATCCGGCAGGTGCTGTTGCTGGTCTTTATGGCGGTGGTGTTTGCGACCGCTTTGAACCGTTTGGTGAGGCGATTGCGGCGATCGGGAGCGAAGCGAGGGCTTGCAGCTTTGTTAGCTATCACTTGTTTCGTAGTCTTCTTCATCGTCTTTGCTGCGGTGACAATTCCACCCTTCGTTGAGCAGTTTCAAGAACTGACCGAACTGGTTCCACGAGGACTAGAACGCCTGCGGATCTGGGTAGAAGCTTTACGAACCCAGTTACCTGGTCAGCCGCTGAGATACTTGCCTAGCGCCAATGACTTGACCCGCCAAATTCAACCTTTTGCTAGCTGGGCCTTTAACAATTTCTTTTCACTATTCTCAAATTTCTTAGCGATTCTGTTGAACCTGCTACTGGTAATGGTTTTGACCATTATGCTACTGGTCAATCCTGCTCCCTATCGGCATGGATTTGTGCTGCTGTTTCCTTCGTTTTACCGCAGACGTGCCGATGAGATTTTGGCAAAGTGTGAAATCGCTCTAGTCAATTGGATGGGCGGCATTCTGATTAATATGGTGGTCATTGGTTTGGTCAGTGCCGTGGGTCTGTGGCTTTTACGAGTGCCCCTAGTGCTAGCCAACGCCGCGATCGCCGGACTCTTGGAAGCCATTCCTACCGTAGGCCCGACGCTGAGCTTGATTCCCCCAATGGCGATCGCGCTTTTGGATGCTCCTTGGAAAGCAGGGGCTGTATTAGCGTTCTATGTAGGAATTCAGCAGCTAGAGCAATTTTTGCTGGTGCCGTTTGTCATGTCTAAACAGGTGGCAATCTTACCCGCTGTGACGTTACTCTCGCAGGTAATTTTCGCCATCTTCTTTGGCTTCCTCGGCTTGTTCCTCGCCATTCCCTTAGTCATTGTGGGTCAGATTTGGGTAGAAGAAGTTTTAGTTAAGGACGTGCTCGACCAGTGGGGTGCAGAGTCTAAATCTAGTAAAACTTCAGCGCCTGTAGAAGTGGTTAATGGTCCAGTCGAAGTGATTGATCATGCGGCGGAGTCTTAAACTTCAGTTGCATGCAAACTCGTGTTTCAATTGTGATTCCAACCTTGAATGAGGCCAACAGTCTAGAGCGCACGTTGCGTCACTTGGCCTTGTTGCATCCCCCTGCCGCCGAAATCATCGTCGTAGATGGCGGCAGTGAAGATGAGACAGTCGCGATCGCTGAAGCAGTAATAGCCTCAGGTTGTATGCCTCCTGGGACGCAACTACGCCTTCTAGAAACCGAGCAACGAGGGCGATCGCTGCAAATGAACTTCGGCGCGGAAGCGGCTACAGGAGATATCCTTTGCTTTCTCCATGCCGATACTTGGGTGCCAGACGACTTAGTTGAAGTCATGAGCCATACTTTGTCAGATGCCCAAATCGCCTGTGGTGGATTTGTTTGTTTATTGGCAGGACCGCAAACCACCCGCTGGGGCATCTCCTTACATCACTACCTCAAAACCTATTACGCACCACTGTTATTTCGACCCCGTCTCTTTTTTAAGGGATTACGTCTTTTGTTTGGCGACCAAGTTATGTTTTGTCGTCGCCAGGACTTTTGGGAATGTGGCGGCTTTGATCCAGCTTTACCCATCATGGAAGATGGGGATTTGTGTCTCAAATTAGTCCAGAAAGGACGTATCTGCATGGTTAACCGAGTCGTGCAAACTTCCGATCGCCGGGTAGCCCATTGGGGTTCGCTGAAAGCCACTGCCATCTATTCCTACATTGGTTTTCTCTGGGGATTGGGTGTTTCAGCGACCTATCTCAAGAAGTTTTATGCCGATATCCGCTGATTTAGTTGCCAATCGTAATCCAGATATTGGATTGGAGTTTCAGCATCCAGGGGTCGATCTACTTTGAGATAACGACGGATGTAGTCTGGAATGGAAGGGGCCACCTGGAGAAAGTCTTGCCGATACCACTTGAAAATTTGACTGCAATATAGCGTTTGCGTTTTTGAGTCGTAGTACACCTTATCCTCGTTGTTGATAAAACGGCTGACATCCGCCTCCAATTGCTGCTCCACGCGATCGGGCCAGTAAGCTTCATTGCGTAGTAAGGGACAACCAATCGAGGCACAAACCAAGGCAAAATGAATCCGGGGTTCCTGGAATTGCGATCGCAGAACTTTATGTTCAATATCTGCCAAGCTGTAGCGCTTCCCTGCCACCACATGAGCGGGACGAGAGAAAAACCACAGAAAAGCGGCCCAGTTCGGTAACCCCAAAATCTTCGGTTGAATCGATGGAATCGGGTAACGCTCTAAAATTCGCGCGATCGTAAAGGCATTGTAGAGATTAATCCATAATGCCAACTGCTGGTCTCGCGGCAACTCCAGACTGAAATCAGGAGATTGAAAAGTTGAGAGCCATTGATTCAGGCTATCTGGCTGGTCCCGCTGCCAAGTGCGATAGTCTACTCGGCCCTGCTCATCCACATATTGCTTGAGTAGGGCATCCCAAGGCGCAAAAGCGATCGCGACCATAATCTACTAGAGTTCTATTACCTCTATAGGTTAAACCCTATGATCTGGCTCCAAAGCACAAGCTTGGCAAGAGTTGCCCGTCTCAATTTGCAGCGTCGTATGCTCAATGCCGAAAAAATCGTGCAATTCCTGAGACATTTGAGCTAAGAAAGCATCTCCAGGATGTCCTTGTGGCATCACTAAATGCGCCGTTAAAGCGGTCTCCGTCGTGCTCATGCCCCAAATATGTAAGTCATGAACTTGAGTCACCCCTACCCGCTCAGTTAAATAAGTCCACACCGCCTGCTCGTTAATCTGGGTGGGTACAGCATCCATACTAAGGCTGAAAGCCTCCTTAAGTAATTGCCAAGTACTTGTAATGATGATTGCACTGACCACCAAACTAAAGACAGGGTCTAACCAAAACCATTGAGTCAGCAGAATTGCTAACCCCGCCAACACCACACCCAAAGACACAATCGCATCCGCCACCATATGTAGAAATGCCGCTCGAATATTCAGATCATGTTTACGGCCTGCTAAGAACAGAGCCGCTGTAGCAGCGTTAATCACAATTCCTAGGGCTGCTACCCCGATCATGGTGCTGCCTGCAACTTCCGGGAGCGGCGCTGAGCGAACCAATCGGGCGATCGCTTCCCAAGCAATACCACCCGTCACGACGAGTAAGAAAATTGCATTAAAAAATGCAGCTAAAACCGAAGAACGCCGCCAACCATAGGTATACCGTCGCGAAGGTCTCCGCTGAGCTAAGAGACTCGCTCCCCAAGCCAAAGCTAAACCCAACACATCGCTTAAGTTGTGCCCCGCATCGGCAAGTAGAGAGACAGAGTGGGCGAAAACTCCAAACACAGCCTCCGTTAGCACGAAGCCCAGATTTAAGCTGAGACCAACGACAAAGGCGCGGTTATAGTTAGCGGGGCCATGATGATGGCCAAGAGAGTGGTGATGACCGTGATGGCCAGGAGAGTGGTGATGGCCGTGATGCCCCTGATGCTGCTGATGGTCGCGATGGTGGGGAGTATGCTCAGACATAGCACCATGATAAACATTCAGACTCTGGGAACCCACCCTAAACAGGACCCAGTTCTTAGGCGATTAGGATAACCAATTGGTTTTAAGGAAATGAGTCAGTCGTCCTTGCACTTGGCTCAGGCACGCTTCCGCATCGCGCCGTAGATTTGCCAAGTTCTCCTGGCTAGCATTATCAATGCCTTCCTTTGAGTAATTCAGTTTGGGCTGAATTCTCAAGTAGTGGTCGTCAGCGATGATTTGCTGGGAGACGTAGGCATGAATGCCGGAAGGGGCATCCATCGTCACACCAATAATGCGAGCGTTCCAAGCCCAACGCAGTATCCCCCACTGTCTTGCTTCCACCCAAGGAATTGAGCCTTCGGGCTGCCCAGTCCCAATAGAGAGTACCTGAATATCTTGTGGCGCATGACCTAATCTTAGAGCTTCCGCGATCGCACAGGCGGTCGGGTTATTGGCTCCCACTCCACCATCAATGGTAGAAAACTCACCGATCAGACGGTACGTAGAAGTAGCATCGGGCACCACAGACCAATGTTGCGCCATAGTTGCCGTCTGGGTGGCAGCATCATAGCGCTCAATTGAAGCTCTTTGCCCTTTTCCTGGCCCTGCTAAGATTTCAATTTGCATCTTGTAATAATCATCTGCATCTTGCCAGGGAGTCGCTGCTAAGGTAAGCGTCTGAGGAGTGGCACCTTTAGCAGTTCCGTCTGCCCGTACTAGGAGACGATGGGCAGGAAAATAGGAGGGGGCTGAAGCAGAGCAAGCACAGATCTCCCATAAGGGCACATTGGCATACCACTTGTCATGCCGCCAACTCTTAAACACCAGTGGCATGCGCCGGATCGTGTCGTAAGTCGTGACCAAGAGTTTTTGAGATTCGCCATTAGATATCTGGGCAGAACTGATTTGGCAGAATTTGCGATCGCCTAATTCTGTTTGCAGCACTTTCAGCAAGCCTGCATCAGAAAACTTGGGCACAGAGAGAGAAGGGGGGAAACTGGTCAAACCATATTGCGCGATCAGTTTTAACCGCTGCGGCATCAAATAGCCCCACCAATCCCCATAGGGAAAGATAGTTTTGCCGCGCTCTTGATAAAGATTGATTAACCTCTCACTGCTAAAGCCTAAAGTTACACCAGCGGCCAAGAGTGAGCCTGTGGAAGTTCCAGCGATTAAATCAAAATGCTGGCTCAGAGGGCCGCCTAACTGCTGCTCCACTACTTGCAGAATGCGTGCTGCAATAACTCCCCGAATTCCACCTCCATCTAAGCTGAGAATCCGAAATGTCATAAAAATTTCCCTTAAAAATCCTAAAATCTAATGGCAGAGTACTACCTGCCTAGCCTGCCAGAGTCCGGAAAGTGAGCCTTTAACTTTAGATTCACTCACCGATCTCCGAAAAAACTTTAACTTACGATCAGGCAATATTTTGCAGTTCTGCTGTTTAGTAGGCCAAACCTATGATTCGGGTATCGCTCCATCGCCTGTTATTTGTCACCATGTTGGCTGCAACCTAGCCTGGATGCCCACTGCATAACTGAGCGATCGCAACCGTTGCAGTATGAACTACAAAAAATAGGCAACTACTATGTCTTTGGCTACGGTGGCCCAGGCAATCATTTCTACGACTTCAGGGTTCGAGTAGATTAGCTAAACCATATGTGTATCAACTGCTACTACGCCTTCGGAGGGGCAAATCTCCTTTCAACGGGGGATGTTCGAAAAAGAACATGTTCGCTAAGGCAGATGAGCAGCGAGTAGAAAGCAGGATAAGGTCAAGATCCAACAAAGAATATTAGAGCTAAGAGCGCAACGATCCTGTCAGAGGCTGGCTCCTATTTTCTGTTGGCTAACTTTGTGGCTGACCGACTTAACGAAAATTATTTAACAAGTATAGTCATGCTTTCAACAAAACAACCTACTGCTCAGAACAATCGCTCCTATATTCTGCTGATCTGTGGAGCGGCGGCACTGGGTGGCTTTTTATTCGGGTTTGATACTGCGGTCATCAATGGTGCGGTTGCGGCTTTGCAAGCTCACTTTCAAGCAAATAGTGTGTTGATCGGCTTAGCCGTTTCTTTAGCACTGTTAGGTTCTGCGATCGGAGCTTTCTTTGCAGGCCAAATCTCGGATCGCTTTGGTCGAGTCCGAGTCATGATCATTGCTTCAATATTATTCACAATTAGCGCGATCGGCTCTGGCTTACCATTCGGCATTTGGGATTTTATTTTTTGGCGAGTTTTAGGCGGTGTAGCCGTTGGTGCTGCCAGTGTGATTGCCCCAGCCTATATTGCTGAAGTCTCCCCGGCACATTTACGAGGGAGAATGGGCTCTTTGCAGCAGTTGGCAATTGTGGTTGGGATTTTTCTGGCTTTGCTTTCTGACTACTTTATTGCTGTTTCTGCAGGTTCTGCGACTGCCCCTTTCTGGTTTGGCATTGCTGCTTGGCGATGGATGTTTTGGACAGAAATTCCTCCCGCTATTCTGTATGGTGTAGCGGCATTAAGAATTCCAGAGTCTCCCCGTTACTTAGTGGCGCAAGGGCGAGAATCCGAAGCGGCGGCTGTCTTTGCCAAGGTAGATAGAACCATTGATGTAAGAACCAAAATCCAGGAAATTCGCGATACAGTGCTTCGCGATCGCACTGCTGAGTTCTCTGATCTTTTGAGTCGTAGAGGTGGTTTAATTCCGATTGTTTGGTTGGGGATGGGATTGTCTATTTTCCAGCAGTTCGTGGGGATTAATGTCATCTTCTACTACAGCAGTGTCCTGTGGCGCTCGGTTGGGTTTAACGAGGCGAGTTCGCTCTGGATTACCGTGATCACTTCAGTCACTAACATCGTCACTACCCTAGTCGCGATCGCCTTTGTGGATAAATTTGGCCGCAAACCCCTATTGGTTTTGGGGTCCATCGGCATGACACTGACGCTAGGCGCAATGGCAACTGTTTTTAGCAATGCGGCGGTAGATCCGGCGGGCAATCCAGTACTGGCAGGCTCTCAGGGCATTATCGCGTTACTGGCCGCTAACCTATATGTGTTTTGCTTCGGCTTCTCTTGGGGGCCTGTGGTGTGGGTGCTACTGGGTGAAATGTTTAACAACCAGATTCGTGCGGTTGCCTTGGCAGCTTGTGCAACGATTCAGTGGGTAGCCAACTTTCTTGTTTCAACTACATTCCCACCCTTGCTAGAATCCTTTGGTTTGGGGACTGCGTACGCTCTCTATGCTACAGCAGCAGCCATGTCTTTCTTCTTTGTGCTCTTCCTAGTCAAAGAAACTAAGGGCATAGAACTAGAAGATATGTAATCACGCAGATACTACTCAGAGGAGCGGGCAAACGCAAAGAGATTTGAAATAATAGAAGTAGGGAACCATATGAATCGGCCCTGCCTACAACTTCAAACTTTTCGATGTCTGAGGCCAACTGATGCAACGTTTAATTGCTGGCGTATTAGTAGTTTTGGGGTTAGAGCTATCCAGTGCCGCAGCGGTTCAGGCTCAGGCTGCCATTGATAGATTGGGAACTTTTAACTTTCCCAATACCAGAGACAGCCAACCCAACTACCCCAATAGTGCCCGAGTTTATTCTAATGGTGCCATCCGTTCTCCACGGGGCCAAGTGGCCTCTCCTGCCGCAACCATTAGACACAGTGACGGGTCTACGAGTTTCTATTATCGTGATGGAACTCAGATTAGGGTAGACAAAAAGGCGATCAGCCCCGTTGGCACTCCTTTGAGGTCAAGTGTGATCAATGAAGGAATGAGAAGATAGAGGGCGATCGCTCTATGTCTCAGGTGGCGCGTTCTGAAAGCATCCGATCGAATTACGATCGCACCTAGAGGGCGGATCAGAGAGCCCAAAGCGATCGAGCAGAATAGACACCCCAACTGCTAAAACCGCTCCAATCGACAGACCAACGGCAAGCAAGATCAGGTAAAGGCGCTTAAAACTTTGTTGAGTAGCTCGGAGCCGTTCTTGCTTCGCCTGTTCCGCTTCTGGTGAAGGAGAGGTAGGGGGAGCAGGCGTTGGTGGGGTTGATGGAGGTGTTTTCTGGCCTGAGCCATTATTATCATTGAGATGAGAATCGGACGGGTCGGAGGGATGCTGATTCATACCCCTGTCTTGCATACTCCCTGATGCGGCATTGTCGATCACTAGCCTCAGTCTAAACCCTTTCAGCGATCGCCATAATTAAACCCATTTCACCGGATCGAGTTGATAGTAGTGTTGTAGCTGCTCGTAAAGGGCGGGATGCGTTTTTAACAATTGCTGGGGTTTTTCAAAAAATGTTTCGGTTGCCACAGCGAAGAACTCAGCAGGATTTAGAGTGCCATAGCTATCCATCACCGTTTTGGCTCCTCGTTGCACATTCTGGCAGAGTTGTTGATACTCCTGCGTCATCACCTTTGCCCAGACTGCATAATCTAGATTTTTGGGCAAAAACGGTACTCCCTCGGCGTTGCCATCCTCTTGATCTAGCTGGTGAGCAAACTCATGCAGCACTACATTATGTCCGTCTCGCCAATTACTCGCGTCCCGCTGCACCTGCTCCCAAGACAACACCACTTGGTCACGGCTCCACGACTCCCCTAGCCGCGCGGCTCGTCTTTCCTCCACCACATAATTTCCTGCGATCGCAGTTTCATTCACAAAGTAAGTGCCGGGATACACCAGAATCGATCGCAACTTGAGAAAATAGGTTCCTCGCTCATTCAACAACAGCAAACAGGCCATTGCTGCGATCGCCAGCTTCATCTCCTCCGTGACTTGCAACCCCCCACAGCCAATAAACTGCTTCTCTTTCAGAAAGACTTGGATATGTCCCTGTAATCGTCTCCTTTCAGTAGCAGAGAGACTGGAATAAATAGGGAGATAATTCTCTACTACCGCATCCCAAAGGGGTGGAAATGGGCGTTCTTTGAGGCGATCGCGGCGTCGTTTTACCAAGAGAGGACTGGCAAAAATCCCAACCACAACCAGGCCGATCGCCAGAAGAAGAATAACTGCTGCAACCATGTACTGTCGCGATCGCTGCGAGGGCGGCTTGGGATTAAGACAAATTTTCTGGGGTGCTTTGCGGCGTTCTGAAACGAGAGAAAAATCGCCACAGTTTCGCGATCGCAAATCCCAGAAATGTGATCACCACAAGAATGGCAACAACTGGCAAAGTGATCGCTAAAATCGAGAGCGCGATCGCCACGACTAATTCCACTGTCGCCACAATTGGGTTCGCTAAGCCGCCGGAGGTTGCAGTTGAGGTAGCTCGTAACAGATTGGTCAAGCTTTTGGTGATGCCTGCTGCTCCTCCCCCTGCGACTAGAGCTAGCGTCCATTGCGCCACGGGGTTAAGGTCAGGAGCCAGCGAAGCTGTGACAATTGTGCCCGCTAAAATTGCTGCTGGCGTTGCCACCACATCGAGCAGATGGTCGAACCAGGGGATGTAGTAGCCACCTACCTCTAGCACTGAGGCGATCGCAAACACAGCTAATGCCTGCGGGCTTTCAATCCAGTCAAAGTCAGTGGGTAAGTTGGCATGGCCCAGCACAGCCGCCGCACTGAGTGTTAGGAGTGGTACAAAGACTCGGAAGCCAGAAGCCGCACTCAAACTCACGCCTAATAATAACTCGATCAAAGTGTTGAAATTCAAGAGCTGATCCACAAGCTCCTCCCCTGTTGCTGTACCTAGTCCTAAATTTAGGATAACGTTTGCCCTCCTATCCCTAGCCTGAGTCTAAGGGTGGTTATCAGAACCATCTAGCTTTTAGGAAAGTGCATGTGAGCCTGTGTATCTATAGAGTCGGTAGGATCAGGGCCTCATTTTAGAGGTTCTCCTCGCTACTTGGGGATTACTACAGCTAAGGAGATGCTCACCTAACTTCTATGCTAGAACCCGAACAAGTTCTCCACATTCGCCAAGGAACGCCAACTGAAGCGCACTACCGACTGAAACAAAAACTGGGGCAAACGGCTGGACGGCAAACTTGGCTGGCAGAAGATTTAGCAGCGCAGCCTCCAGAACTAGTAGTGATCAAGCTCTTGGCATTTGGCGATCAAGTGCAGTGGGACGACCTAAAGTTGTTTGAGCGCGAAGCTCAAGTGTTGCGACAACTCAAGCACTCGCAAATCCCCAAGTACCGCGATTATTTTTCCATTGACGATCGCCTGCTTTGGTTTGGACTGGTGCAAGACCATATTGCTGGCGCTTCCTTGAAGCAACTAATCGCTGGAGGTCAACATTTCAGCGAGCGGCAAGTGCGGCAGATGGCAGCGAATCTGCTGCATTTATTGATTTATCTTCACGAACTCAGCCCTTCGGTATTACACCGTGACATCAAGCCCAGCAATTTGATTTTGGGCAAAGATAATTACATCTACCTAATTGATTTTGGTGCGGTTCAGGATAAGGCTGCGGCTGAAGGTAGCACGTTTACAGTTGTGGGAACTTACGGGTATGCCCCAATGGAGCAGTTTGGGGGCCGAGCTGTTGCCGCTTCTGACCTGTACGCGCTGGGAGCAACCCTAATTCACCTCCTCACAGGGGTATCCCCAGCAGAGTTACCTCAGAAAGATCTGCAAATTCAGTTTGCCGATCGCGTCAGCTTAGACCCTGACTTTGTCTGGTGGGTGGCTAAACTGGTACAGCCTGACGTAGCGAAACGGTTTCAAACGGCTCGACAAGCGCTAGAAGCTTTGCGATCGCTAGAAGCCAGTAAAGCCGTACCGCCCTCGACTTCCTCCCGACAGCCTAACCCATCTCGTGAGCGATCACCAGCACTTCAAAGAGAGCGATCGCTGGTGCCTCATTTTGATACTCGAATTCAGTTGCATCAAACTGCTGATGAATTGCTGATTCAAGTCCCAGGTGCAAACCCCTGGAATTTGCTCTACTTAATTCCGGTTGGCATTGGGCTAGCGATCTTCGGTCAGATATGGGCACCTGTGATGGCTAGTATGAGCTGGCAGTTTGGCAATACTCTCTTTTTCTTCTTACCAATCGTGCTGCTAATTGCTGCTTCGACCTATTGGGATTTTCTACCAACTTATGTGCAATTTACTCCAAAGAAATTTGCAATTTACAAATCTCCCTTTGGCTTCTCCTTGACGATGATTCAAGGCTCAAATGCAGAGATTCACAATATTTTTCATACCCTGAGAGCCTTCCGGGCGGGCAAGCAAACTTATGAAAAAAGGGTGGTCACGATCCAGACCTACAGTAGCGAAAGTTTCTTTGCTAAAGGATTTAGTTGGGACGAATGCAACTGGCTGGTGAAGGTGATTAAAGAATGGTTACGGATGACTTAATCCAGCTGACTCTTCACAATTTGTTAATTATTTTGTTTAGCATTTTGCTGTTATCCTACCTCTTCCTCAGGGCAGAATAGAAGTGTAAAGCTCGACACATTTTACTCTCGATAAAAACATCACGCGATCGCCCATCCCGCTTACTGTCGAGAGCCCCCCTCAACTCCCACATTCTGCCCCAAGGAAGGACAGCAAAATGGTTCAAAGTCTCAATACCACTGGTGTTAGCAAATTCACAGCAGCGGATTTAGATCGATTTGCCGAAATGCTTAATCGAGATGGAATTTGTGTCATTCCCGAACTCTTCGATCGCGAGTTGGTCCAAGAGTGGGCAACAGCATTTGATGCACTCTTTCGGGAGCGTCAACAGCGGCCCGGTGGGTTAGCCCCTCGTGAGAAAAACCGTTATTATTTGACCTTGCCTTGGGTACAACCCTTTGCTAACACTGAGGTGTTTGCCAATCCTACGATTTTGGGTGTGCTCGATCGCGTCTTCTTCCAGGAATACCGCTTGGTGCAACTAGGGGCAGATACGCCCTTCCAAGACTCGGAATACCAAGAACTGCACCGGGATTTCCGTCCTCTCTTTAGTGATCAGATTGTCACGCCACTCTATGCTCTAGCAGTTAACTTTCCCCTAGTCGAAGTGACGGAAGACAACGGCCCCTTCCAAATGGCACGAGGCACCCATGTCATGCCCCGTGAAGAAGCATTGGTGAAAATTAGAGCGGGTGAGATTCCCGTTGAGTCTTTCCCCATGCAACTGGGTGATGTGATCATCCGATCGCCTTTGGCAATCCACCGAGGTTCGCCCAATATCACCGCTCAGCCCCGACCAATGGTAGTGATGGGTTATGTGATGCACTGGTTGCATACCCCTGTAATGGATTTGACGGTTCAGAAAGATTATTACGAGAGCCTACCGCAGCACCTCCAAGAAATGTTGCGCTGCAATGTGGTAGACCAGTTACCAGAGAATAAGACCGAAACTTACATCAATTTTAAGTACTAAAACTTAATCTCAGAAGCTTACTCCAGATAGAGGATGATTGAACGGCGATCGCTAACGATCAAAGTTCCATCCTCTATTTTTTTGTTGCTGCATTTCCCGTGACGAGGATGGATTGCAGATAAGGAGTGAGAATGACTCAATCTGAAGCGAGATCTGGATTAGGCTCACAAGCAAACGTAGAAACCACAACCTACACTAATCCCGTTTATCCAGATTATTTTGCCGATCCGTATGTTTGGCAGCACCAAGGTGTTTACTACGCGATCGGCACTGGGCCAGCAGAAGCCGCCGGAGAAGTAGAGGAAGCTGGGCAGAGACGAGTTTTTCCGCTGTTGCGTTCTAATGACCTGATTAAGTGGGAATTTGTCCAGAATGCTTTGCTGCGGCCTGACCCCAGTTTGGGAAATAACTTCTGGGCACCGGAGGTCGCTTACTGCGACGGCACCTTCTATCTCTATTACTCGGTGGGGCATGAAGATAAAAACCACCAGTTACGAGTTGCTACCAGCCAAGATCCGCTAGGGCCATATCAAGATGTGGGCGAGCCGCTGTTAGATCCACAGTCTTGCCCGTTCGCGATCGACCCCCATGCCTTCTATGATGACGACGGGCAGTGGTACTTATTCTATGCCCAAGATTTTTTAGACACTAGCGAGAATACTAGAGCTGGCACTGCCCTAATGATCGATCGCTTGGAAAGCATGACCAAACTAGCAGGTGAAGGCCAAGTGGTGTTGCGGGCCAGATCCGGTTGGCAAAGATTTCTGGCCGATCGCCCGATGTATGGCGGCATCTACGATTGGCACACCCTAGAAGGTCCTTGTGTCCGTAAGTATGGCGATCGCTACTATTGCTTCTACAGTGGTGGACGCTGGGAAACGGATAGCTACGGGGTGGATTATGGCGTGGCGGATCACGTGATGGGGCCATACTCAGATGCAGGCAATGAAGCAGGCCCAAGAGTTTTGCGATCGCATCCCGGTTACGTCCTTGGCCCTGGCCATAATTCGATTACGGTTGGCCCCGATGGCGAAACTGATTACATCGTTTACCACGCTTGGGATACAGGCATGCAAGCCCGCCGTATGTGCATTGACCCCATCAACTGGACCACAGATGGGCCACGCTGTCCTGGCCCGACTTGGACACCGCAAAGTATTGCTATTAGCTCCAAGTAGCTCAGTTAGATCGAAGGCTGGGGGTTGCGTTCCGCATACAGGTAGTCGCAGTAAAGTGCCCAAGCAGCACCGGATAGAGCGGCTAGAGATCCAGCGATCGCGGCAGTCGCTCCCCAGCCTAGTGGACCAAGCCAATTGGTAAATTCCTTCAAAATTGCAGTACTGCCTTTCGCCACAATGTACGCAACGCCAGTCGCAGCCACGGTCACCAGTCCCACCTGGGTCAGCATTTCCATCAAATTGCTGTGGGACAAATCCTCTTCAAAATAAATCTTCCAAATTCTGGTGTACATCAGCACGTCGGAAGTGCTGAGTAGCACTTGTTTTGGCAGTTCACCGCCGAAAGTCGGCACCGCCACTGCTGCACCGCTGCCCACGGCGTAACCCGCGATCGCCAGGGCTACATCCAATCGCTTTTTCTCTAGGTTGCTCACGCTGTTCTCTCCTTAGGGTTGTCTTAGAAGACCACTAGTAATTTTGGCAGTTCTGCGAGCTATCCTAGCTTGAGACCCTAATTCCTTCCCACCCAGACTCGCCTTGAACCCGATAGCTGCCCCTCTTGCCGATCGCCTGCGCCCCCGCACTTTAGATGAATTTGTCGGGCAGGAGCATATTGTTGGCCCCGGACGACTGCTGCGACGTGCCATTCAAGCCGATCAGCTTGCCTCTGTGATTTTTTCTGGGCCACCAGGTACAGGCAAAACGACGCTGGCACGGGTGATCGCCAACAGCACTCAGGGGCACTTCATTTCGATTAATGCGGTGTTGGCAGGAGTGAAAGAAATTCGCGCAGCGGTCGAAACGGCTCAAGAACGGCGCGATCGCCACAATCAGCGAACCATTTTGTTTGTAGATGAAGTGCATCGCTTCAATAAGTCGCAACAAGATGCGCTGCTGCCTTGGGTAGAGAATGGCACCGTGATTCTGATTGGAGCCACGACCGAAAATCCTTACTTTGAAGTCAACAAAGCTCTCGTCAGCCGTTCTCGAATTTTTCAGCTCAAGTCGCTCACCGCGGCTGATTTAGTTGGAGTTGTGTACCAAGCGCTGACGGATGCCGAACGAGGCTATGGCGATCGCGCGATTCAGCTTGATCCAGAAGCCCTAGACCATCTCGTCAATGTGGCGAACGGAGATGCGCGCAGTCTCCTGAATGCGTTGGAACTTGCGGTTGAAACCACAACTCCCGATCGCACAGGGACGATTCACATTGATCTCGCAGTTGCCGAAGAGTCGATTCAGCAGCGAGCGGTTCTGTATGACAAGGAGGGAGACGCCCACTTTGATATCATCAGCGCCTTCATCAAAAGTCTGCGGGGTAGCGATCCAGATGCAGCCTTGTACTGGCTGGCTCGCATGGTCTACGCCGGGGAAGATCCGCGATTTATCTTTCGCCGTATGTTGATTTTGGCAAGTGAAGATGTGGGACTCGCAGACCCAGAAGCCGTCGCCAGAGTCAATTCCTGTGCCGCCACATTCGATCGCGTGGGGATGCCAGAAGGTCGCTACCCGTTAGCTCAGGCCGCTTTGTATTTGGCAACAGCCCCAAAATCTAACAGTGTGATGGGCTTTTTTGATGCCTTAGCCGCCGTAGAGCGAGAACGCGAAGCCGATGTGCCCTCCCATCTCAAGGATGCCAATCGAGATAAACACAGCTTTGGACATGGAGCTAACTACCTTTATCCTCATGCCTACCGCGATCATTGGGTGGCACAGCAATATTTACCAACGGCGCTGCAAGGCCAAGTATTCTACCAACCTTCGGAGCAAGGGTTTGAAGCGGGCATTCGTACCCAAGTCGAGCGTCGTCGGGAAGCCCAACTGGCTGCGATCGCCGAAGGCTTAGATGTAACGGCTCCAGAAATTCTCACCTACAGCCCCACCAATAAAGCTCAAGAACGTTGGCTACAACGCACGCTATCTCAAACCGGAGAACGCTTGGCACAGGTCCGCGATCGCCTGTTTGAAATGGCTCAACCCCAGCGGCACCACACAATCCTAGAACTCAATGGTGGCAACGGTTTACTCACTTGGGAAGCACTACGCCGAGTCCCAGAAGGTGGTGTCTACGTACAGGTGCCAACCTCAACAGACGTAGAACGCTTACAAGCTCAAGTAGAAGCTTTGCCAGAGTTGCTACGACCGACAATTCTGCAAGGCTCTGTGCAACAACTACCCGCTTTATTAACGGCTCAGGCACCCGACATCCGGTTCGATCATATTGTGGGCCGCAACGTCTTAATGGCAGCAATAGATAGACCTGGCCTAATTCGCGTCTGGGTATCTCTCTTACAATCCGGAGGCCAAATCACATTGGCGGAAACAATGCCACGCCATAGCCAACGATTGTATCGATTGCTAGACCCAGCTCACGTTGAGCCTGATCTGTATCAACGATTAGTGACTGCTGAAGAAGCCGTCTACGCAGACACAAGCGATCCTAAGATGAGTTGGGACCACACAGACCTAAAGCTTGACTTTGAGCAAGCAGGATGTAGGGCTCAAACCGAGACAGTTCAGACAATTGCGGAAATGTATATCTCTGCCGCTTTAATCGAGCGATGGTTTGCGATTGCAGCTCATCCGCCTACTTATGCCAATCACCTCAGTCATTATTTGTCAGAATCTGAGATAAATTGGGTCGGCAAGCTGTTTCAGCGCTACTTACAAGAGAAAACTGTATCTTGGGTAAGCACAATTGCGTTTGTACAGGCAGAAAAATCGCTTACTTGAAAGGTCTTTGGCGATCTAAACCGTTGTACATCATGGTCATCATGGGATCGGTCTCAGACCGAGAGTTGGACTGATAGCGCTCTGCTTTAATGAATTTTTGGCTCAACATGAGACCCAGGAGCAAAGCCACCAACTGCAATTGCCAGGGTGCCAGAATAAGACCAAAAAGGACGCCTGTAATGGCTGCAACCGCTGATAAAATAGCGATCTCATCGCAGGATCGTTCGTAGATGAAAAATGCAGTAATTGCAATTCCCAAAGGAGCTAAGAACAACCAAGACATAGTCAATACGTTGTAAACACTGCTAGTTAAGGTGACTTAACTATTGAATCAAGTTAGCATAATATTTGTTAATCTCTCTCCGTACAACGAAATAAGTTTCAAGGTAGAAGCGGTCTAGAAACTCAAAACTCGCTCTCCGTCTGCAGGAAGGGCTTGTCGGCTTTACTGAACACTAAGAGCAACAATAACCCTTGTACTACTAAAAAGTTTGTTACAAGGAAAAACGTCGCTTCCTCAATAGGTAGCCCAAATAAATGCAGTCCAGTGGTATACACCTCTGATATGCTCCAAATGCCTTGGCCAATGGCAATGCGATCGGCTATCCAGAGGTACAGAGTGGGGACTAAAGTGGCGGTGAGCCAAAGACGTTTGCGAACCCAAAGCTGTGCTCCGCCCACCAACCATTGCAAGGCTAGGATCGGGCTAGCCCACACCAAAATCAGCCCCAGATAAACGCCAAAATCGCGTTGTAGTAACCAACCACCCGCGAGACCTAAACCTGCCCAGATAATCGCTCCTCCTATATTGGCTGCGGGAGAGGATTTGAGTTCGCTGGGTTCCTCGGTATGAGCTAACAACCGATATAGCCATAACCCGGTCAGAATTGGCTGTAGCACAAAAAATAAATACTCTTCGATGGGCACATAGCCCACAGTACCTATTACGCGATCGCGGCCATAGTGCCACACATCGCGCCAAATTAGATAATTGTCCCAAGGTGTCGTGTAGATAAACGCTACAGCAGCAATCAAGAGCAGAGAGAGCCCAGCTTTACGACCTCCCACGCCTGCTAGAGGTTGCGGTTGCTGCAAGGCGAGCAACAAAATGGGCGGCAAGATAAAAATCAGGTGAAACAGTGAGTAAGTCATTTTTATGAAGTTATTTTTAAGGATTAGTCAAGCTCATAATAATTTTCAGCCAGGGGTATCAACAATAAATTCCAGCGGTAGAGCGATCCTTCTATTAACGAATGCATTCCCGAGTTTATTGCTGAGTTCCGGTCCTACATTAAGCGTGAAATGTTCTAGCAGCATCCTTCCAGAGGCTTGAATCGAATCAAATATCACTAGTTAAAATAAATCGCCAGTCGCTTTGCATCCCATGACTCACAACACTAGCGGTTGCACTAGGATATACTTCGAGCCTTGACAGTTCTGTGGCTAGAGCATCTTCTGTAGGAGCACAAAACATATGAGTGTATCCAGGTTGGGGAACTGCGATCGCTCCTACTTTGCCTACTCCCCACTGCACATGGAGTAGAGGCAATATTTGGCCTGTGCTCTGCAATCGCAGGTCTTTTACTCCCTGGAGGGAGAGATAAGTAATAGGGCCACGATGCTTTGCTAATAATGGTTTCAGCTTCTGCATAGTCATGGCATCACAGCTATAGATACCAAGTGTCGTTGCCCGACAAAAAGCAATTTGATCAAATCGCTCTAGAACGCGAACCCAGCGACTGGCACTGCCATCTTCGGTATTCATGGAGATGGTGTATCCTGCAACACAAGTTGGCAACCCATCCGCGATCGCATGGCTAAGAATTCGCATCGAAAGCTGCTGTCTTTGGTAAAGGGGATTAACTTTCAAGTCACACAGATACCAAGCTGGCTGCAAAGCTTCTGCCCGCCGAGCTTTTACCTGTCGTAAAACTCCTGCTCCCACAGCCGCTACGCGATCGCCATCAAGCGCCACATAGTAATTGACAGATCCTAAGCGGTCAAAAAAAGCGAAGTAATCCGATCCGTGGTCTAACTGAAAAAAGTCATCTCCCAAAGGGTAGCTAGCCATCTGCTCAAGGGCAGCAATACCAGATTGCCACTGTAATCGTTCCTCTAAGCTCAGGCGATGAAACTTCATAGCCGCACTCCTGCAACCACTTCCCGATAAAAGTATGAGCGATCGCTAGCCAGTAATTCAGCGCTGAGCTGCCGCTCGACTGCAACATGCTCGGCCATCATTGCCGCCAAATCATGATCACCGTTCAGACGCCTGCCCAGCAATATCCCTCCTGGTCGCAAACTTGCTGCCGCTGTAGCCAGCATTTGGTGTAAATCAGAAATGGGCATCCAATCAGAAATATTGGAGAATTGAATCAAATCGTAAGCATCCTGCTGAACCAGCCTTGATAAAACTTCTGTAAACGGCCCTAGATGCAGTGCTAACCGTGAAGTACCTAACTGATGAATTGATTCTTGCACCGCAGCTTGGAGATAAGAAGGCACGCCATCCGAGCCAAGCGCATAGCGATCGCGCCATACCTGCGTCAAGAAGTAGTTCTGATTAGGGGCAAATCGTTGCAAAGCTTGAGCAAACACATCCGCAAAGTGCTCGCTAAAACTCCGATCCATAGAATAGCTCACTGCTGCGGGGCCAAAAGTCTGCATTAGTTTGTCTCGCTCGAATACAGCTGCAAACACTGCTGACCAGTGAGGATGAGCCATTGCTGCTTGGGGATTACGAAGTGGGTTTATTCCCAGTTCAGCAAAGAGAGTCGCTAGCTCCCTAAAGAGTTGCTCAAACTTGCCAATTCGATTCACTCCAAAAGCGATCTGGTCCGGACGAGCATCCCAAAAGAGACGAGTTGATTCAGGGAGGTGAGTCTGTAAACGTTGGTATAGTTGGAGGCGATCGCTTGCTTCTGCCCCTAGTTCAGATCTCCCTGCGGCATCAAAAACTCGAAGAGAATCAGATACTGCCCCTAACAACCGCCACTGCTCTGGTAGAGAGAGATGTAATAAAGCTGTCAGTTTGAGCGTGACTAAATGCAGTTGAGCAGGGTTGAGATCAACCGCATCAATCTGCGCGATCGCGGGATGGGCTAACAAACTCAGCGCTGTACAGCCTCCAGAAGCAACTAATAAAATTCGTAATGGATGCCCCTGTTGTTTTGCCAATCGCTCCACCAGCTGCCATTCAGTCAAAGGATCTTCTCGAACCTGGGAGAAAGCAATTTCAGAGGGAGGGCAGCAAATCGACATATAGTCTCCAAAAGTAATGTGCCCCTAATAGCAAGGCTTGAGCTAGAGCCAGACGAGATCGAGAGTCTTGCCAACCACGGCTCGCTAGTTGCAATAAGTCACGAGCATGTTCAGCATCTAGCTTTTCATGTACGGCATAGTGCGATTGGCTACCTGGCGCAACCCATGCTCGCTGGGTCAGGGTTTGAGCGATCGCAGCACTAATGCCCACATATAGAGATTCGATCATCCCTAGCATCGCTGCTCCTACCTCCGCAGGTTGGGTAAGACAGTAGTTCAGGATAGCCTGATTGAAAGCTAAAACAGGGGTGGGACAGGGCTTTTGCAATTCAGTGCTAGTAGCTCCCAATGCCTGTAAATACTGCCGAAATGTGTATTTGTGAGACCGCCAGCGATCGCCATGCCCATGTTCTTCAGCCACATTTTCTGCGATCGCCAATCGCATTTCTAAACTGGGAATTCTAGCCAAGACGGCTGCCAGAGCCTGAGAGAAGGACTCTACAGCAAATCGGAACGGCAATTGGCTGTCGCAGAAAGCCTCCCGACTAGTCGCGGAGGCCACCATCCAGCAGAAATAGGGATGATGTGGAAAATCATATGCGGCTGCAACCTGGGCGACAGCAGCATCTAACGTGGTGAACTGGATCAGATCTTCGCAAACCAATGTGGGTGCAGATGGCATCAAGGAAGACAGCGTTGACAGTTTGGTCGGCAGCTCTAGCATGACTGCTTTTCTCCTTGCAGCGTTGCCAGCGCGACGCTACCCACAGAAGTCCGGCGAATACTAGCAACCACAAACTCGCGAACAAAAGCGAAATATGAAGGGAGATAAGGTGCACCGCGAGATTCTAATTCTGCTTGCAGCTCTTTGTGGAGTTGAGGAAGATGATACCAAGGGACAGCAGGATACAGATGATGTTCTAAGTGATAATTTTCATTGCACATAAAGAACCGAGTAACAGGGTTAGTTAGAAGCGTTCTCGTGCCTCGAATTAAGTCAGTTTCATGCTCTAGTAGAGTATGCTGGCTCATGCCTCGAATATTGACCATCCCATTGATCAACAACATAGGTATGAGCCAGCCATGTATTAAGAACGATCGCGGGATAGGAGAAAGTACCGCACCTGAAATCAGCAATCCGAGCAACAGAACTTCTAACCCAATCCACAGGCGATCGCGGCGATTTCCCTGCCAAAACCCCAACAAAGGAATTGCGACGATATAAACGGGATAACCCACTAATAAACGTCCCCAGTGCATCAAGAAGACTAACCAACTCCAATGAGTATAGTTTTTATAGTGGTCAGGATCACCCTGATCACCCAGATGCTTGTGATGTTTGAGGTGCAATACCTTGTAGGCTGCATAGTTCTGCAAAACTGGCATCGCACAAACCATACTTAGCCCCCGATTCCAATGGGGATGAGGAGACAGTACACTATGCACCCCTTCATGGGTAAACAAACTGATGCCATGCAGAGCAGCAGCGGCCAGAATGTAGAGTGGCACACAGGCCCAGAGGCACCAAAAGCTACCCCAGTGAGTCGCCAAAACCCAAGCTGCAGCCGCAGCAAAGCTATAGAGGCCCATAAAGACTCCTAAACGGCTATGGTGTGCTGCTTCTAGAAGATGCAGCGATCGCAGCAGATCGAGAGCAATTTTAGGACGGTCGCGATCGCTCAACGGACTCTCTACCGTCAGTTCTGTAAAAGTTAATTTAGGTACTAATGACTCGACGGTCATAGAGAAGTCACATAAAGTAGTGGATTAATTTCTACTATGGCTGTCTTGAGAAGTTTTCTCTCACTTGCATGTGTAGGTTCATAGACTGAACAGCGGACAGAGGCGATCGCAGGCTCAACCTAGAACCATCAACTTCAGGGTTCTCTGCCAGCAGCAGGTTTGTCGTAAGATAGTCATTGGTGTATGTGAAACCAAAAGCCGCTTGAACAGCAACTCGACCATTCTTCAGCAAGCTGCCTTGGCAGTGCTTGAGCGCTCTCGTCAGCGTCCCACTCCTGAGCAGGTGGTTCAGGCACTGTTAGCTGTAGAAAAAGCGAACAAGCAGCAAAAAATTCGTTACTCCTTGAACGATATTACGGGTGACTGGCGGCTTTGCTTCATCACAGGTACTCGCAAAACTCGGCAGCGGGCTGGAGTCGTGCTAGGAGCAGGTCGCTACGTACCATCTTTGATCACGATCTCTCTAGCTTATGCCGCATCCCCTTTAGCTGCATCTCCTTCAACTGCGACAGATAACGCGTCCTACAGTACATCTTTTGAGACAGGTAACGTCACCAACCGAGTTCACCTGGGTCAGCTTCAAATGGCACTGTCAGGCCCAACTAAGCTGTTGAGCAAAAACAACATCTTGGCGTTTGACTTCACAAGAATCACTTTGCAACTGTCTAAATTCTCCCTATATCAGGGTACAGTTCGCGGTGGAGAAACCAGTGAAGCCAAGTTCTATGCGGCGAGTGTGGGGGTGGAGAAGCAAGCTTTTTTCAACTACTTCTTAGTGCAAGAAGATATCATTGCAGCCAGAGGTCGAGGTGGGGGACTGGCTCTGTGGGGACGACAAGCATGAAGTCCTCTTTCATTACTTTTCTGTTGCTACTCGTGTTGTCACTCTTCCCTGTTTCACCAGTAGAGGCAAAATCGTTTTGTCGTTTGCTCAGCGATCGCACCATCTGTATTCTTAGCATTCAACGCAGCGCCAAGAATTATTGGGAATACAGAGCCGCTGTGAGTGTGAATGGAGTCGCTAGACCGATTGAGATCTATAACTGTCGCGATCGCCTGCGAGTTCGTCAAAATGGAAAAGTAGTGCCATTTAAGCCGGAAGGGGTAGGAGAAGTAATTTGTAGTCTCATGCAACGATGAGAATGGAATCAGCGACATGAGGCGTGTAGGAGCACAATCAATGAACGACCAATTTTTGCTATCTGCCAATCACTGGCAAGATTGGGCGACAGTACTAGGTTACTTAGCCTTTACTCTCTTCATCGTCTGGCGTGTGCTTAGTCCTCGGTAGCCAGCGATCGCTTTCATGGGTTTTGCTCAGCAGGTACGGGATTCCCATCTCTTCTACGCTAATCCACCCTGTTTCTTAACTTAAAGGAAATATAGACTGGGAGAGCATTCAGTTTGGTGAAGCGATTCTCGTCTCTGTCCTATCACTCAAGTTACTAACCCACGTTGCTCCAGGAACTTCCCTATGCCTACCAGAGAAGACATCTTACAGAACTTTAATCCCAATGATATTGGCCTTGACAACGGTAACTTGTTGGGTCTCCCTTTCAACTACGAATCTGCCCAAACCATCGTATTCGGTGTGCCCTGGGAAGTGACGGTCTCGTATGGTGCGGGTACAGCCGCAGGCCCTCAGCGCGTCCTAGAAGCTTCTCGCCAACTAGATATCTACGATTTCGATCATCCAGAGGGTTGGCAGCAGGGCATCTTTATGGCTCCAATTCCAGAACATATTCAGCAGAAAAATGAGAGTCTACGGCAGGATGCCACTCGCATCATTGCCCACATGGAACAAGGAAGGCAGATTGAAGCTGATCCAGACTTGGCAGACCTACTGCAAACCGTGAATCAGGAATGTGAAGCGGTAAACCAATGGCTCTTTGAGCAAGCTAAAGCAGCGATGGCGCAAGGAAAGCAGGTCGCAGTGATTGGCGGCGATCACAGCGTTCCCTTGGGCTGCATTCAGGCCTTGGCTGAGCGTTATTCAGAGTTTGGCATCCTCCACATTGATGCTCATGCTGATTTACGCCAAGCCTATGAAGGGTTTCAGTACTCTCATGCCTCCATTATGTTTAATGCCCTAAAAGTGCCTCAAGTCTCAAAGCTGGTTCAAGTAGGGATTCGTGACTTCTGCCATGATGAAGTCAGTTTAATTCAGCAGTCAGGCGGGCGAGTCTCCACCTACTACGACCCTCTACTGAAGCAAAAGCTTTATGCAGGCGTGCCTTGGCTAGAACTCTGCAAGCAAATGGTGGCCGAGCTTCCCCAACACGTTTACATTAGCTTTGATGCTGATGGCTTAGACCCCAAACTTTGTCCTCATACCGGAACTCCAGTGCCCGGTGGGCTGGAATTAGAGCAGGCGTTTTGCTTGTTCCGTGAAGTGGTCAATAGCGGTCGGAAAATTATTGGTTTTGATGTGTGTGAAGTAGGGGATGATGAATGGGATGGCAATGTTGGCGCTAGAGCTGTTTATAAGCTTTGTAACTTGATGGCCTTATCACGATCTGCTCTGGCTACCTCAGTGTGGGCTTAATGCTAGTTGGTCAAGAAATTTAACTGATTGAGCATACTAAGGCAAGCTTTGATTTTGCCACCTATTTTGAACCAGGGGGTGCGGGGGTTGCCTTTCTAGACAGGATAAACCCCGACAACCTGTTCAAGCATCAAAAAGGATTGCTGTAGCAAAGAACATATAATCCAAAGCCCCACTCAGCGAGAGGGTACAGTGAGGTTTTGCCATTCAACCTTACCAGCATGGACTTTGACCGTCTCAATAGGGATATCCTCGGGAAGTAATGTCGTGAGAACCTCATCATTTAGGGATGTCAGCACAGCCAATCGATTCGCTTGTTGCTCGATGCTCTTCTCAAACAGATTACGCGCGACTCTAGCATTGCCAAACGTTGAGTTTCGGTTCGCATAAAGCTCTGCAAACATCGTTTGTAGTTTATCTCGCGTGGATGGAGTCAAGTGAAAATGACTTTTGCCACACATCTTTTCAAAGATGGCAAGCAGTTCCTCCGGTTTATAGTGGTTGAAGTAAAAATAGCGATTGAAACGAGATTTCAAGCCAGGATTAGATTCAATAAAAGTGGTCATTTCGTCGGTGTAGCCTGCCACAATAATTACTAGGCGATCGCGGTAGTCTTCCATGCGTTTCAGCAAAATATCGATCGCTTCCTGACCAAAGTCACGTCCTGCTTCTTTAGGCACTAGGGCATAAGCTTCATCAATAAATAGAACGCCATCCAGCGCTGAGTTAATTAATTCATCTACTTTCTGAGCCGTTTGGCCGACATAACCCGCGACTAAACCTGTGCGATCGGTTTCTATCAAATGTCCTTTTTTCAGAAATCCCAGGCCGTGATAAATCCGCCCCATCAAGCGCGCCACGGTAGTTTTGCCAGTTCCCGGTGGCCCACAAAACACCGCATGGAGTGATACCGAAGTTTGAGCTAAACCCCGCTCAGCTCGGACTTTCTGGATTTTGAGAAAGTTGGTCAGGGTTTTCACTTCTTCTTTAATATTTTCCATTCCAGTCAAATCATTGAGTTCCGCTAGCGCTTGCTCTAAAATCTCTTCTGGCTGCTCTGGGGCGGGAGTCGCAGCAGCTTGTGGCGCTACTCCAGAGTTTGTACCAGGATTTGATGTGGGACTTGGTCTGGTGGGAGCAATCTGAGAGACAGCTTGTAATCCTGCTTGATAACTCTCTAGTTTCTGATAGGAATGGAGCAGTTGCCAAATCAGAGACAAAGATTCCAAATCTTGTAAATCCACCGTGTCATCTGCTTTGATGATGGCTTGGGCAAATTTGTAGATGGCATTGATCACATCTCCTAAATAATTGGTGCCTTTTTCCTCATCTAGTTGATTCAAAATTGAGGGTAATATCAACTGCTCAGGTTTTTGGTCTTTGGTGAAATCTAAAAGAAGCTGCAACGTGATTTTTTGATACTGCAACTGCACTTCCGAGGAAGCTTCCCAAAGATTAACAGCAGCATTGAGTTTCTCTGCATCTTGCTTAACCAGAGCATAAACCACTAGATAGGCCATTAGTTCAGCAGAGCTTAACTTCCCAGTGCTACGGCCACAGAGCTGCACAATTTTGGCTAAATCTATCAAGATTGCATCGGCAAATCTAGCATCTACGCTTAGCAGTGGCGAGAGAGACTTATAGAGCAGATTAGCCTCTTTTCGCAGCAGTCTAAAATTCACAAAGTGTTTGAAATCCACAAAAGGCTCCTCTGTTGGCGATCGCGGGGCAGCTAGCAACGCTTCATGCTGCTGAATTTTAATCTGTTTGGCTTTGGGCGTCAGCATCATTGAGAGCGAATATCGCTCTGTTCTGAATTCGTTCACCGTTAAATCTCACCCGGTTGGATGATCTATTTGGGTCGTGACACCACCTAACAATCTTGCCTATTCTAGATGCATCAGTTAATCATCCAAGCTAATTCAGCGAATATTCATCCTTAGGAGGCACTTATGCTACATCATCTTTCTGTTTCCGTTAAAAATCCTCAGCACGTTGCTAGCGTCTTAGCAGAAGTTCTCCAGGGTCGGATGATGCCATTCCCTCCTAACCCTGGCAGCTACATTGTCTTCGCCGCTGATGAATTCGGGACTGGAATTGAGCTGTATCCTTTGGGAAGTGAACTAATTCCCGATGCCTGGGAAGGGCAGGCAGGCTTCCAACTCAACGAACAGCAGTCTTCTCAATACACGCCTGTCCATGCTGCTTTTTCTGTATCCCTCAGCTTAGAAGAGATCGAACGCATTGGTGAGCGGGAAGGCTGGCGGGTGCTTCCAGCCAACCGAGATGGCTTGTTTGACGTGGTTGAGTTTTGGGTAGAAAACCGCTTGATGCTGGAATTCTTCACACCTGCGATGGCCCAAAAGTATATGGATGTTTTTAGCCCAGCAGGCATCGAACAGGCTGCCCAGCAATTTGTCACGACCGCAGAAGCCCGTCGATAATAAGTTTTTCTCAGGCGATCGCGTCTCGGTAGAAGGTCTGCATCTCCGCAAACCATTGCTGGCGTGAGTCATCCCAGCTATAAAACATATGTCCACCTTGGAAATGTTTTAGTGTCAAGTTGGGGCGAATCTCAGGGTCAAGTTTCATCAAATCTGCCAGATGGTTTGAGGCAAAGTAAGGAGTGACCAAATCAAAAAATCCGTGGGTGATATACACCTGCATATAAGGATTCAGTGTCATTCCTATACGCAAATCATCTACTGCACCAATAAATCCTTGTTTCAGTTCTCCTTTGAGATCAAACTGCCAAGCCTTAAAGGTTTCCATATTCAGGAGGTGGTAGGTCAAATCTGTTTCCAGACCCAAGGTATCGCGCAAGTGGCTGTTGATTGCTCCTGTAAACAGGCGATCAAGTCCATCTAGCGTCGGGTCAATCCCTTGATAAACGGTGCGATCGGGGAAGGGATCGATCGCGGTGATTGAGGCATCATACAACCCCACAATCCGCTGGCGATCGCGCAACAGTTCTCTCGAAAAAACTTCAATATCAACCCGCCCAGCCTGTCTCTCTACCAAAGACAGCGGCAACCCAATCAAATTGGCGATCTGTTGATAGGCTGATTGGCGTTCCTCAGAAGTTAGCGCATTTCCCATCGCCAGTAGTGGAATCAGCGTCCTACGGGCAAAGAGTTCGGCTACGGCCATATGGGCAGATAGATCTCCGGGTTCTCCAGCCCACTGAGCGCGTCCATGATGAGCTGCTGCCGCGGCCAGGGAAGGTAGCAATGTGGCCCAAGAAGTGAGATTGTAATCATTTCCACCCAGCAAGCTGAATTCTAAGGCGGGAGAGATTAAAATCGCTCCGGAAAGACCGATGCCAAACTCCTGTTGCAGCTTGCGAGCCAACTTAGCAACCCGGAAGCCACCATAACTTTCCCCTGCAATAAAGATAGGGGATAGCCAGCGTTTGTGGCGCGAGAGAAATCTTTGGATAAACTCTCCCAATGCCTTTAAATCCCGCTCCACTTCCCAGAACTCTACTTCCTTGGGTTTCTCCGATTCCGTGCTGCTAGCTGTCTCACTCGATTTGTCCTGCTGATTTTTGTCAGCTGGCAAACTACGGCTAAATCCCGTTCCGATCGGATCAATAAACACCAAATCTGTAAAACTGAGCCAACTTTCGAGGTTGTCGACCAATCGCACCGGAGGTTTCGGCAAGCCACCATTGGCATCAAAATAGATCCGTTTTGGCCCTAGCGCACCCATGTGGAGATAGGCAGAAGCAGCCCCGGGTCCACCATTAAACACAAAAGTTAGGGGACGAGTCGTTGCTTCATCTGTTTCAGCTAGATAGGCAACGTGGAACATTTCTGCCACAGGCTTTTCTTGTTCAAACAGCGTTTGCCACTCCGCTGAGGCGGTATAGCGAATCCGGCGATCGCTCAGCGTCAGGGCATGTTCGGTGATACTGGATTTGCGAGCTACGGGGGAATTAGGAGTGTCAGACATAAGTTCAGGTTGGGCAACAGCTTAGATGGAGGTAGTTCTTAAACTAACATTCAGAATAATTCCTGAAAATCGGCAATCATCACTGCCTCAAGTATCAAGAGAAAGATCAGACTAACCCAGGAAAGCCGGTTGCATAACTGGCTTGGATGACGTTGCCGTCTAAGCCTTAGGGCTATGCTACAAATCTGTAGAATTGCAGCCAGGAGCAACAACCCTAGTAGCCATAGAAATCCAGGACCAGGACCATAAAGCAAAAAGCCAGTGAAGTCCAGCGGTCTGACTCCCGGTGCCATCCCTAAGAGAATGAGGGAAAGAATCAGTAGACTGCCAACTAGAGCCAGCAGCCAAAACAAAATCCTAATAATTAGATTCATAGGCTAAGTAGCACGTTATCTAGCAGCGCAACGATAGAGTTGGTAAGGCACACCAATACGATGGTAGTTTTCTTCATCGCGATCGCAAGCCACCGTTTCCCCTCCTGAATTAGCTTGGCTTGGTAACCTCAGCTGCTCTGGAAATTCTCTTTGCCTCAAACCACTGCCAACAATCCACAAATTAGGTGGAGTGGAGACAGGCGGTTGCACGTTGGCTAAATTCTGCCAAAGCTGGTTGTAGGTGGGTTGGCGGCTCAAGAAACCAAAGGAGATGTTTTGATTGAGTGCTGGAGAAGTGAGCGATCGCCGATGCACTTCCAAGTCGAAGCTCAACCCTAGAGCAACTTCCAAGAGTGTGTCATAACCTGTCACCACCATCAGAGGTTTAGTGGGTTCCAACATTAAATTCTGAGCTACCTGTTGCGGCTGGTAAGGTTTTTGAAAGATGAAACCCAATCCTAAAAATATACAGCTAAGGAGACCAACCACTAAAACGCTGATCTGGACTCGGTAAGCACTCCAGTAGTGAGGCCAGGACATTCTAGGAGGCAGAGAGCTGTTTTGGGATAGCTGGGTTAGGCTTGCTCCTAATAAAGCACAGACCGCTGGATAGTAGACAAAGTTGTAGCGCGGCACTACCGTAATGTCTTTGCCTAACACATAGACAATCCCCAGAAATTCTAACAGCACGCACAGAATAAAGCTGGTCAGAGTGATAGTTGCTAAATGAGTCTCTGGCTGTACCCAAAGCTGCTTCAAGCCTCGGATGGCATGGCGCATGAGCCAAATTGCAAACACCAGCATCAACAGAGCCGCTGGAATAGCGATCCAGAGTGGCTGATTCTCCACCGGGAAGGAGATCACCATGATTAGCCAAGCCGCAGGCAGTTGATAGAGCGGTGCTAGCTTGTCGAGCCAACTGGATTGAAAGGGAGATAGCCAATCGGTTTCTGGGCGGCCTGTGTGGCTGAGTAGTGTGGGTAACCAAGGGAGATAGCTCAAAGCCACTCCAGAAATAGCTAGTGCGATCGCCCCCCAGTGGTAGCGGGAGATTCTGGAGCGTTGCCAAACTGCCATCCCCACTAAGGTAACCACTTGCCCCACAAACGCCAACAAGAAAAAATAGTGGATATAGAAGCCAATGCCATTGACCAACATCCAACCGAGCCAAGGCAGCGGTCTGAGCCGTTGAGATTGCCACAAGTCTTGCTGTATCTGGACTAAACCCAACAGTGCCAGCGTAATCAGCAACATTGGCAAGGTATAGTGACGGGCCTCCTGCGAGAGATACACCGCAAAAGGAGACACCGCCATCAAAGCTGCTGCCATCAAGCCTGCCTTGGGAGCATAGGCAACGCGATTTAGTCCATAAATAGCTACGATCGCTGCAACCCCAAACAACGCCGGGAGCGATCGCAACTTCCACACCCAAGACTGGGCCAATGGGTTGATCCACTGCAACCAGCCATGCAGCAAGCAAAAGAACAGCGGCGGATGCACAGACTCAGTGCTAACAGTTTGGGCGATTTGCGGACAACTAACACCCGATTTGAGCGTGAAGACCTGATCCAGCACCGTATGTGGAAACAGCACATTTAGCGGCACATCATAGTAGCTGCGACCAAAGCTAAAAATCGCCGTAATCACTTCATCCAGCCACAGAGGTTTGGCATCCAAGTTCCAGAAGCGTAACGCTGTGCCCAACGCGATCGCCCCGACCAAAGCCAAGTAGTGTAAACGTTTCATGCGCCCAAGATCTCGTCATCCACTGAAAAGTCTACTGCCGCTGTGTCTCGACCGGAGGCGAGATAATCTTGGTGAAACGAGTCTTGCAGCCCAGAAACCAAATCGAACTTAGGTTGCCAGCTGAGTTCAGCGATCGCCTTCTGTACCGAGGCAAAGAAGTGTTGGGTCCGCAGGGGAAAGGCTTTGCGCTTACCGAAATCAAATTGCTTTGGGTCGTAGTGTACAAGTTCAACTGCATCCGCCGATTTCCCCACAGCCACTGCACAAGCACGGGCTAAGCCATCGAACGTGACATAGCGATCGCCAGAGATATTGTAAACTTGCCCGATCGCTGTCGAATTACCCAACATATTTGCCATTGCTTGAGCCAAGTCTTGCACATGCCCCAATTGCGTCAGGTGCAGACCATGACCCGGAATTGGAATCGGGCGATCGCGAACAATACGATCAAAAAACCAAGCTTCTAAGTCGTTGTAGTTTTGCGGGCCGTAGATGTAGGTGGGGCGAATTGCAGTAAAGGGCAATCCCTGCTCCGCCAGATAAGCTTCTGTTTCATGCTTTCCACGATGCCGACTTTTGGGGTCTACCACATCTCCTTCCACATGCGGCATCTGATCCGATTTCAGGTACACTCCCGCAGAACTCATGTAGACAAAATGTTGTACTTTGTCTCGGAACAGATCCGCTAACGGTTGAGTGTCGCTCAACTCTCGACCGTTGTTATCAAAGATGGCATCAAACGTCTCTGCGGCTAATTTATCTTTGAGTTGAGCAGGGTCTGTGCGATCGCCCTGAATTTGCTGCACACCCGCCACCGGAGCAGGTTTATTTCCCCGATTAAACAAAACTACTTCGTGCCCTTGCTCAACCAAAAATCGGGTCAGGTAAACCCCAACAAATCGGGTGCCACCCATAATCAGAATTCGCATACCCAAACTTCCTCACAACCCAGCTTTATTATCTCAGGACGTGAGAGGGAAGAGGTAAAAGTTAGGAGTCAGAAGCTAGGAGCCAGAAATCAAAAGTTAGTAAATAATAGTGAGGATTCAGGCTCAGGGCAATCACCGTGGAAAAGCGATCGCCCTGAGCCTGAATTTATAGCCTGCTCTATGCGTTTTGGAGTCTGCCTGTTTCAACCAGGCGATCGAGGGCAGCTTTGACATCTTGTTGGGGGTAATTGAGCTGGTAGGCAATCATTACGACACTCCAAACAGGACGCCGCCGGACTACATCAAAGACGCTTTGCTCTAAGTTAGTCATTGGAATTTCTCCTCTGCAAAACTTTGGGCTATCATTCTCCCTACGTTACCTTTGATGAGGCATTCAAAACTCCGTCAATGAGCGCAAATTTTGTCACCCAAAAAGCCTGATCACCAAGGTTAATCTACCTTAAGGAAGGAATAGGTCATAGATGGAGCTGCGTCACGGCAATTTTGCCAGAGAAACAGACATCGACATCACTACCTAGAGTGCGATCGCGTTTGGAATATTCTCCTTTGTAAATTAGGGAGTCTCCCTCAACAGCATAATCAATGGGTAGCGGTTGCTTACAGGAGCCGCAAAAAACCACTTCTGGATCAGGATCGTTAGGTTCTAAGTGAGGCAGATTGACATTCCAAAAGCTGCCGAGTTCTAGGGGGCGATCGCGCAGCTGGGTTAAAACCTGAGCAGTCCAACGAGCGGCTGTATCCCAATCCACATTACGTCGTCCTTTGCGGTAGTGAGATATAGCCACGCCTGGAATTCCATGTAATGCAGCTTCGCGCACGGCTGCTACGGTTCCAGAAATATATACATCTGCGCCCAAGTTGCCTCCAGCGTTGATCCCAGACAGGACAAATTGGACTTTGGGAAAGAGATGGCTGATCGCGACACGGACACAATCGGCAGGAGTGCCTCCGATCGCATACTCGGCGGGCGAGCGCTGCTCAATATGAATGGGAATGGTAGTTGTGACCCGATGCCCACAACCAGACCATTCTAGTTTGGGAGCGACCACGACCCCTATACCATTCACAGCTTTTTGCAAAGCTCGAATTCCAGGGGCATCAATACCATCATCATTGGTGAGAATTAGGGTCATACTGGGTTACTTGCTGAATCAGTGCAGACACAAAGGGAGCTCGCCTTATTCTAAGAGGGCGATCGCGTGATTAATCAAGCAGCTGCTCAATTAGAATGATGCTAGAGCCTGCTCCATCCTTTGAATCTGAGGCACGATGGATTTTAGTCAAGCCCTAGCTGCAAAACGAGACATCATTGTACAAACCTGGATTGAGACAGTTCGCCAGGATTTACAGATTCCGGCGGTTGACGATCTACCGCGATCGGCAATTCGGGATCATCTTCCTGATGTGCTTGTAGGCATGGTTAGCATTCTCTCCCAGACTCAAGATAATGATATTCAATCCATTGTTGAGAGAAGTTTAGAGCATGGGGTCTTACGGGCGGCTCAAGGTTTTGCACCCAATGAAATTGCTCGTGAGTATCACCTTCTACGTCGGGTCATCTTTGCTACTCTGGAAACCGATTTTCTCAAAGGAACGGTGTCGGACGTAATACGGGCATATAGCTTAATTGACACCATGATTGACGAAGCGATTACCCAGTGCTTCAACAGTTATGTGGAAGAGCGCTTGTGTGAGTTGCACCAACTCCAAAGCCAAGCAGAACTTACAAACCAGGAACTCACTCGCTTAGTGAAAGCGAATCAAGACAATCTATCCCAACTAGCTCATGAGCTAAAAAACCCCCTCAATTCCATTATTGGCTACTCAGAGTTGATGTTGCGAGCGTCTCGCAAGGTGCCAGAGACACGAGACACCACGCCCCATGTAGAGCATATTGAAACTGTCGTTCGTAATGGTAGACAGCTACTGCGACTGATCAATGATGCCCTCGAGATTTCCCGCTATGAGGCAGGCAAAATGGAGCTGCATCCAGAACCCACTGAAGTACGTTCTGTGATTAAGGATGTGGTGGAGATGCTCAGGCCTTTGGCAGATACCAAAGCTCTAGAGCTTGTGGTTGATTGCGATCGCGCCCCTGCAACGGTGTATACAGATTCTCTACGCTTACAGCAAATTGTTACCAATCTCCTGAGTAATGCAATTCGCTACACCAAATCAGGCACGATTCGGCTCTCCTGTGAGACTTTAGGCGATCGCCAATGGTTGTTGGCAGTTAAAGACACCGGAATCGGAATTACCCCAGAAGAGCAGTCATTGGTTTTTGATCCCTTTTACCGCGCTGAGAACAACGAGGTGCATGTGCCAGATAGTACTGGATTAGGCTTAGCGATCGTCTCCCAACTCGTCAATCTCATGCAAGGAAAAATTGAGCTGAAGTCTCAGCTGGGAGTAGGCTCTAGCTTTACAGTGACTTTGCCTCTAAAAATTCAAGCTTAGGGAGCATAAGGTCTATATTTAAGAATTGCTTTTTCCATGGAGCGCAAAAAAGCAACTCTCTACTAACCCTCGAAAAGTGGCTACTGCGAAGGACTCATTGTGTCTTTCAAACGTAAAAACGCATTAATCCTAGCCATTAACTCGTCATAGTCAATCGGTTTGCGGATGAAGTCATTGGCTCCCAAGTCTAATCCTGCCGGAGCACTGGCACTCTCAGACGCGGTAATCAAAATCACTGGGATGAACGGTAAGCTTTTATTTTGCCGGATGCGCCGGGTTAGTTCATAACCATCCATACCAGGCATCATGGCATCGATCAGGGCTAAGGCAGGAGGTGACGCTTCTAAAAGAGCTAGAGCAGATTTACCATTTCTGGCACTATCAACTTCAAATCCTTCTTCAATCAAAATTGCTTCTAAAAGAGACAAATTATCGGGCATGTCATCAACAATTAAAATGCGTTTGGCTGGGGGGTGAGCTTGAGTAGGAGACATAAAACTATTTTTTAGGTGGAGGTGTTATGGCCCTTCATATTAGTGATTGAAGGGTTAACTTACCTCCGTCTTAAGGTGATCCCAACTACTAAACACCTCAAACCAAAACCATTTTAGGCCGACACCAGATCTGTAGCGATCGCCCTCAGTTGACCTCGCTTGGCCCTTCATTCCAGCTACTCAGCTCGCTAAGGATAGAGAGGTAAGCTTAAACCTGAGGTAACTCGAAAGCTTAAGAAAGAGGATGCTGAAGGTATAGTTTCCAGCTCCCCTGCTCCTAGCCCTAGACTCAGCAAACCAGTGATGACCGCTGCTAGCAAGAGTTTTTCTGCCATTGCAGTAGCCCCTCAGCTCAATTTCATATCTTAAAGATACTCCTTTAAGTCGATGACAGAAATCCTCCAAGTAAATGACCCAACTGGGTGAGTCGAGAGCATTGAAGCGATCGCGCCTAACGAAACAAAAAAACACCCACCTTCTATGCCAAATTTAGGCCCAATGAATAGTTTTTTCTACTAAAAATAGCAGCCATTCGTTATAGAAATATTTGTAGGCAGGGAGCAGAGATGGAGAGCGATCGCCAGCAAAATTAGACTGCGATGAACCATAACTAATAAATTAGAGTTTTCTAACTATAAAAGCCCCAGTAATTCCCAGGGCTTTTATAGTTAGAACTTCAACAGATGCATGCTTCAAGCCTAACGGTTTTTATGGCTGTTCCGACCGCCTTCACGCCCAATTTCCGCCATGTGATCGCGGTCTTGGCTGACTGTTTCGCCACCTTTGCGCCCAGCTTCTCTAGCTTCTTCAGGGCTAAACTCATGAGCAGTGCCTTTCTCGTGTGCAGCCTTGCCACCCATGCTAGCAATCTCACGTTGCTTGCTTTCGTCCATGGAGGCAAAACCCTGTTTCCCTTTCTCTTCCTTCTTTTTATTTGCCATAGAAAGACTCCTTGCTTCAGCGACTATTAAACTTTGTTGAAACCCAAAATCATTACAAGTGATTCACTTGTTGTCTCTAGCCTAAAAAAACAGATGTACCGCTTCCTCCGACTAAGGATTGATAATTAAGAATTAAAAGAGAAAATTTTTCCTTCTAATGACGGAGAGCCATAATCTAGCCCTTTAGACATAGAATTTAGCGTAAATCTAGCTCATTCAAGGTTATAGTAGCCAAGCATGAAAAGCTCACAGAATAAATGTAGTAGCAGTTCTTAATAGATTTTTTAATCAAGAACTTCCAGAAATTTTGATTAAAAAGTTGCGATCGCTCTTGCTCCTCCAAATCGCTAATTTTCTGATTCACTCGCTCACGGATTCCGTCTGCATTCTTTAATCTCTGTAACAATTGTTCATAATTCGTCTAAGCGGTGTATCGTGAAAACATTGGTTTAGAGATACGTGCGTATGAGACACTTCCTCATTAACATTCGCTGTTGGAGTGGTTTGCTTCAACGCCTGGTCCTATGCCTAGCGGTAGTTATGTTGGCTGTGCAGTTGGTGGCCTCACCTGCTAGTGCCACTGGAATTTATGAGATGCCTAGCTCGCCGCCACAAACGCTGCTTTTGGACCAAGCTGATGTCATCAGTCGCCTCAACGAAGGCAAAATTACTAAAGAATTAGAAGATTTATCGCAGCAAACTGGGAACGAAGTTCATTTGGTCGTGATCCGTCGCCTTGACTACGATGAAAGCCCAGAAGGGTTTACCAATAAGCTGTTTGAGAAGTGGTTTCCTACCCCTGAGGCCCAAGCCAAGCAAACTCTTTTGGTGCTAGATAAAGTGACGAATCAGGCGGCAATCCGCACGGGTGACCAGGTAAAAGCGGTGATGTCGGATGCGATCGCGACTAGTGTGGCCCAGGAAACATTGCTGGTGCCGTTGGTGCAGGGTGACAACTATAACCAGGCGTTTTTGGATGTGAGCGATCGCTTGGTAGCGGTGCTTTCGGGTCGGCCTGATCCGGGTCCACCTCAAGTTGTGGACAATGTACGGGTGGAAGGAACATTCGCCACGGCGGAGAAAACCGAGCAGGAGCGAGGCAATTCTTTGGTTTGGGTGGTTGGTTTGTTGGTTGCTGCCACCGTGATTCCAATGGCGACTTACTATTTCTACTTATTTTTACAGTCTCGGGCATAGAACCGAGCCTTGGGGGCACTCGCCCCCAAACCCCCGCTGAGGGACGGTTGCGTTCCCCAGACCCCCTCCAAACGAGCCTAGCTGTTAGCGTTTCGAGTTCTTGGGTTGCTACTTCTTAATCTCTGGCTCCTAGTTCCTGGCTTCTAATTCCTCACCTTTCACTCCCTTCATCCTTCTCTAGTCCTGCACATATTCCTCTCCGGAGAGCATGGCGGTTTCAGCTCGGACGAATTCTCGGCCTAGGTAGGCGGCGTGATCGAGCTTGGTGACGAGGCTGGGTTCTTTGGACTCAAAGAGTTGGATGCAGAGTTCTTTGGCACTTCTGGCACTGTAGATTTTGGTGTGAGTGCGTTCTACTTTTCCCCGAACTGGGATGACTTCGCCTGTTTCTGGATCAACGGCTAACCCGCGATCGTTGATGGTGTTGGTGTAGTGCTTGGCGCAAATTTGGTTGGTTTCGCGATCGATGTAGATGATGAAGTAGCCGCCTGGATCGAGGTCGATATAGCGGTTGGATAATTTGTTGTCGAGGACGGTAACTGCTTCAACAATTGGATTCATGGGAATGCGATCTCTGGACAATTTCTCTGCACGTTGATTGTGACCTTGACTACATTCTACGAAGAGAGCAGCTCTCCTGCGAGTTGAGTTGTAAATGCTGGGTCTATCTTTCAATCCTGGCGCTGGAATCGGCCTAAGTGCTCTTCTCCTTGACGCTCTGGGATTGAGTTGGCGACAGGGGCTAGCTCTAGAATTTGGAAACTAGGTCGAAAATACTGCTGAATCTGGACGGGTGTGATGCCGAAGGGAGGGCCATCTGGACGGTTGTGGGTGAAGAACAGCGCTAGAAGTTGTCCTTGTGCTTTAAGCAAGGTGTGGACGAGTTGCACGTAGTCAGGTCGCTGTTCTGGGGCGATCGCGCAAAAGCAGGTATGCTCAAGCACGTAGTCAAAACTACCAGGAAATTCGGTGGCTAAATCAAAAATATTGCGCTGGAGGAACTGGGCTGGGTTCTGACTAGTTTGAGCTAGGACGGTGGCGGCAGCGATCGCGGCTGGCGCGAAGTCAAACCCCATCACTTCAAAACCATGAGCCGCAAATAAGAGCGCATCATACCCTCGTCCACAACCAAGTACGGCAGTTCGGCCTGGTTTAGGAGCAGGAGATGAGTTTAGCAACTTGGCAAATGGTGGTGCAGCTTGTCCAATATCCCAACGGTCTGTACCTTCGCGATACCGTTGCTGCCAATAATCTGCTTCTTGAACTGACACCATAAGTATGATTCTCTTCAACCTTACCTAGTTTAAACAAACTCTATGGTTGACTCGGCTTTGGCTCGACCCCATACGACAGTTGTGTTGGCAATGAGCGCAGATGGCAAAATTGCCGATGTAAGGCGATCGCCCGCTCGGTTTGGTTCTGCTGCAGACAAAGCTCATTTGGAAAAACAAGTGGCTCAAGCAGATGCAGTACTGTTTGGGGCGGGTACGTTGCGTGCTTATGGCACGACGCTGCGGGTATCTCATCCAGAACTCCTAGAGATGCGATCGCAGCAAGGCAAACCCGCCCAACCTGTACAAATAGTTTGCTCTCGCTCTGGTGAATTTGACCCCAACCTGCGCTTCTTTGCTCAACCTGTACCCCGCTGGTTGCTCACGATTACGCTTGGGGCGAAGGCTTGGCAGGAGAGAGCTGAATTCGAGCGCATTCTGGTGGCTGAGGCACCTGAGCAAACCTTGGACTGGAAGCAAGCTTTTCAGCAATTAACCACGTTAGGAATTCGGCGTTTAGCGGTGCTGGGAGGTGGCGAGTTAGTTGGTTCCTTGATGGCTCTGGATTTGATTGATGAACTGTGGTTGACGGTTTGCCCTCTAATTCTGGGTGGAGCGATCGCGCCTAGCCCAGTGCAAGGTTTAGGTTTTTCGGCAGAATCAGCGCCCCGCTTAGAATTGCTCTCGGCGGACACTAACGGCCCCGAAGTTTTTCTCCACTATCGCCTGCAACGCTGAAAAGATTGAATTACGCTAGAGAGCGGATGGCCCTAACTCCAGCAATCATGGTCGAACAACTCCAGCCCCGGTATTCCCTCGCTTGGATCAACAAAGTTTCTGAAGTGCCCCAGGCTGAATGGGACGCATTAGCCATGCCCTTGAACACTCCATTTTTTGAGTGGGACTGGCTCAACAACATGGAAACTTCGGGCAGCGCTACCGCCAAAGCGGGATGGTTGCCGAATCACCTCACCGTTTGGCGCGATCGCCACCTGATCGCTGCTGCTCCGCTCTACATCAAGGGCCACAGCTACGGCGAGTTTGTCTTCGACCAGCAGTGGGCCGATTTAGCCCAGCGCTTAGGCATCAGTTATTACCCCAAACTTCTAGGGATGTCGCCCTTCACCCCTGCTGAAGGCTATCGCTTTCTGATTGCCCCTGGCGAGGATGAAGACGAAATCGTGGAAATGATGCTGGATGAGATCGATCACTTCTGCGATCGCAACCGCATCTCCGGTTGTCATTTTCTCTATGTCGATCCGGAATGGCGACCTGTTTTAGAACGTCACGGCTTCACCCCTTGGCTGCACCATAGCTTCATCTGGAGCAACCTCGGCTTCCAAAGCTTTGATGACTACCTCAATGTTTTTAATGCCAACCAGCGCCGCAACATCAAGCGAGAACGCAAAGCTGTTGAGAAAGCAGGTCTGACGCTGAAAACGTTTACTGGAGATGACATCCCCAACTCCCTATTCCCACTGATGTATACCTACTATGCCGATACCTGCGACAAATTCGGCTGGTGGGGTAGCAAATATCTAACCCGGCGGTTCTTTGAGCAACTCCAGCCCCACTACCGTCACCGAGTCGTTTTCGTCGCTGCCTACAGTGAACAAGAACCCCACCAACCGATGGGCATGTCATTCTGTCTCACCAAAGGCGATCGGCTCTATGGACGCTACTGGGGCAGTCAGCAAGACATCGACTGTCTTCATTTCGATGCCTGCTACTACAGCCCAATTGAATGGGCGATCGCCCATGGTATTCAAACTTTCGACCCTGGCGCGGGTGGTCGTCACAAAAAACGCCGAGGCTTCCCTGCCACGCCCAACCATAGCCTGCACCGTTTCTACGACAAGCGCCTCAGCCAAATCCTGCGATCGTACATCCGGGAAGTGAATGAGCTAGAGCAGCAGGAAATGGATGGCATCAACGAAGCCCTTCCTTTCAAGCAAGCCAATGCCAATTTAGATCAAACAGATGGTGTCCTTTAAAGAATTATTTGTCAGAAAGTGTTTGTAAAAGAGCGTCAAGCAATGCTTGATTCCCATCTCCGCCAATTCTTAGTTAATGGTCGTAGCATCAGCCGGATCATGAACACATAACTAGAACTTTGGTAATCCTTTCGTAGAGCTCTAATACTCACAACAGCACCGCAGGGCCGCTTCGACAATAGTCTTTAAATCCTGTCATCTATTCTAGAGATAGACGTGATCATAAGGCTGCTAACTTTGTCGTGTCCAATCGCTCATTCAGTAACTCTTTCAAGAATTAGCCTAGATAACAGTCGAGCACTGAGCACCTACCCGTATTACCACAAAAAAGAAAATGAGTTCTACGATCGCTGGCTACAACTTGCTCGAAGTTCTCTATGAAGGGGCTACAACCTGCGTTTATCGAGCTAGAAGGGCATCTCTAAGTGAGCTGGGATCAACAGTCATTATCAAAACACTGAAAGCTGAATATCCAACGGTGAATCAGCTTAATCAGTTGAAGCATGAATATCAAATTCTGCAAGACTTGGAAATTGAAGAAATTGTTAAGCCTTTAGCATTAGAAAATTACGGCAATGGGCTAGCTCTAATTCTGTCTGATTTTGACGGAGAATCATTAGCAAAAGCGATCGCCACTCGACCTTTTGAGTTAAACAATTTTCTACAAACTGCGATTCATTTAGCTGCAATTTTGGCGCAGTTGCATCAACAAAATATTGTTCACAAAGATATTAAGCCTTACAACATTCTGGTGAACTCAGCAACGGGTGAAGTCAGGCTAATTGATTTTGGGATTGCTACCCGTCTATCCAGAGAAAATTCAGCGATTAGCAGCATTAATGGTTTGGAAGGAACGCTTTCCTATATGTCTCCCGAACAAACTGGGAGAATGAACCGCTCGATCGACTACCGCACTGACTTTTACTCTCTAGGCGTTACTTTTTACGAGATGCTGACTGGGCAGTTGCCGTTTCTAGGAACCGACGCGCTAGAAATCATTCACTGTCACATTGCCAAAACGCCCGTTCCACCTCATCTGGTCAATTCGGAAATTCCAGAAGCACTGTCTAACATTGTCATGAAGTTGCTGGCTAAGACGGCAGAGGAGCGTTATCAAAGTGCGTTGGGACTGAAAGCTGACTTGGAGCTGTGTTTGGAGATGCTGCAAACTGGCACAATTTCTCCTTTTCAGGTGGGAGAGTTCGATTTATTTAGCCAGTTTTCGATTCCAGAGAAGCTGTATGGGCGCGATCGCGAAGTTAGTTTATTGATGAGTACGTTCGCTCGCGTAGCGTGTCCGCAGGACAATCACGTCAATGCTGGCAAAACGGCAGCTTTGCTAGTGACGGGCTACTCTGGCATTGGTAAATCCTCGTTAGTCAATGAAGTTCACAAACCGATCGTTAGCGCGAGAGGATATTTCATCTCTGGCAAATTTGACCAGTTCCAGCGCAATGTCCCTTACTCTGCCCTCATCAGCGCCTTTCAGTCACTGGTAAAACAACTTCTGACGGGAAGCGAAACCCAACTAGCACAATGGAAGACTAAACTTCTAGCCGCTTTGGGTAACAATGCCTCAGTCATGATTGATGTGGTTCCGGATGTGGAGCGGATTATTGGCAAGCAATCTCCTGCTCCAGAGTTAGCGCCTACGGAAGCCCAAAACCGATTTAATCTAGTTTTCCAAAACTTTATCCGGGTGTTCTGTTCACCAGAGCATCCTTTAATTCTATTTCTCGATGATTTGCAATGGGCTGATGCCGCCACGCTGAAGCTGCTAGATGTAATCTTGACTGATGCAGAAATAGGCTATTTGTTTTTAATTGGAGCTTATCGAGATAACGAAGTGAGTTTGAGCCATCCCTTGACGATCGCTCTAGAGGCACTACGCGCTAAAGCCGTTGTCATTCATGAAATTACTCTGGCTCCCTTGGCTCTCGCAGATATTAGCCATCTGATTGCGGATACATTGCATAGTGATATCACGTCTGTCCTACCATTGGCTGAATTAGTGATTCGTAAAACATCGGGCAATCCCTTCTTTGTTAATCAATTTCTCAAAACGCTGTATCAGGAAGGTTTGTTGATCTTCAATGCTTCACCAAAGGTCAGCAAACCTTGTTGGCAGTGGGATATTACCCAAATCGAGTCGCTTGACATTACCGATAACGTAGTCGAATTGATGATTCAGAAACTGCGAAAACTACCTGAATCGACTCAAGAGGTGTTGCAGTTAGCGGCATGTGTGGGCAACTGCTTTGACTTGCAAACACTAGCAATTATCTATAAGCGATCACCAGTTGATACCTATCAGGATCTAGAATCGGCGATCGCAGAAGGATTAGTATTACCCGCCTCTGAGTTAACCCTTCCCCCAGATCTCACAGATACATATCTAACCAGCCTAGAATCTAGGTTTCTCCATGATCGGGTGCAGCAGGCGGCCTATGCCCTAATTGAGGATAGTTCTAAGCAAGCGACTCACTGGCAAATTGGTCGTTTACTTTGGCGAAACATATCCCCAGAAACATTATCAGAAAAGATATTTGAAATTGTCGATCACCTCAATTTAGGCATTGAGCTAGTTACAGATGAGGCGGAACAAATTGAGATTACCAAACTTAATTTAATTGCTGGCCAGAAAGCTAAAGCAGCAACGGCCTATGCAGCGGCGATCGCGTATTTGCAATTTGGGCTGAAGTTGTTAGCAGAAGATAGCTGGAACCATCAATACGATCTGACATTATCCCTACATACTGAAGCAGCAGAGGCCGCATTTCTGAGCGGTAACTTTGAAGAAATGCAGAGATTGGCTGCGATCGTGCAAAACTGCGCCAAAACGTTGTTGGACAGCGTCAAAGTGTACGAAGTCCAGATTCAAGCTGATATGGGGCAGCAACAGCTACTAGCAGCACTGAATGCAGGATTGCGGGTCTTAAAGCAGCTGGGGATCGAGTTTCCTGACGTGCCAAATCCAGCGGATATTGGGCAGGCTTTAGGAGAAACTGCCGCAATTTTGAGCGGAACGCCAACTGAGGCATTAATTGATCTCCCTGCAATGAGCGATCTTCATCAACTCGCTGCGATCAGGATTTTGTCCAGTATCTTTTCTGCTTGCTATTCTGGCATGCCCTCACTGGTGCCTCTGACCGTATGCAAACAGGTCAATTTATCTGTGCAATACGGCAACGCTGCTGTATCTCCCTTTGCCTATGCTGTCTACAGTCTGCTGCTTTGTGGAGCGGTAGGAGAGATTGAGCGGGGCTATGAGTTTGGTCAATTAGCGTTACGGCTCGTGCCGAAGTTGAATGCCAAAGAAATCGCAGCCAAGACTTGCCATTTGGTCTATGCTGGCGTTCAACACTGGAAAGACCATGTCCGGACTACGTTAGAACCATTTCTGTCAACCTTCTCTAGTGGGCTGGACACTGGAGATTTAGAATATGCTGGCTACGCCGTGATGGTGTGGAGTCATTACTCGTTTCTTGCGGGTCAGCCACTCATACAGCTCGAACGAGAAATAGTCACCTACACAGATGCGCTCCATAGCATCAGCCAGGAAACGGCGCTGAACAATACAAAGATCTGTTGGCAAGCCGTCTTAAATCTGATGGGAAACAGCCAAAATTTATGCCAGTTAGAGGGGGAAGCTTACGACGAAGTCAAAATGCTGCCATTGCATCAGCAAACCAACAATCAACTGGCAATTCACTACTTATACTTGCACAAACTTGTGCTTTGTTATGGATTTGAAAATTACCGAGAAGCCCTGGAGCATATCCCTCATATAGAAAGTTCTTTCGGGGCATCTACAGGCCAGCTCACGGTTGTAGTCTTCTACTTCTATGATTCCTTAGTACGACTAGCTATCTATTCTGAAGTTTCACAGATTGAGCAACAAGATATTCTTGAACGCATCCAAACCAATCAAGAAAAACTGCAAAGCTGGGCGCATCATGCCCCCATGAATCATTTACACAAATACTATTTAGTAGAGGCAGAACGGCATCGCGTTTTAGGCGAAAAAACAGAAGCAATGGAACTATATGACAAAGCCATTACTGCGGCCAAAGAAAATGAGTACATCAATGAAGAAGCTCTGGCTGATGAACTGGCTGCTAAGTTCTATTTAGCCTGGGGTAGAGACGCGATCGCCCAACTCTACTTTCAAAAAGCGCACTACGCCTATCAAATCTGGGGTGCTCAAGCTAAGGTGGAGCATTTAGAAGAAAAATATCCTCAATTTTTTACTAAAGCTGCCGCTAAAAGTGGCACACACACAACCAGCCCTCAAAGGACAACCAATCATCCTGGAACGGATCACAACCTGGATTTGGCCACGGTCATGAAAGCTGCACAAGCGCTTTCGGGTGAGATCGTTTTTAGTAAACTACTAACAACGTTGATGCAAATTTTGCTGGAAAATGCGGGTGCAGAAACAGGGATACTCATTTTAGAGAAAGATGCACAACTCTTTATTGAAGCGACTGGGCAGGCAAAGCAAAATGAGGTTATTGTTCAGCAATCGATCGCAGTAGAAACCAGCCAGCAAATCCCGTTATCCATCATCAATTATGTCCGACAAACTCAGGAGAATGTAGTTCTAAACGATGCAACTCGTGAGGGAATCTTCACCAGCGATCGCTACATTATAGATAACCAGCCAAAATCTGTTTTGGGTGCGCCCATCGTGCACCAAGGCAAGCTAATTGGCATTCTTTACCTAGAAAACAATTTAACCACAGGTGCTTTTACAGCCGAACGAGTTAAGGTTTTACAGCTTTTATCCTCACAGGCCGCGATCGCCATTGAAAATGCTCGTCTTTATCAAGATTTAGCCCTTGCAAACGCTGACTTAAAGCAATCCCATGAACAGTTAGAGAATTACAGCAGAACGTTAGAAGCAAAAGTTGAAGAACGGACGGTACAGCTACGCCAAGAGGCGCGCGATCGCCAAAGGGCAGAGGAAATTGCTCAGTCTGCCAACCAGGCTAAAAGTGAGTTTTTGGCCAACATGAGCCATGAACTGCGGACCCCGCTGAATGGCATTTTGGGATATACCCAGATTTTTCAAAAAGACCGAGAATTATCCCAACAGCAACAGAATCGCATTGCCATCATTCATCAATGTGGAGAGCACCTCCTCAACCTGATCAACGATGTTTTAGATCTATCTAAAATTGAAGCTCGCAAGATGGAACTGTATCCGAGGGAGTTTCATTTTGATGAGTTTTTACATAGCATTGCTGAGATTTGCAGAATTAAAGCTGAGCAAAAAGGGATTACGTTAAGCTACCAAACTTTATCTCCGCTCCCTAAAGTGATTCGAGCCGATGACAAGCGCTTGCGTCAAGTCTTGCTGAATCTGCTGGGCAACGCGGTTAAATTCACCGAAACTGGAGCGATCGCTTTTAAGGTGGGTTATCACGAGCAGAAAATTCGCTTTCAAATTGTAGACTCTGGCATTGGCATTGCCTCAGATGAACTAGAGGAGATTTTTCAGCCGTTTCAACAGGTCGGTGAAAACAGCCGCAAAACCGAAGGAACCGGATTAGGACTGGCGATCAGCGGTCAACTGGTAGAGATGATGGGCGGCAAGCTTCAGGTCCAGAGTACGTTGGGGGTAGGCAGCACCTTCTGGTTTGATCTAGAGCTACCAGAAACTCAGGCACCAATAGAGGCTACGACTACCTCAAAGGGAGCGATCGCTGGGATCAAAGGCGACAAACGGAAAATTTTAGTGGTAGACGACAAACCCACAAACCGCGCTATCCTCGTCAATCTCTTGGAACCGCTTGGATTTGAGATGTTAGAGGCGGTGGATGGTGAAGATGGACTGAATAAGGCGCAATCGTTTCAGCCCGATGCTATCTTGATTGACTTGGTGATGCCAAATTTGGATGGTTTTGAGGCAACCCGACGCCTGAGGTCAATGCCAGTCCTGCAAGGCACGATCGTGATTGCAGTTTCGGCTAGCGTTTTTGAATTCGATCAGCAACAGAGCCTCAAGGTTGGCTGCAACGATTTTCTACCGAAACCTATTCGAGAAGACGCGTTACTCCAGAAATTACAAGAACACTTGAAACTAGAATGGATTTACGAAAATGCCAACGAAACTGGGGCACCCTGGAAACAGGATCAGCCAGAAAATAACTTCATAATGTCCTCCTTAGCTGCGGCTGACTTCCCCACTCCGCCCGCTGAAGAACTGGCTATTTTCCTAGATTTAGTCATGCGAGGAGATTTACGAGCCATTGCCCGACGAGCGACCCAATTAGAAGAGTCAGACCCACAGTTGAGGCCGTTTACCACCCACTTGAAACAGTTAGCTAAAGAATTTAAGGGGCGGCAGATTTTGGAATTTTTAAACCAATTTTAATAAGAGGTATTCATGAATACAGGCATAACTGAAGAAGATGTCATTCTAATTGTGGACGATATGCCCACAAATTTAGATGTGCTGCTCGACTTACTAGAGGCGGCGGGTTTCAAAGTAGTGATCGCAGAAGACGGAGAGAGAGCGATCGCTCTGGCAGAGTACGCGCCTCCTGATCTGATTTTGCTCGACGTTCTCATGCCTGGAATCGATGGCTTTGAAACCTGCCGCCGCTTGAAGGCAAACCCCGCTACCCAAGAGATCCCAGTCATTTTTCTCACGGCAGTTAGCGATAACGTAGATAAAGTTAAAGGCTTAAATCTGGGCGCAGTTGATTACATCACGAAACCGCTGCATCATGAAGAAGTTTTGGCCCGAGTCAATACTCATGTGCGGCTGCAAAACCTCACCAAGCGCTTAACAGCACAAAATGAGCGACTAGAGAAGGAGATTCAACAACGCCAACACCTGGAGGTAGAACATGAGCAAGCATTTAGAGCCTTACAGCGCAGTGAAGCTCGATTTAGATATCTGATCGAATCCAATGTGATTGGCGTAATTTTTAGCAAGCTAGACGGCAGTATTACAGACGCAAATGCTGCCTTTTTGCAAATGGTAGGGTACGATCGCGCTGACTTAGAAGCGGATAATATCAATTGGCAAGTGCTCACCCCTCCAGAATATAACCATTTCAGTCAAGTCGCAGTGGCAGAACTCGCCAGTTCGGGAGCGTTTAACGCCTTTGAGAAGGAGTACTTCCATAAAGATGGCTACCGGATTCCAGTCATGGTCGGTGGCGCTTTGCTAGATGAATCTCAAGAGGCGATCGTGACTTTTGTGTTAGACCTGACACAACATAAGCAAGCAGCAGATAAAATCCGGGAACAGGCGGCTCTGCTCAACATCACCACGGATGCCATTCTCGTCCGAGATTTAGATAACAAAATTCAGTATTGGAACAAGGGCGCAGAGCAGGTCTACGGTTGGAGTGCGGAAGAGGCGATCGCCCAAGACGCGAATCAGCTATTGTATCCCCCAGACTCGCTCGATCAACTCGAAAGTGCTCAAAGCAGTTTAAGAGCATCTGGCACCTGGCAAGGTGAATTGTACCAAGTCGATCGCCAAGGTCAAGAAATCATTGTGGCGAGCCGCTGGACCTTAATGCATGATGCCCAAGGAGAACCGCAATCGATCTTGACCGTCAATACCAACATCACGGAAAAGAAACAGCTCGAAAGTCAGTTTCTGCGAACCCAACGGCTGGAAAGTTTGGGAACCCTGGCGGGTGGCATTGCTCATGATCTCAACAACATTCTGACCCCCGTTCTCAGCACAGCCCAATTGTTACAGTTCAAGTTTCCCCATGCCGATCAGCAGAGTCAGCATTTATTTGAAATTATTGAAACGAATACCAGACGGGGAGCGGCTCTGGTGAAGCAAGTGCTGCAATTTGCGCGTGGGGTCGAGGGTAAACAGGCGATCGTGCAAGTGAAACATTTGATCCATGAAGTGAAGCAGATTGCTGAAAAGACATTTCCTAAATCCATTGAGCTGCTCATCGACGTGGAACCAGGGCTTGGGCTGGTGTCTGGTGATGCCACGCACCTGCACCAAGTGCTCATGAACCTGGTCGTCAACGCTCGTGATGCCATGCCTCACGGCGGTACACTCACTATTTCTGCCAAAAACCTGTTTGTAGACGAACCCTATGCCCGCCTGCATCTGGATGCCTCGGTGGGCTCCTACATTGGACTGATTGTGAGAGACACCGGAACTGGCATGTCACCGGACACTGTAGATAGAATTTTTGAACCTTTTTTTACTACTAAAGAGCTGGGCAAAGGCACAGGATTAGGGCTTTCTACGGTGAGGGGCATTGTTAAAAGTCATAGGGGATTCATAGATGTGTCTAGCAAGGTGGGTCAAGGAACTGAGTTCAAAGTATTCTTGCCAGCAGTAGAAGCATCTGTTCCCATTCAAGTAGAGCCTGCTAATCCAGCCAATGGCAACGCTGAATGGATTCTGGTGGTCGATGATGAAACAAAGATTTTAGAAACAACCAAAATGGCGCTGGAAGCTTATAACTATCATGTGCTAACAGCCCACGATGGCATTGAAGCGATTTCACTCTGCGCTCGCCACAAACACCAGATTGCTGTCGCCCTAGTCGATATGATGATGCCATCGATGGATGGCCCCACCACCATTCAAACGCTGCAAAAAATTAATCCGCAGATTAAAGCGATCGCCGTCAGTGGTTTTGTCTCTAACGACAAATTGCAGGGGGCAAACGGCATCCAGAACTTTCTTGCCAAGCCCTACACCATTCAAGAGCTGCTACAAACGCTACAGGCTGTCCTCAGACAGCCCACCGAGAAACAAATGCAATATAATTTTATCGACTAACATTAATTCTTTAAACAGGAATTTTGAGGGGGTCAATTGCCTGCTAGAGGCTGAAATCCCCAAAACTCGTGAAATTGGACATTAATTCTTTAAAAGACAAATGGAGAATAGGGGATTCGAACCCCTGACCTCTGCGGTGCGATCGCAGCACTCTACCAACTGAGCTAATTCCCCAATAGCGCTCGGATATTATAACAAGAAACTTAAACAAGCTCTAGAGAGATTGCTGATGAAATCGGGGTTAGAGAGATGCGGCTTGACTCAAGTTTGGTTGAGCATACAATTCTTGCACTCGGTCCAGCTCTAAGTCAGATAGGTAGTCTACAGCCCAGTTGGCTTGCCGTTGCATCATATGAAACGGATAAGTATTAGCGACTCCTACAACAGACATTCCCGCTCGCTTCGCCGCCTGAATTCCTGCGGGAGTATCCTCGATCGCGAGACATTCAGAGGGTTGCAGATCCAGCTCCGGATATTGTTGATTGAGCCGATCCACGGCTAAAAGATAACCGTCGGGTTCGGGTTTGCTTGCCGTAATCTCATCACCTGCCACGATCGCGCTGAAGTATGGAGCCAGTTGGCTCTTCTGCAAAACCAACTCGATTTCAGCCTGTAAGGCTCCACTGACAACCGCAAGTTTGAGTTGCGCTGCTCGCAGGTTAAACATCAAGTCGGCTAAGCCTGGATAAAGCGGCAGTTTTTCTAGGGTTTCTAGGTGGCGTTGGTAGGCACGAGCTTTGCGAACCATTAAGTCCATTAAATACGGTTCTGTGACGACTCGGCCTCGACTGTTTAACAGCTCACTTAAACAAGCGCGATCGCTGCGTCCTAAGCAGACACGACTAAACTCTCCAGGGCCGAGCCGTAGATTTTCCTCAATCAGCAGTTGCTCAATCAGCTGCTCGTGAACTGCCTCATCGTTGATGATGACACCATTAAAATCAAATAGAACCGCCTTTAAAACCATACTTAGCTTACTCAAATGCGGGAGCTGGAAACCCTGCGTCAGGGACAGCAGAGTCATCAATCCTAACAGAGTTGGGATGGGGTCTAGCAGATTCAGGATCGTGCCCCGGAAGCGGCTTAATTCCCCAAGTGATTTGGTGTATCCACCACAGCTCTTGAGTTTGTACCGCACCAAACCCCGCCGCCCCCATCCAGGCATCCACACTTCCAGTGGCATAAGCTTGCATATAGGGTTCTTCAAAGATTTGAGTCAACCATTCAGTTTGCCGCAAGGTGTTTTGGCTGCCATCCAGAATCAGAACTTCTGCGCCAGGTTTGAGGAGCCGAGCCGCTTCCTGCAAAATGGCTCGTGAAATGGTCGGCGGAGTTTCATGAAACAGCAGAGAAGCGGTGACTAAATCAAAAGAGCCATCTAGCAAGCCTGTTTGCTCAGCGTTGGCATGAATAAACTTGATATTTAGCCCAGCCTGCTGCGCTTTATAGTCGGCCATGACTAGCATGTAGGGCGAAAAATCCAAGCCAATGACTTCAGCTTCTGGAAATGCTTGTTTGAGCAATAAAGTCGTTGAGCCTGTCCCACAACCTAAATCTAATATGCGTCTGGGTTTGCCTTGCACAGTGGCGATCGCCGCTTGCCGAATTAAGGTTTCGTTGGGCAGCAAGACATACTGAGTGATCGGGTCATAAGAGACCGCCGCCCGAGGATTTAAGTAGCCTTTTTCAACCCCATGAAAATTTTGAGTGCTGTAGTAAGCAGGATAAACCAGGGTGGGGTTGCGGAAGCGATCGCTTTCTGTTTCCCAATCGATGCTGCGATAAAACTGCTCTAAGCCGTCACGATCAATAAACAACTGTAGAACAGGCGACAAAAATCGCTCAAAAATTGTATCCTTCCGAACTGCCATAGGAAGCTACCTAATAGGGTTCTTGCCAGCCGCCACAACCAAAAGGTAGGACCGCCTTAGTAACATTCTACTTTTATGAAGTTTAATGAATTAACTCGCGTCATGCCACCGCTCACATCTCAACTTCTTACCAAGTGAGCAATAAACCTAACTCAGCCATAGCCCAGAACTGCTAAGGATGCCTCTAGGGAGCGATCCTGAAAAAAGCCTATTTTTGCTACGGTCTTGACGGTGCAGTTAGAGTGCGCCCCCAAACAGCACTACTAGACAGCAATTGGGCACTCTCTAACAAATGTGCAAGCTCCTAAAATTCCCAAGAACTAGCCATGCCTGCCCTCTTACCTGCCAACGAAGCAGAAAGGTTTGAAAGTCTGCTTCAGTACGCCATCCTAGATACTGAGGCTGAGGAATCCTTTGATGAACTCTGTCGCTTGGCTGCCTACATTTGTCAAACTCCTATCGCCTTGATCAGCCTGTCTGACAGTAACCGTCAATGGTTCAAAGCGAAGGTTGGTTTAGATGCTACAGAAGTCCCACGAGACGTTGCCTTTTGTAGCCATGCTGTTTTGCAATACGACATGTTTGTGGTGCCTGATACCCTCGCTGACGAACGCTTCGCCACCAATCCGCTGGTAGTCGCTGATCCTCATATCCGATTTTATGCTGGCTCTCCTTTGCTCACTGCCAAGGGACATGCCTTAGGCACTCTCTGCACCCTCGATCGCGTACCTAGGCAACTCAGCCCAGAGCAGTTGACAGCACTGCAATCGTTGGGCAATCAAGTCATGAGGCAACTGGAATTACGGCGCAATTTGGGGGCTTTAGCTCGAATTACACGCAAACGGCAAGAGGCAGAAGCGGCTCTATGGCAAAGTCGAGAGCAACTCCGAAATTTGGTTGAGCAAATCAATGATTGGGTTTGGGAAGCGGATATTAAGGCTGTTTTTTCTTACGTTAGTCCCAAAGTTTCTGCCATTTTAGGTTACGAACCCAATGAGGTGATTGGCAAAACCCTGGACCAGTTTATGCTTGAGGACGAAGCCAAGCGCTACACAACCTTAATCAGTTATTTCACAGCTCAACAAACGCCCTTTACTCAGCTAGAAACCACTCTAGTCCACAAAAATGGTCGGCTTGTGGTTTGCGAGAGTAGTGCTTCCCCAATCTTTGGTCAGCAAAGCCAATTGGAAGGTTACCGGGGTGTGACTCGCGACATTACCGAACGCAAGCAAGCAGAACAACAAATTCGTAAAGCCCTGACGAAAGAAAAAGAACTAAGTGAACTTAAATCCCGCTTTATTAACACAGCCTCGCACGAATTTCGGACCCCACTCACTACCATCTTGGCCTCTGCTGAAGGCTTAGAACACTACAGCCATAAATGGTCTGATGAAAAAAAGCTGACTTATCTCCACCGCATTCAATCAACGGTGCACCATCTCAGTGGGCTTTTAAATGATGTTTTACTGATTGGCAAATCTACCGCAGGCAAGCTGGAGTATCAGCCAACGCCTCTAGATTTAGAAAAATTTTGCTATGAATTGGTGGAGGAAGTTCAGCTCAGTAGTCCTAATCACTTGATCAACTTCGTCAGTGATGGTTTGTGTCATTCAGCCTGTATGGATGAGAAGTTAGTGCGGCACATCTTGCTCAACTTGCTATCAAACGCAGTTAAATATTCTCCCACAGGAGGTCAAGTCAATTTTCAGCTTTCTTGCCAAGATAGAATGGCTGCTTTCCAAGTTCAAGACTCAGGAATAGGAATTCCCCAGCAAGACCAAAAATGTTTGTTTGAATCTTTTCACCGAGCCACAAACGTAGGCAATATTCCAGGAACTGGCTTAGGGCTATCCATCGTCAAGCAAGCTGTAGAAACGCACAGGGGCACTGTTTCGGTTAATAGTACGGTTGGGCTAGGTACCACATTTACAGTGCTGCTACCACTTACTAAAGAGTAATAAAAAGGATAACAAACTATGAAAAAGATTTTAGTAATTGAAGATGAGCGAGATGTGCGAGATGTCATTCTGGACATCTTGGATGCAGAAGAATTTGATGCACTTGGAGCAGAAAATGGTTTAGTCGGAGTGCAATTGGCCCAAGAAAAAGCCCCGGATCTGATCATTTGTGATGTGATGATGCCTGAACTGGATGGATTGGGTGTTTTGGCGGCATTGCGAAAGCACCCTGAAACAGCAGCGATCCCATTTGTGTTTTTGACGGCTAAAGCTAGTAAAGATGATTTTCGCCAAGGGATGGAACTGGGGGCCGATGATTATCTGACCAAGCCGTTCACACGATCGCAACTTCTCAAGACGATCTCTACTCGCCTGGAAAAGCAAGCAGTGGTAGATGAGAGAGTGCAGCAAAAACTTGAGGATGTACGTAGCACGATTACTCTAGCTCTACCTCATGAATTAATTACTCCTTTGAATGCGATCGCAGGCTTGTCGAGTGTGTTAATGAACGAGTGCAGCTTGATGGAGCAAGCTGAAATTGTGGAGGTGGCAGAAGACATTCACAACTCCACGCAAACTCTGCATCGGTTGGTGCAAAACTTTCTTTTATATGCTCAGTTGGAGCTATTAGTTAAAAGTCCAGAACGAATCAAGGCTCTCCGTAAAGGCATCACTCATTCTGTCAGTATGCTAGTTAGCGATTGGGTGACGCAAAAGGCCCAAGAGATGAATCGAGCCACTGATTTACAGTTAGAGCTGAAGGACGCAGTGGTTCAGGTTCCACAAGCCAAACTGAAAAAAATAGTAGATGAACTGGTTGACAATGCTTGTAAGTTCTCGCCCTCAGGGACTCCCATACGAATTCTTAGTAGATGCAATGAGCATACATTTATTCTCTATGTAATTGATCAGGGTCGAGGGATGACTCCAGAACAAATTGAGAATGTTGGTGCTTACGTACAGTTTGAGCGCAAACTGTATGAGCAACAAGGTTCAGGGCTAGGGCTAGCCATTGCCAAACGCCTAGCAGAATTGCAGGGTGGAGAACTGGGGATCGAGAGTATTCCCGGTAAGCAAACGACTGTGCGAGTCGTTCTACCTTTGGCACAAGACTAGGGCCAGTGTCTAGGCAACTTTTCGATAGATAACAGCCAAAGTCGGGGTCCTTCCTTAGCTAGACGATATTTAATCCCCTACTTGACTACAGTAAAAGAACTAAAACTAGTAACCTTTTTTACTGAAATATTAAGCGTTTTATGATTACCCAAGATATTATTCTACTATTGCAAACCACGGCCACCCACTTACTTCATCAGCGCTCCGAAATAAGCTGCTCAAACCTCCCCTGCCATTGTGATCACCCAGGGCAAAAACTTCGGTGTGAGGAATGCCCTTATCTAGAAGCCTGCTTATCGCGCTCTAAACTTAGAGGCAGAAGCTAGTCGTCTGCACTACATCAAGCCACGCACCGAGACTGTCCTTGGGGTAGATGCCATCGGGCAGCTTACTCAGTTACTTTCTTCAATAACTTCAAAAACTGTTGACCTTGTTTGAAGGCGAAGAGGAGCAGAGTGGATGTAGCAAAAGCCAAATTAACTTTCGGGAAGTTTGGTTGTAAGAACTGGCATTGAATTGGCATTGAAATCGACTTCAAAATTGAGTTATTAAGTTAAAGACGGGCTTCAATTTGTTTTAGCAAACACAACAGTCTTGCTTAGTTGTATCTAAAATCATTAGATGCAATTTAGCTATTTTTGCCTCCACTAATTTTTACCCCCACTAAAATTTTCAGTTTATGTATCTAGCGCTTTGGCCGGGAAAAGTTTATCCCCTCGGTTCTTATTGGGATGGAAAAGGTACCAACTTTGCCTTGTTCTCAGAAAACGCCACAGGAGTGGAGTTGTGCTTATTCGATCGCGATGACAAGGAAACTCGAATACACCTGACAGAAGTAAGCAACTTCGTTTGGCATGGGTATATCCCTGGCATTGGTCCTGGTCAGCGTTATGGCTTCCGAGTTCATGGCCCTTATTCTCCTCATGAAGGGCACCGCTTTAACCCCAACAAACTGTTGCTCGACCCTTATGCTAAAGCGATCGATGGTGACATCGGTAACGGACCCGAATTATTTGGCTACTCTTGGGAGTCTCCAGAAGCTGATCTCTCTTTCTCTGAGTTAGACAGCGCCCATTTAATCCCCAAATCAGTCGTTGTTGATGAATCTTTTGACTGGGAAGGCGATCGCCTGCTCCGGACTCCCTGGCATGAAACCATTATTTATGAAACACATGTCAAGGGTTTTACGAAACTGCATCCCGATATCCCAGAAGAGTTGCGTGGTACCTATGCTGGCATGGCTCACCCAGCCGCGATCGAGCATTTGCAGCGATTGGGCATTAGTGCAGTTGAGTTGATGCCTGTGCATCATTTTCTGTCGTATCCCGGTCACTTAGCAGATAAGGGTCTCAAGAACTACTGGGGCTACGACTCAGTCAACTACTTCGCTCCCCACTCTGGCTACAGCGCTGGTGGCAGTACAGGCCAGCAACTAAATGAGTTTAAGGAGATGGTGAAAGCGCTGCACCGCGCTGGGATTGAGGTAATTTTGGATGTGGTTTACAACCACACCGGAGAAGGAAATCATCTTGGTCCAACCCTATCCTTGCGTGGCATTGATAACAGCGTCTACTACCGCTTAGTAGATGATGATAAGCGCTACTACATGGACTTCACAGGTTGCGGTAACTCCCTGCATGTAGGTCAACCCCAAGTGCTGAAGCTGATCATGGATAGCTTGCGCTACTGGGTGTTGGAGATGCATGTGGACGGTTTCCGCTTTGATCTAGCATCTGCTTTGGCGAGAGAACTGTATGAAGTGAATAGCCTAGCTGCCTTCTTCGATATTATTCACCAAGATCCAGTCTTAGCTGATGTGAAGCTGATTGCAGAGCCTTGGGATATTGGGGATGGTGGCTATCAAGTGGGGAACTTCCCCGTCCTTTGGTCTGAGTGGAATGGAAAATATCGTGATACGGTGCGGGATTTCTGGCGCGGAGAAGACAGTATTTTAGGGGAATTCGCCTACCGCTTAACTGGCAGCCCTGATCTCTATTTTCAGTTCAATGGCCGCCGTCCCAATGCCAGCATCAACTTTATCACTGCTCATGACGGTTTTTCGCTCAACGATTTGGTGAGCTACAACGAAAAGCACAATGAAGCCAACGGCGAGAACAGCCAAGACGGGGAGAGCCATAACCGTTCTTGGAACTGTGGCGCGGAGGGAGAAACAGATGATCCTGAAGTATTGCAGTTACGAGAGCAACAACGGCGGAATTTCTTGTTGACGCTGATGCTCTCCCAAGGCATTCCGATGATGTTGGCAGGAGATGAGTTAGGCCGAACCCAGCAAGGAAACAACAATGCCTATTGCCAAGACAGCGAAATTTCTTGGATCAACTGGGACTTGCAAGAAAAGAACGAAAATCTTTTGGACTTTGCTCGCGAGTTAATCTATTTCCGACGACAGCATCCAGTCTTCCGGCGACGCAAGTGGTTCCAAGGACAGGCCATTCACGGAACTGGCGTAAGTGATATCGTCTGGTTCAACCCGGATGGTACTGAGACAAGTGATGAGCAATGGGAGATTGGTTACGCTAAGGCGATCGGAGTATTCTTAGATGGTCGCCAGATTCCCAGTCCAGGCCCGCAAGGACAACGAATCAGTGATGACAGTTTCATCCTGTTCTTCAATGCTCACTACGAAATGATTGAGTTTGCCTTGCCTGAGGCCTTTAGGCAAAAACAGTGGCAGTTGACCATTGACACCAAGGAACCACGCTTCATTCAAGAGGAAATTATCTTTAATGGAGAGCAGATGATCCCCGTCAATGCGCGCTCCAGTGTCGTTCTCCGCCTCTTGGGATAGCCCTTAGTCGCTGAACTGGAAAGTAACCTCCAAAACAACCAACGAAGCGATCGCCTATGTAGATTACTAGCGATCGCTTTTTTGTGGTTTGATCAAGAATTGCGATCGCTGCTTGAGGCTACTTCTGTTTTAGACGTTGCTCAGCGGCTTGCAAATGTCTTTGAATCTCACTCGATCCAGGGAAGATCTGCAAGGCTTGCTGGAACTGCCGAATAGCTGCGGTTAAGTTACCTTGCTGCTCGAAGATCAGCCCCAAGCCATCATGGGCGATCGCTTTGGAGTAAGAGTCTTTAGCGACCTTCAGGGCTTCTTCATACACTGCGATCGCTTCTGTAAACTGCTGCTCTAAACGTAGGATTTCCCCTAACCACAGACGCGGTAAAATTTCTGTGGGTGCAAGCGCAATCATCTGGCGATAAGTGGCAACTGCTTCGCTCCGACGATTCTGGGATTTTTGTAGTTCCGCGAAATGATGAAGTACTTGAAAGTTGCTCGGATCAAGTTGAATGGCCTCCTGATAAAGAGCAAAAGCTGCATCGACTTGATCCTGTAGAACGAGTATTCTATCTAGCTTTTCGTAACTGGAAGCAATTTGATCAGGAGATGCTTGAGTCGTTCGCTGTAACTCGATCAAACGGCGGTAAAGTGGCGTGGCTGCGGCGAATTGCTTCTGCTCAACTAAAACATCACCTAAGTAGCGATGCAGGGGCATACTCTCCGGATAGCGCTTTAGTAGTTCTCGATAGAAAGCGATCGCAGTTTCTAATTTGTTTTGGCGTCTTAAGCTCTCTTCAAAGCCGTTAATAGCAACATCAAAGTAATCAGAATCAGCTTCTAGCGTGATGGCTTGGCGATAAGCAGCTTCTGCCTCTGACCAGCGCTGCAAATCCATGCTCAGAAGGTTGGCTAGCTCCAAGTGAGCTTCTGCGTAGTTCTGATTCAGCTCAATAGCACGGCGGTACTGCTTGATTGCGATCTCTAGCTTTCCCTGCTGCCGATAGGTGCGCCCCAAACCGACATAGGTGGCTGGGTCGTCGGGAACCATTTGCAGCAACAGTTGGTAAACAGCGATCGCAGCTTGATCATTGCCAAAATCTTGAAATTGATTGGCGATGGCGCTCAGGTCAGTATAGAAAGGACGATAGTTAGGTGCTAGGGTTACAGCTTGGCGATAAGCCACGACTGCTTCTTCTGTAGATTTAAGTGCAGTAGGCCCGTTTTGCAAAAGTGCATCGCCTAATGACTTATAGGCAAGCGCTAGTTTGGGATTGAGGGCAATGGCGCGACGATAAGCTGCGATTGCTTGCGTAGTTTTTCCTTCCCGAGACAGCAGCAGACCTAAGCCATAATAATCTGCGGCATTGCTAGGACTTTTCTCGCTGTCTTGCAAAGCATTGCCGAGTTCTTCATAAGGTCTGATCAGTAATGGATCAAGGGCGATCGCTTTGCGGTAGTTGACAATAGCTTCCTCTAATTTGCCTTGGTCATGAAGGATGATACCAATACCGTAATGACCAGTTGCTTCCTGGGGCTCTACTTCTACACTTTTACGGAAAGCTGCCATCGCCTCATTTAGCTGCTTTTGCCTGTAGAACAAATTGGCTAAGTTGTTGTAAGCTGTCCCATTCTTGGGGTTAAGTTGAATCGCTTGGCGATAACTGGCGATTGCCGCATCTATTTGTTTGTCAGCTTCAAGAGTATCCGCTAAATTTGTATGCACAATGGCATCTTTAGGATTCAGCTTGAGCGACTGGTGGAAGGCGGCGATCGCCTCTTCTGTCTGGTTTTGGTCGGCTAAGGCCACTCCCAGGTTGTTGTAAGCTGTGGCGTTTTGTGGATCGATCTTCAAGACTTGGCGGTGAGTTGCGATCGCCTCCGCCAATCTGCCCTGATCACGTAAGACTGTTCCCAAGCCAGTGTAAGCATTTATCAGCTGAGGGTTGAGCTGAATTGCTTGACGATAAGCGGCAACTGCCTGGTTAAACTGTTTTTGGTCATAAAGTGCATCACCCAAATTCAGGTGAGCATCAGCATCACTGGGTTGCTGCTGAATCACTTGCCGCCAAATCCGTTCTGCTTCAGAGTACTGCTTGGCTTCCTGGGCTGCTTCTCCTTGCTTAAACAGTTGCTCCAGCGAAGGAGCCGCGATCGCCACATGAGGCGTAGCGGTTAGCAACAAAGACAACAGCAATCCGCTGAGCTTGGGCAGTCTGTTCATGAATCTCAAATTTCGTCACGGTGTCAGAATAGCTACATCCGTAACCTCGGCAATTTTGGAGACTGACAAGTTAAATTTTCAGAAAATTGCTGAATTTCCCCTGAAGATACTTAATGAGGGACATCAGTGGATTTGGTGGAAAATGGCTCAATTCGCCCTCATGGAGAAGATGTGATGAATAAGGAACTTCTGAGTTGGCTGGCTCCCACGGTAGCCCTCTTGTTGAGTTGTGGCGCAGCGATCGCAGTGGCTGAACCGCTATATGAATGCTCACCCGTATCCCCGACTTCACTGACTCAAAGCTCTATACCTCGGATTGAGTTTCGCTTGCAAAAGCCAGGTACAGAAGTACAACTGCAAGTCCAGCAACAAACGCTCGCTCGCCTGCTACTCCAGAAAACACAAATCAGCCAAACTGAAAAATCTATCGCTTTATACGAAAATCGGGCTGCCATAGAAAAAACCTACCAAGCGATCGCAGCTTTGTACGAACCGACCCGCCTCACTAGCAGCCATATTAAATCTGCTGACACTGCGTCCACTTTCACCCCGCCTTCGCCGTGGCAATCTTTCACCGCTTTAGACATTAGCGTTGAATTTGACGATTCAGGTAGCGAAACCCTTTCTACATTGACAAAAGCGATCGCGGGAACGGGACGCACCTTGGGCATTTTCTTGAATGACCGATTGATCAGTGCGCCCCTCGTTGATGCGGTCTATGCCTCCAAGGGGATTACAGGTGGGCAAGCCATGATTAGCGGCAACTTTACCAACGCAGAAGTGCAGGAACTCGCGCCTTGGTTGGGGTTATCCTTAGAGCCAAAAGCCTCTAAACGTAAGTAATGAGCTACTTTTTGCAACTCAAATCATTTTTTTTGAGACCGCTTCTTCTCTGGTAAATTGCGAAGCGGAGTTTCTCGCCCTCGGTAAAACTGCTGCTCTAGCCTACCTAATCCCAGCCAAGCTGCTCCACTCACCAAGCTGGCGATCGCTGCTGCTACCACACCAAACCCCGCCTCATTTCCTAGCGAAACGGCCAGCAATGGGGCGACGGTCCAGGCGATCGCTGCCAAGATGAGACAAGCTAACCTAATTCGTTGTAGTCGGGTCAGGGCCGCACTGCAACTAGCGCACTTGATGGTGTGTGAATAGTAGCGATCGAGCAATTGCTCTTTGGGCAGTGCGGGGGGCAACGTCGCGCCTGAAAACGGATCAGCACTGTATCGGTTCACCCATTGCCGCAGCGCTGAGACAAAGCGATCGGCTCTTGTGGGCAAATAAAATGCTTTGGCAAAGTTGACGCTCCCGCCTGCCTGCTCCAGATAGCGCTCTTGGTGATGCAAAAAGATTTGGTCATCTTCTAGCACGTTGTTCTGTCCCAAGTGAGAATACCAACGGGGTGTCAGGCGAATAAAGAAACCGGGCAGTTTAGCAGAGAACTTGAAAGGGAATATCGCAAACAGCCGACATTCTCCTTTGCGGATTGGAGTGGCGTAAACCACGGTCAGCGTTCTGCCGAACTGCTTGGAAGTCAGGTCGTGCCACATCAACCCTGGGGCAATAAAGGTGGTGTCTTGGCGACCGAGTGTTCCCTTGCGTGGTCCTTCCTCCCACAACCCCTGAAAGCCTTGCTTGCCAGACTCCACAAGCTCCAAATCCACCGGAGCAGCGTTAGCGCGGTTGCCCACGGAGCGATGGTGAGTATAAGGTACGTGGCTGGCATCTAAGACATTTTCCAACAAGGTCAGCGCGTCGTAGGGCAAATCTCTAAAGGTATTGAGGCAAACCCAGCCGTCTGATTCTTCTATTGGAGTTACGATCGGCACTGCGGTTTTGGTGGCATTGTTTAGGTTGCCAGGATAAACAAACAACAACCCCTGACGGATTGTAGCGGGGAATGCCGTCACACAAGCCCGTTCCGAAGTTTCTGCGGTACCTCCGATCGCCTGTTGCGGAATGCGATCGCAGTGGCCCGCTCCAGAGAAAGCCCAACCGTGATAGGGGCACTCTAGCAAACCATCCTCAGCAATTCTGCCTTCGGAAAGCGGCGCTAAGCGGTGAGGACATTTATCTTCTAAAACTCGCCAAGCCTCTGTCGCCTGCTCCCACCAAATGACTAAATCGATTCCCAGCAACGTAAATCTAGCCGGCTTGGTCTTATCTAAGTCTTCTGCATAAAACACCGGATACCAAGCTTCTTTGGCATCAAACCGAGATGGGTCAGGGCCACCCGCAGGCAATTCATGCGTTTCGCTATCTTGTTCTAGTACTCCGCTCTGGAGAGTGGCCACAGTTGCCCTACCTACAGTGGTTTCCAGCTCTGTGTCTGCGATCGCCTGCGCTTGAGTTAAAGACGCATCAGACATCACTCTTGGGGTTATCTCCATTTCTTTCCTTTCCGCAGGGTTCCCTAGCACTTAACTCCTATGTTAAGAAGTTTTGAGCGTTACTGGGAACAACTATTTGGCAGATGGAAGAAACCTAACCCCCAGCCCCTTCCCTCAAGGGAAAGGGAGAATTCAAAGCTCCTCTCCGCCTCGGAGAGGGGTTTGGGGAGAGGTTTGCCAGGACTTCAGGGTTCAACTTTGTAAACGGTTGGCAGGGACTTGAAATTGGTAAGTGTCGCCGTGGCTGAGGTATTCGATTTGGGTGTCGAGTCCTGCGGCGGCGATCGCCTGTTTAAATTCTTCTAAGGGAGACTTAAAGACGGTGTAATCGTTGTAGTGGATGGGGATGGCGGTTTTAGGGGCGATTAATCGCACCATTTCTACACCTTGCTTACCGTCCATTGTGACTAACACGCCAAACGCTCTAGTACCACCTAAATGCAGCAATGCCAAATCAATCTGAGAGTGTCGCTGGGGAATTTCCTTGATTTCCTCATAGATCAATGTATCGCCCGTGATATAGAGGCGAAAAAGAGCCTGTCCAGTACTATTTTGAAATTCTAATAAGCTACCCATCACCGGAGGCAGTAAAGCGGCTAAAGCTCCAGGTCCATGTCTTCCTGGCATGGCACTGATGCGGAGCTGCACCCCTCCTTTCTGAATGGTTATGGTTTCCCAAGTGTCTAAAGCATAGGTTGCTTGGAAGCCCTTCTTCTGCAACTTCTCAGTTGCATGTTTGGTCGTGACAATAGGGACAGTTTTGTTCAGCTTTTGCTCAGCAATGTGATCGAAGTGATCTTCGTGCATGTGGGAGAGTACGACCAGATCCAGCGGCGGCAACTCCTCAATCTCGATCGCAGGATTGGTGACTCGTTCGGAACGCAATCCGTATCCTAAGTGAACGTGATCTCCCTGGTGCAAGAAGTTAGGGTCGGTCAGGATGGTGAACCCAGCATACCGAAGAATGACAGTCGCAGTACCAACAAAGAAAATGGAACCAGTCGCAATATCAGGGGTGTGGTTTTCGGCTGGCAAAACTAAGGTACTTGAGTCAGTCATACATCACCTGAGAGATAACCCAACGCTTCCAGTCGGCCTACTGGAATAGCATCAAGAAGATTAATTCGACAGTCGCGGAAGTTAGCGGTAGCGGAGACGAAAAAGCTTGGTGCTAAAGCTTGGCTTGGTAGCCAGCCTAAGGTTAGAGAGCGATCGCAATTAGGTAGACAAAAGAAATAGGAGGTTCTACTTATTCAGCAGATTAGAAGCGATCGCTGAAGCTAACGTCTATCTAAAGAAAGCTTGGGTATATATCTAAAGAGCTGTAAAACAATCAAGCTGGTTTGTAGCTAAAGTCACAAAGTAGTCTTGGTTTTTGTAGAGGGGGCTTTAGCAAGCAACTGTATCGCTCTACACACATTTCTGGCCTATGTGCTGAGCCATCAGTTCGCCCTCAAGAGAGATTCAGTCAACGCTAAAGCAGATTAAACATAGATTAGCGAATTCAGAAACCAGCTTTCTGGTTAGACCCATCGAAACGATTTACGGTAATACCCAAGGCATCAAATCCAGCCAGCTCAAGCAGCTTCAGCGATTGTACGAACAGCGGCAACCGAGCGATCGCTTTTGTACTCCGGAGTTGGCTCAAGAATTAGCGGCTGTTAGCACAGCGATTCATCATCCTGTCTGTATGTACCTAAATCGCCGGGGACAGGTGTTGCGGGTGGCCGTGGGTACGCCAGCCCAAACTCAGCTATCCGAGCAGGAACTACCTCGACATAGTGCCGAGCGCTTGAGCGGAGTTCGGTGTCTGGCAACCCAGCTTAAAGCAACTCCTCCGGATGGCGCTAACCTAACAGCGATCGCTCGACAGCGCTTAGATGCCTTGGTTACCCTAGTTTGTGCTCCCAGTGATTCCAAGTCGAATTCCAAGTCGAAAGGTGCGGTCGCGAAAAATGGAACTTCAAGCGAAATTCAATCTACTTATTTAGTGCATCTCGTTCCGGATCTGGATCAACCTTGGGAAATTTCTCCCCTTCCCCTCGCAGAGCTGACAGAGGAAGACTTTAGCGATCTAGTCGATGACTGGGAAAAAGAGTTTCACGCCGCTGGGTATGGAGCTTTTCAGTTTGAGGAAAAAGGAGATGACCAAGACAAGATTTTGCTCGTGGGGTTGATGACCGATGATCTGTCGCCTCAACGCTTCCAGGATGGCTTGGAAGAACTGGTTCGTCTAGCCGAGAGTGCTGGAGGAACGGTTCTGGAAACCATGATTCAGAAGCGATCGCAACCGCATCCCCAAACGGTCGTAGGTCAGGGGAAAGTAGATGAAATTGCCCAACAAGCTCAAGCGATTGGAGCCAACTTAGTAGTGTTCGATCGCGATATTTCGGCTTCCCAGATTCGGAATTTGGAAGCCCAAATGAACCTACGAGTCGTAGACCGTACCGAATTGATTCTGGACATCTTTGCCCAACGCGCCCAGTCGCAAGCAGGTAAATTGCAGGTCGAACTCGCCCAGTTGGAATATATGTTGCCGCGACTGCGTGGTCGAGGGCAGGCGATGTCCAGACTGGGCGGTGGTATCGGCACCAGAGGCCCAGGGGAGACTAAGCTAGAAACCGAACGGCGGACGATTCAGCGGCGGATTAATCAACTGCAACAGGAAGTGAACCAGTTGCAAGCCCATCGTTCTCGCCTGCGTCAACAGCGCCAACATAACGAAATTCCGACCGTTGCCTTAGCAGGTTACACCAATGCCGGAAAGTCTACTCTGCTTAACACCTTGACTCACGCAGAAGTTTATACGGCTGACCAACTATTTGCCACTCTTGACCCCACCACGCGACGGCTGACCATCACCGATGCTGAGACCCAATCTCAGCGATCGCTCCTGCTCACAGATACAGTGGGTTTTATCCATGAACTGCCGCCTCCCTTGATGGATGCCTTCCGAGCCACTTTGGAAGAAGTCACAGAAGCCGATGCGGTGCTGCATGTGGTCGATCTCTCCCATCCTGCTTGGGAAAGCCATATACAGTCAGTCCAAGAGGTTTTGGCAGACCTCCCAACCATTTCTGGTCCCACATTGTTGGTGTTTAACAAAGTAGATCAAGTGGAAAGTGAGGCTCTAGCGGCTGCTCAACAAACTTATCCGGATGCTGTCTTTATCTCAGCGACGCAAGGACTGGGTTTAGAAACACTCAAGCAACGCTTGGTGCACATCGCCACGCCTGCCGCGGATGCCAAGATGAACACGGAGTTCAGCGCCCCTTAATTTATCCGGTTTATGGCAGCGATCGCACCTCGATCGCGCCCTGGTTCAAACAGCCCAACCCAAGGAGTCTAACCTGCATCTTCAGCGGTGCTGTCTTCGGATGATGCTTCTACTAGTTGCCGACTCAACCAATGCAGGTTGAGAAACATTAGACTGCCTAGGACCAGAAACATCACTCCTAGCACCGTGCCATATCCTTTGGTATGCCACCAAAGCCGCTTCACGAGCGCCGAACTTAACTGGTGTGCTTGCCCTAAAGGGGAAAAAGGGCTCCGAATAGAATTAACCGTCTGATTCGTCAATCTTTTTTGACCCAGACGAGTGTGACTATCAAATGCGATCGCCATGCTAAGTACTCCTGTTAGCCCTACTGTCGGGCCAGCAATTTCGTATCACTTAATCTACGGTAAGTCGGTAGACTTGTGTGTATTTGGCAGTATTGCAGGCCAGAATCAGGAAAACAAGTTCAAATGTTACTTTTTCAGAATTTGCTTAGAAGTATTGGGCTTTAGCTACGAGGCTCAAAGTCTAAGCAGCCTTCGCAGGGTCCGTAGGGACGCACCGCACATCTAATATGCAGCGATCGCGCTGAGTAAATACAGTGAGGATTGCCTAGAGGTTTTTGCTTTGCGGCGGCAAGTCGCGCCCGGAATTGAGCATTTAACTCATCCGTGCGGGCTTTATGCTGCTGCCACTGCCACCAGAGATTTAGCAGGCTCAGCGGTAAATAAAGAAGGGAGCTACCGACGACGATGCCCGTAAGCAATCCGGGTGAGCCTGCTTGCAGGGCCAAACAGAGATTGGCAAACATGATGCTGATCAAGCAGTAGTTGCTGTGCCGCATCAGGGTGCGAGTTGATTGTTGAAACAGAGACATGAAAGCCATGACCGTGGCCTGGGTAGAGCTTGGCCCTGATTCAGAATAGCGCTTCTCTTAATAGTGATGGCAGTTTTGCTAGCCAGCCCAAGGGAGGCAATGTCATCAATCAGGAGTGCGGGCTATTGTGGAGAATATGAAGTATCGTAACCTTTACTCTGGCCTGCAACGGCGCTTGCAGGAACTCTCCCAATCGCTGAATCTATTTCAATATGGTGGCCGCGCTGTGGAGTTGGTCTGGTCAACCAATCACCGCTTGACCCTGGCTTTGGCCCTTTTTACCTTAGTTGCAGGGCTGCTCCCTGGCGCGATCGCTTATGTCGGCAAGCTAATTATCGATAGTGTGGTTGCAGCGTCTCAATCGCAAGCTGTAGGCGATCGCTGGGATGCACTAGGATACCTAGCTTTAGAGGCGATCGCCGTAGCGCTTTTAGCGGGTAGTAAGCAAGGTCTAACGCTCTGCCAATCTCTGCTGCGCGTGCTTCTAGGGCAGAAAGTAAATGTGCTGATTCTGAAGAAAGCACTGACGCTGGATTTGGCGCATTTCGAGGATTCCGAGTTTTACGACAAAATGACCCGCGCTCGCCGGGAAGCGTCCAGTCGCCCGTTAAGCTTGGTGGGGCAAACCTTTGGACTCGTGCAAGACAGTTTAGCCCTGATTACCTATGGCGGTTTGCTGCTGAACTTCTCCATCGGGGCTGTCTTTGTCTTGATGTTAGCCGCTGTGCCTGCCTTTATTGCGGAGACGCGCTTTGCGGGACAAGCGTTTCGGCTGTTTCGTTGGCGAGCCCCAGAAACGCGCGAACAAACCTATTTAGAAACTTTAATCGCTCGTGAAGACTTTGCCATGGAGGTGAAGCTGTTTCAGTTGGGGCCGCTGCTCTTGACCCGCTACCAAGAGATTTTCCATCGCCTTTATGACGAAGATCGCAGTTTAACGATTCGACGCGGGCTTTGGGGCTACTTGCTCGGCTTACTCAGTACGGCGGCTTTTTATGCGGCTTATACCTGGATCCTGATTGAGGCGATCGCAGGCCGTATCTCTCTGGGTGACTTAACCATGTATTTGGTGGTATTTCGCCAAGGTCAGACAACCTTTTCCTCAGCTCTTAGCTCCATCGGTGGGATGTTCGAGGATTCGCTTTATCTCTCTAATCTATATGAATTCTTAGAGCAAGAAATCCCTCAACCCTTTGGAGCCGCGACAAAAGGGCCAACTCCAGGCGATGGCATCCGCTTTGAAAATGTCTCCTTTATGTATCCGGGCAATGCTCAACCTGCTTTAACCAATATCTCTTTTCACCTTAAACCGGGGGAAAAGATGGCGATCGTGGGGGAAAATGGCTCTGGCAAAACCACGCTAATCAAGCTGCTCACTCGCCTCTATAGCCCTACCTCAGGTCGCATTCTCCTCGATGGCCTTGACCTAGAAGCTTGGGATATGGAAGTACTGCAACGTCGGATTGGCGTCATCTTTCAGAACTTTGTGCGTTATCAATTCACCGTGGGGGAAAATGTTGGGGTTGGGGATGTGGAACATATTACCGAATCGCCCCGCTGGGAAGAAGCCGCAAATAAGGGGATGGCGTTGTCCTTTATTGAAGAGATGACAGACGGGTTCCAAACTCAGTTGGGCAAGTGGTTTAAAGGTGGGCGAGAGTTGTCAGGGGGGCAATGGCAAAAAATTGCCTTGTCGCGCGCCTTTATGCGAACAGGGGCCGATATTCTCGTTCTAGACGAACCCACTTCAGCGATGGATGCGGAAGCAGAAGTGCAAATTTTTAATCACTTTCGGACCGTGACGCAGCACCAAATGGCGATCTTGATTTCCCACCGTTTCTCTACAGTACGGATGGCGGATTGGATTGTGGTGCTATCAGCTGGTGAGCTAATTGAGCAAGGCACCCATGAAGACTTAGTCCGAGCAGGGAAGCGTTATGCTCACTTGTTCTCTCTGCAAGCAGCGGGTTATCAGTAATGCTTTAGGGTCGCTATAGTGGTAGTAGCATCCTGGCCTTATTTTGGGCCTTGGTGTGGTATAACTTCATTTTTTATGAATACCGAACTTCTCACTCGAAAGCCTTGGCTCGCTCTTAGTCTGCTCGGATTGGCCTACACAGTGCTGGGATGGCACCTATCTACTCACCACATCTTTTGGTTGGTGGGTACTTTTGTCATTGGTGTCACACTAATTGCAGCTTGGAAGAACAATCCAATCTTGGAGTCCTTGGTTTGGCTGGGGACTCAGAAGTTGTTTGCCGTGGTTGGCATTACCCTGCTCGTGAGTGTGATAGTCGCTTTGGCATTGACTCAACCCATGTTATTAAACCTGATTTTTCTACCACTGGCGACGCTGGTATATTCTGAACTGGAAATGAAAGCGATCGGCTTGAAGGCCACTGATATCTTTTTGTGTTCGGTTACAACAGCTAGTCTAGGTTTGATCATCGGGGAAGCAATAGACCTGTGGATTATCCCGAGCATGCGATATTAAAGACATCACCTTAAAGAAGTGTATTAAGTTACAACCTATTTCAGGGATCATGAGATCTTTGTAGCAAGTAGCATCAGAGGGGCGCTGAGCTAATGTCTCCTACCGAACCTATAGTGGCTGCACCGTTTAATCTCACCCTGGTATCAGGTCTGTCGGCTGTAGCACTGGTTCTGGTGCATCTTTTCTCTAGCAACCTACGTTTTCTTCAGGCTGTTCCTCGTAGCCGTTGGTTGTCGTTTGGCAGTGGTGTGTCGGTGGCTTATGTCTTTGTCCATGTGCTGCCAGATCTGAGTGCAGCTCAAGAAACTCTCCGCGAAACCTGGGGTAAAGGATGGACGTTTCTGGAGCATCATGTCTATTTGGTAGCGTTGGTAGGGTTAGCAGTTTTCTATGGATTAGAGCGAACTGCAAAAATTTCACGACGGCGCAATCGCGAATCAGGCCAAGGAGATGTGACGGAAACAGGTGTCTTCTGGCTGCATATGGGGTCATTTGCCCTTTACAATGCCTTGATTGGTTATCTTTTGCTGCATCGAGAAGAACCTGGGTTCGCCAGCTTGCTGCTTTTCGCAGTGGCTATGGCCTTGCATTTTGTGGTTAATGACTATGGCCTGCGTGAGCATCACAAGAAGTACTATGACCAAGTGGGCCGTTGGATATTGGCCGCCTCTGTGATGGCTGGGTGGGTGATTGGCAGCGGTACTCAAGTTCCTCAAGCGGCGATCGCGGTTCTGTTTGCCTTCTTAGCAGGTGGCATTGTGCTGAATGTGTTGAAGGAAGAACTGCCAGACGACAGAGAAAGTCGGTTTTGGGCTTTTTTAGTTGGGGCCGCAGGTTATTCAGCTCTACTGTTGGCCTTATAGCTCGCTAGACCCGCTAAATGCTTACAGATGGGGATTGTGGACTTCCTAGTAAGTGTATTTTTAGCATGTTTAATGTCTGTCGTTGACCTTAAGGAAGAGATTTGCGAATTCAGACAATTTTTTAAGCTACTTTTAAGAAACTCTGGCAAATAACAAGATTAGAACAAGGTCTAGACAAAAATTGCATCCGTCTGAAAAAGGCTAAGCATAATTACGGGTGGAGTTCAGGATAACCATCAAATTTTATGCCTAGACAAGGAATTTCATGGGGTCCTATCGTCTTTGTGGTAGCTACCCTTTTTGCCAGCGCAGGTTTAATTACTTGGGGATTGTCGTCTTCCCCGGACGTTCCTACCTCAAGTATTCGCAACCCTGCCGTACAGTCCGACGGTTAGGCAGGGTTGCGACTTGCTGCCATTCATCACCTATGTTTATCACCTATTAGATAGGTTGCTACAACTCAGTAAACTAGGAACTGCGATCCAAACTTGATACTGAGATGTTAGATGCCCAACTGCCTCATGTAGATTTAACCCAATCAGGAGTGTGGCAGCAATTGCTCGTCAGCGCCCCGCTTTGTTCTAGCGTGGTCGCTGGTTAGCAAGGCATTCACTTGGCACACCATCACCTGTCGGCCCATGAACTGCCTGATTGCTATTTTGCCCAGCACGTCATTACGATTTGCATGGGGCAGTTTGAGGTAGAGCTGAAGCGCGGGAGTTGTTGGCAACTAGAGCGATATAGACCTGGTGATATCGGTATCTTTCCAGCGAATCAGTCTCATCCTCAAGCTCGCTGCGATCGCGGAGCTGAGTTTATTCAGCTTTATCAGAACCTCACTTTGTTGCTCAGGTCGCTGCTACATCCTTAGAGACAGGCTCAGTTGCCATCATGCCCCAACATAAAATTCGCGACCCTTTGATTCAACAAATTGGCCTCACACTCAAAACCGAGTTGGAATCTAGTGGCACAGATAGCCGCCTCTATGCCGATGCTATGGCGACAGCACTCTCAGCCCATCTGTTCCAGCGATACTCTACCCAGCGATCGCTCCTGAGAGAATATACAGGTGGCTTACCGCCCTATAAGCTGAACCAAGCGATCAGCTATATCCACGACCATTTAGACCAAGACTTACGATTAGCGGAAATCGCTGCGATCGTGCAAATGAGTCCGCATTACTTCGCCACTTTATTCAAGCAATCCACGGGCTTGGCTCCGCATCAGTTCGTGACACAATGCCGGATTGAACGTGCCAAATGGTTGTTAGCCAAGCAGGAACTAACAATTTCAGAAATCTTGCTACAGCTTGGTTTCAAGAGCCAAAGTCACTTTACTAAAGTATTCCGGGAGCAAACTGGGTTGACCCCCACAGCTTATCGGAGCGATAGCTAAAAGTCTTCGGAAGATTAGAACAGTTTTGGAAGAATCAGCCAGACAGAACGACAAGGCGATCGCTAAACTTCGCCACTCCTTTAGAAATTTTGCCAGAGTGGTATCTCTATCCCACGTTTCAAATTTTCCGCATTGTCCCCAACAAACTCCTGGGTATACTGCTCAATGCCTCAATTCCTCTGGGACTCATGTTGATTCCCTTTATTGAGAACGTCAACAAGTTCCAAAACCCCTTCCGCCGCCCTGTAGCGACTACTATCTTCCTGCTTGGGACACTGATCACGCTCTGGCTAGGCATTGGAGCCGCGCTGCCAATCGATCAGTCCATAACCTTGGGCTTGTTTTGAGAGTCTATCTGACGCTAGGCGCAATTTAAAGAAGTCGTTATGTAAGGTGACATATTTACAAGCTGTGCTCCAGCCCAGCTATTTGTGCCATGACCTCCGACAAACCTCTGCCTAAAGCACTCATCTGTGACTTAGATGGCACGCTGTGCAATATCTACCATCGACAACAATACATGCGCTCCAGACCCAAGAACTGGAAAGCTTTTTATCGAGCTTTAGGGAAAGACTTAGCTCATGAGTTTTGTCGAGATATTGTTCAGATGTACAAAGAGAGAGGATTTGCCATTCTGTTGGTTTCTGGGCGGCCTGCTGAATACAAACCAGAAACCGAAGCCTGGCTAGCCGATCATGAAGTGGAATATGATGCGCTCTGGATGAGAAGAACGGAAGATTCCAGACCAGACTTTATTGTTAAAAAGGAGATCTACGAACAATTCATTCAAGGTCGCTATAATGTCTTCTTTGTGCTTGACGATCGCGATCAGGTAGTGAAGATGTGGAGAAGCCAAGGACTCACTTGTCTGCAAGTTGCGGAAGGGAATTTTTAATCAATTGCTTCATTGCCGCTTGCTCTACAAATCAGCCCATAACAGGGCACAATCACTATCAGGAGATAGAGGCCATCAAGCTGTGGCGATCGCTACCGTAGAACTTAGTCAGTAGTAGAACAGTATAGTTCCGGGTACCTATGGCAGTAGCAGATAAAGAGAGTTCCAAACGGGCAGACTCCACCTCTGATCCGATGCAGGACGCGATCGCCACAGCCACTCGGATGGCGCAAGCAGCAACCGAAGTCTTGCAAGCCACAACAGGTAATGTCAGCACGACTACGGCAGCGATTGGTGAAACGATTGGTCCATCTGTGCAGCGATCGCTAGAGCAAACCACCGAAACTGTGGGCAAGTTCGTCACCCCTATTGCCGAAAACCCCTTGGTGAAATTTGCGGCCAAGGTTCCCGGAATTAATTTATTGATGGCGGCGCTCGGTCAAGTAGATGTTCAAAAGGCGCAGCGGGAAGTAGACCAACTGCGGCAAACCTATCCCTTAGAAACGCCAGAGCAATTGGCTCAGCGGATTATTTCGGATACTTCGCTGAAGGCAGGCGGCATTGGCTTACTGACCAATTTTATCCCTCCCTTGGCGCTAGCTCTGTTTGCGGTGGATATAGCGGCAGTCACCGCCCTTCAAGCTGAGATGATTTATCGCATCGCAGCAGTTTATGGCTTTCCGCTCACCGATCCGACTCGACGCGGCGAAGTGCTGGCGATTTTTGGTTTGTCAGTAGGTGGCTCTGGTGTTCTAAAGCTAGGTCTGAGCTTTGTGGAAATCTTGCCTCTGATTGGGCCTGTAGTGGGAGCATCGAGTGATGCTGCTTTGCTCTACACTTTAGGACAGCTCGCTTGCCGCTTCTATGAAGTCAAGCGTCAAGCGGCAACTCAGCCAGAAATGACTGTTGCGAATCGTTAGCGCGATCCCTAAAGTCAACGTAGTATTCTACTGACCGCCAAGAATTTTATGCCTATCTCTAAGCCAGAAGCCAAACAGCTCTTAGAACAGCTCATTTTTGAGGATACCTTGCCTCAAGACTGGGTGCAGGATGTTTGGGGGTTGAGTCCGCTTCTGGGGGATAGCGCGGCTAAGTTGTTAGAAGCATTTGAAGCGTTGATTGAGTATTGCCCAGAAGAGAAATTAGATAGTTTATTACAAACCTTGGCTCCAGAGCAGCTTGAGTCAAGGTAAGGGGTGTTCTCAGGCGGTAGAGGAGGCTCGCTGCCATACACCGCTACTCCTGGGCCTACCCAGGATCGACAATGACACCCATAAATAAAATTGCTCCAGTTTGCTGATCTCGAATAGCACAGAAGAACGAGCGATCGATGATCAAAGTAGGAGGTAAACCTCTTTCCATCTCGATCGCAGTTACAGCCGCCGCTTCCGCTCCTGCTTCGTTGACCTCAAAAAAAGTTTTGTGAGTAATTTGGCTAATAGCAGCGCTGTCACAGCAGAGTTGTGAGAAATTAGCTGCTTCATCGAAGGCTTGCTTCATACCTAAGCTCACTAGAGCCTGCTTCAGTGCGGATTTCGTTTCATACTCTAGCTGAAAGCTAGGCATCGTAAGGTTGATCAAACGTTGAGTAATAGACTTTGGCGGAAACTGATTGAGCCATTTAGGCCCGCTCCCCGACCTCAAGCTCTCATAAAAACTGTTCACCTGGGCTAGAGGAGGTAAAAAGATATCCAGACTGAGGCGTTTGTCTTTAAAGGGAATTCTGACTGCTTGAAAATCTTCACCTTGGTAACAGCAGTATTCATTAAACTGCCTCATCATGGGAACTTGCTTTTGACTGCTATCTAGAAGAGTAAACGTCCCCGGCTGGGTCTGCGTTGGGTCAAAACGATCGCTCCAGTTACCTTTGAAGTAGATGGCGTTAAGCAAAACTAGAATCGTGCCTGGGCTGAGCTGCTGCACAATCTGCTGAATCTTGCCATGGGTTTGATCACTTGCCCACTGATTAATGATTGCTGCTGCGTTAGGACTACTAAAGTCCAAATTCTGCACTTCTGCTTGATAAAACTCTTGAACTCGCTGTAGAAATTCAGACCGAAAGCGTAGATTTGGTGCCGCCCAGAGTGAATTTGCGATTGCCACTTGCACATCTGCCAAGCTTTCCAACTGCTTAATAAGCTCAGCATTGGCTTGATTCACCTCCTGGACGCTCATATTTTGCAAGCCCAAGGCGATCGCCATTTCTGCTTGGGTTTGCCCAACAGCACCGTTGTAGAGCATAGAAAGCGCGATCGAAATGCTGAGTGGAGAGACAAAAATATTTTGGTTAGGCTGTTGCTTGAGCAGTTCCAAAAAAAGCTTGAAACCGAATCGATTATTAGCGGCGATCAATTTATCGGTAGCGGTTTTCATGGAATGTCGTGATTAAACAAATTAGGGACGCGATCGCTGCTCAGCTCGCCCTGCCAAACATTTCTGCCTCCTAGACAAACTATGAGTGAATAGTGCCATCGGGCATGATAGTCCCGGATAGATTAGCTCCCGTCAGCTTAACCATCAAACGATTATTGATCCCAACCCGGGCACCAGTGAGATCAGCGCCACTCAAATTAGCCCCACTCAAATCAGCCCCCATTAAGTTGGCTTCTCTCAGGTCGGCATAACTTAAATCAGCTTGCAATAAATTGGCGCGGAATAGTTTGGCGCGGAATAGTTTGGCGTGGCTGAGGTTGACGTTGTGCAGAAAAGCGTCGCTGAGGTCAGCGTTGCTTAAATTGGCATCGCTTAAGTTGCGATTGGCATAGTCTTTTTCTTTGAGGTTTGCCCCCTGGAAATCACTGCCACTCAGGTCAGGGCCTCGATATTTAGGAACTTGAGGCGTTTGATATTTGGGGACTTGATGGGTGGGTGTTTGGGTTGGGTAGGCAGGATAGTCAGATGCTTGAGGCTGAGGGTAGGGAGATTTAGGTTCTGGTGCAGGAGAAGTTTGAGTTTCGTAAGCCGCGTAGTAGGACGATCGCAAGTAAGGGTGCAGCGGGTAAGCAGCAGGCTTTGGTGGCTGAGCCGCAGCAGGCTTAGGGGGTTGAGCCGCAGTGGGGGTTTGGTAATTAGCCCTAGGGGGGTGATAATTAGCCTTAGGTGGGGTGGCTTTTGGTGGTGGAGGTGGGGCAGGTGGTGGAGTGGGGGGAGTACTTTTGCTGGCGGTACTTTTACTGGCAGTACTTTTACTGGCAGTTTGGTTTCGTTTGGCTCCGGCTTTGGCATGGCAAGACCGTAACAGGTCTCGCGCCTCATTAATTTCTTTCAGTTTTTCGTGGGCTTCGTGCTGCCGTTCAGAATCGTCTTGGGGCACGCGATCGGGATGCCACTGTCGAGCCAAGTCTTTGTAAGCTTGGTTGATTTCATCCAGAGATGCGCCTGGTTTTAGTCCCAGGACTCTGTAGCATCGGTTGAGCTCGTTGATCCGTACCATCCACTACCTCAGGCAACCAATTGTGCCGCCTACCCAAATGGGCAATGACCTTCAGACTGTGGCAGGCTGCACGGTTTTGTCTGTCCATTCTATCGCGGAGGAATTGCCCACTCCCTGCTTCGACGAGGGTGATTTAACAATGTTGGGGTTTTGTAGTGTCAGTTACTTAGGGCAACCAGAAGTTAGGCAAGATACTTTGTCCCCAATTCCGGAGAGATTGATTTAGCGATCGCATGGTCTGAATATGAGGTTCATCGGGTTCAACAGGCAAAATTGTGGCGGGTGTGCCTCGTCCGAGTTGGGCGATCGCTAAGTTGGCTGCTTCTAATCCCGTCACAAAGGCCTTCTCTTGAGACCAGGAGCCGTGGCGGGTTACCACCCAGTCACCGCTCATAAACAGGTTGCTGATACTGGTTTCTGCTGGCAACAGGTAGCGGTAACTGCCAGGGGCAAAGTGAGTCACCGCTCTAGGCAGCCGTACCACCCCGCTGTCAATCACTTTGGCTTCGTGGAAGGCGGGAATGCAGGTGGCTAAGTCGCGCTGTACTAAGGGCACAATTTCTGTGTCACTCAAGGGCAGGAATTGGTTGGCGTGGTAAAAATCTGCTTCCACCACGGTTCCTGGCTCGTCTCGGAACTCATCGTGGAGCGCATTCAGGTCAAAGAACGTCCAGCCCGTGGTGGCTTGGAAGCCGAAGCAAGCATTGGAGGGTCGAGGAATCTCAATTTTGCGATCGAACCACAAGCGAGTGGCCATGACATCAATCGCGCTCAGGTTCATCAAATCGCGGAACTCTCGACGGTTGCGGAGCGTGGGGCTACCACTGACAATTTTCTGCATTCCCGTCACCCCCACGGCAAAGATCACCGCATCAGCATCAAATATTTCATCTCCGCAAACTACACCTGTGGCTTGGCCTCGACTATCTAAGCGCACATCGCTCACTCGTCGCTGGGTCAGCACTTTGCCGCCCGCTTGCTCAATCTGCTGCACCCAAGGTCGGAAGATCATCTCACCCACAGTGCCCCGACACCAAACCACATCGAAATCGGGTTGGTGGGCCAAGATGAAGTAATAAAGCATGCCCAACGCTGCCGCTGCCGAACATTGTTCTCCCGGCGCAAATAGGCCCACCAGCAACATCGGTTCAAAGGATTCCCGGTAGAGTCGAGCAGAAACCCCAAAATCCTTGAAGAGTTCTCGCGCTGTCACAGAGTCGTAGCGTCGCCATGCAGCATCGGAGTTGTCAAAATCTATCAACGCATACAGTAGCGGCAAGGCTGAGAGGCGATCGCGCAAGGGTAAGCGCTTGAACTGCGTGTAGAGAAACGTACCAAGCGGCGTCGGCAGACGCGGCAGATCTTGAAAAATCGGTGACTCCACCTCTAGCCCCACGGGGGAATATTGCGAAGACCGAGTCCAGGGAGTGAAAGGCTTTAGTCCCAGTTGATCTACCAAAGAAAAAATATTGCGATAAGGATACCAGAAGCCATGAATTCCAGCCTCGATGGAGCGACCACCCGGCGTTTTCCAGCCTGCTACCAACCCACCTGGATAAGCACCTGCCTCCAACAGCGTTACATCATAGCCTTGCTTCGCCAAATGGTGAGCTGCCCCTAAACCAGCCCAACCAGCCCCCACAATGACTATCCGTGGCGATCGCTCGTCCATCACTTTTACATTCTTCACAACATCTTTTTTCAGGATGGCATCTTTTCGCTGGCTTTACTTTGCCCCAGGGGAAGAAGCGAGCCAAATTGACGCCAGAGAACTCACAACCTCTGGCTTGTAAGGTACACAAACAAAAAACAAAGATGTTATCTATGCCAAATCATCTGGGTGGGCTCCATCTCTGCCAACAACTGTCCCCGCGAAATCACATACCGTACCGAGGCTCGACGGCGAATTGCATCATAGCGATCGCTGGCCACCAATACAATTAGATTCGCAGGCTTTCCCACCTCCACTCCATACTGATCTCCCAAACCCAGCGTTTTGGCTCCCTGCCAAGTCACCATGTCATAGCAGGCATCAATCTCTCCCATCCCTGTCATTTGGCAGACATGCACTGCCATAAACGCCACATCCAGCATGTTACCTGTGCCTAAGCTATACCAAGGGTCTTGCACGCAATCATGGCCCAAACTCACATTTAATCCTTGCTGCCACAACTCCTTCACCCTAGTGACCCCACGTCGTTTCGGGTAACTATCTGTCCTGCCTTGCAGCGTGATGTTAATCAACGGATTGGCAATAAAATTAAGCTGTGCCCGCTGAAGAAACCCCATCAGCTTGTAAGCATAGGCATTGTTATAAGACCCAAAGGCTGTGGTATGGCTCGCTGTTACCCGTGGCCCCAACCCAGTGCGAATCGCATATGCTGCCACAACTTCCAAAAACCGTGACTGATCATCATCAATCTCATCACAATGTATGTCAATCAAGCGATCGTACTGCTGTGCCCACTCAAACACCTGTTGTACCGATCGCACTCCATCTTCTCGCGTCAGTTCATAATGGGGAATCCCGCCCACTACATCTACACCGAGTTTCAGGGCTTCCTCCATCAACGCCTGATTCTGAGGGTTGCCGTAAATGCCATCCTGCGGAAACGCCACGACTTGCAGCGTGATCCAATCCTGCACTTCCTCCCGCACTGCCAGCAAAGCTTGCAGCGCCGTTAAATTCGTTTCGCTGACATCGGCATGACTACGAACAAACAACACACCTTGCATTGCTTGTTGCTTTAGGGTAGCGATCGCGCGCTGTTTCACATCCTCTAAGGTCAAACTTTGCTTGCGATCGCGCCAAATTTCAATTCCCTCAAACAAGGTGCCACTTTCATTCCAGCGGGGGTCTCCTGCCGTCAGAGCTGAATCTAGATGGATATGGGATTCTACAAAAGGAGGACTCACCAACTGTCCCTGCACATCTAGTTCTTGCGGGGCTGTAGCCTCCAAGTGAGGTGCGATCGCCATAATCTTGCCTGCTTGGATGCCAACATCTACAGACTCTAAAACATCTGGCGATCGCAATAGACGACAATGACGCAGAATTAAATCGTAAGGCTGTGAGGACATAAAGCAATCTGCCTAAGTAGAAGCAGTTCCTCACTGTACTAGCAGAAATTAACCCAAAAAAATACCCCCGCATTGCAGGGGTATTGAGATTAAGTTGTGCCGATTAATCGGGATTAATTAGCTGAGAGCAACATGACTGCGCTCGTAATTGCGCCGAAATGTCGGATGAATGTCACCTTGAATGTGATTCCAATAATCACTTAGATGCGTGAACCCCGCTTCAGCCGCAGAGCGACTCAATAGAGTTTGCTGGCGATTCTTGATCAGATGATGTTGCTGCGTCATTCGGGTGCGGGCTCTGTTCTCAGTCGATAAGCCAGTCGCTTTAACAGATTCAGCCAGAGGTGCTGCGACCACAGCCGTTTCATTGGCTACTGCGTCGTTCACATCTGGGCGATCGCTTGTGCGATAAGCCACACCACGGTATTTCAAGTCTAAGCTCGCTTGTTGAACGGGTGCTTTTTTGAAGTTACGAAAGCGCCAATCCAAACCCCGATACTTTCCGGTCTCTCCAGCAGTAGTTTCAACAGTAGGAGTGTTGGATTCGTATTTGCTGCCACGATAGGTCAATTGCATGATTTTCGCCTCAAATTAGAACTGTAGTGATATGAGGCGCGTTCCTTCGGGATCACTCCCTACTTCCGTTTCTTGGCTGCTTTTAGTCGTCAATTACTAAACTCATCCAAAGAAATGAACGATTTCGTTTTCACTTCTGTATCTATTTTGACACTTTTAAGCGAAATTTGCTCCAACTAGAGGCGGATATTTTTTCAGGGTTTTCTGACAACTATTGCATTCAAGCTATTCATCAATCTGCCAAGCATCCTTCGTCAAGTCTTCATCGATAATTCGCTTCGGACGCACTACTAGAATCACTTGACCTAAGAGGGACAAGCTAGGAGACTCGTCGAACCATTGCAACTCTAGCTGCTGGTCTGGAGCCACTACGAAATAGCTGTTGGCATTCCATTGACGCTGGGCTCGGTCTACCACCAATAAAATCTCTTCTGGCTGACCCGGCAGCGGAGCAGGTAAATGATTGCTGTCACAGAGCAAGACCACTGGATCTTCTGCACCTAAGAGCACTTTCCAGCCTGGAACCGGAACCCAAGCCCCAGTCCCAGAAAATTGCACCATACGAAAGGCTCCAACCTCCTCGGTTAGCGGCACTGCTTGCAAATCGGCTAGGGTCAAGGGCAATTTACCCACAACAGGCAGTACCCGTGGCAGTTCTTCTTCGTTTTCTAACCGATAAATCGGTAAGCGAGGAGCAGAACGAGAGGAAGTGATGCTGAAATCGGTCAATAACTGTTCTAGTTTTTGCCGCGCTGTGACGCTGCTGACAAACCGCAATCCCTTGGCAATCAGGCGCGAACGGTCTTGCAAGTCGCTGTGTTGTCGAGCTAACTTCCAGCATTGGTAGGCGATCGCATCTCCTGGATGCTTGGTAAAACCCTCCGGTGGAGTGCTCCGAGGAGACAAATCCTTCATCGCTTTGGCTAAATCATGCGAGTCATCAAGATCAATATTTTTCTCAACTACAAAGTCTGCTGCTGCAGCTCGCTCTGCCTGGTTCAGAATGCGAAACTCATACAATATATCGCTGCCTTTACGCTCAAAGTGTTGTCGGGTTGCCTCCGAGACTCCCGCATTCACCATTGAGGCGAAAACCTGCGACCCTACAATGACTTGATTTTGCTGAATTGGCTCAAATCCTGTTTCCTCAAAAATCTTTTGGGGGTTGAAACCTGCTTTTTGCAACTGCTGACAAGCTTGACCCCACTTTACCCAAGATCCTTCTTTGCGACGCAGCGATCGTAATAAGGTGTCTGTATCCAGAGCAGCTTGGGGATCTTGAAAGTTTGGGTTGAAAGCATTTGAGGAAGTTTCAGTCATGGTTGAGGTAGGCAGCAGATCACTAAAGGACAGCAAGCAGTCTTTAATTCTAAGCCCTTCACGATTTCTATACTACTAGGGCATCTTGCCTTAGAAATCTATCTCTGCCGTGCCTCGCAAGCATTAGGGTTTCAAAAAGTTTTTAGATTGACTTGACGAATCTCTACAATCTAAGGCATGATTGTAAACGCGAAATATAAGGGGCTATAGCGCAGTTGGTAGCGCACTTCAATGGCATTGAAGGGGTCAGCGGTTCGAATCCGCTTAGCTCCATAGGTTGTTCTAAATCTGTCCGTTAAAGAGCTATTTGTCAGTTTTAAATAGCTCTTGTCGGATAATTTTAGTAAATTACAGTTTCTCAGGGTTTCTAGCTGCTGCCCTAAACATCTACCCATAATATCAAGTAGAAAAAGCAGTTTTAAATAGCTCTTGCCACAAAATATTATGAGCAATAGTCGATAGCATTGCTGAAATGCCATTGAAGTGCGCCTTTCAACCCAACCTACTTGTAAATCTTTCAGATCATTCAAGTACGAGAATACAGATGCAGCTTTTGCTATAGCTAAGTGAAAACTGACTCCTGAATTCTCTCAACCTACCTAGACATTGAAATTTAGGTGCAACCAGCTAGCCCACCAATACCAAGCAGGTAGCATTGCAGCTTTCAACCCACCTAGGCGTTGGAGTTCAGATGCAACCCTGCCCGATCCATTCCCTTCGGGGAGTCCTACGCTTTCAACCCACCTAGGTGCTGGAGTTCAGATGCAACCCCGGCTGCTTAAACCCTTATCTAGATTGAGTTGATTAAGGTGTTTTGGCAAACCTCAACAAGTGCTAGAAAAAGAGGCGGTTGCTTCTTCAGCAAGAAATATCACAAAACTCACAAAATCTAGACTCTGCAAGAGATATAGGATTTTGGCAAACATCCTACGGATTTTACCCCTGCTTGGGTTTGCCAAAAGAGTAAGTAGGAGGGTTCAACCCTTGTTCGGGGCGATTCATCCAATACAGAGTATCAGATGTGGTAATTAACTGCCCATATCAACATATTGTTGTACTCTAAAATAGGTTTGGCTAAGTCAGAGTTACCTCAGATGCTAGGAAGCGCACCCGCATCGCGTCTTGAAGCTTACTACCTAAAAAGGTACTCACTTGTAGACAAGGTGGACAGCATACCTGGGCCGGAAAGCAATTAAACTGACCCACATTTAAACAGTACAGCGGCTCCAAGGAGCATGAACTGCGCGCTAATTAGTTTGCTGACTTCGCCTATAGCGAAGCTCAGCTATTTTTATGTGTTTAACGAGCGTAATAAGCGGAAAGAGCTAGCTCATAAGCTTTATGCTGCAATGTACCTTGAGCAGGTTGGTAGCCCACTTCAATTGGAATACCTAAGCGAGAGGCACAGCCTTGGATGCTTTGAGCTAACCTGCCATAACTCCAACGATGGAAGCTAACACGAAATTGTTTTGCATATCTATTCTGGCTAGTTTTATCACCAGGGTATTTGTGTTCTGCAATAGCTCGAATTTCACTTTCTATACTTTCTCTAACATCTCCTATCTTGGGTAAAACAATACTGCCAGCCTTCCACTCTAAAGCAAGTTCTACAATCCTGGCTGCCATCAGCCGATCTAGATATTGACCTAGATTAGACCAAGACTGCTGGGAAATTTGCTGGTTTTTCTCTTTGTTGCAAGTTTTCTTATGTTGTTCGCGTAAGCGATTTAGCAATCTGTACTCCTTCATTCGTAGTTGTTTAATAGTCTGCTGACCTTTAGGAGCCTGCACGCTGCGATCTGTTAAAAGTTGCCGTACACTTTGGTATCTGATCACTTCTCCCCTACTTGCGTCAACAATTGCGACCGCGACAGGTAGGCGACGGCTGAAGCTCACACCCACTAAGATATTGGATTGCCCTTGATATACAGGTTTACTAGGACGAGGTGGAGAAGCTCTGGATAACCGCTCTAATTCTGTTTGATTAGCCTTTAGTCGGCTTTCTGACTGCTTTGTTAGCTCAGTTTTGTTTCTTGAATGTTCTAGTTTTTGCCGCGCACCAACTATTTTCTCTTGTCTTACCTCCTCAGTTCCTTCGCTACTTAGTAATCGAGTCTCAATGGAGCAGTGTAAAAATAGCCGATGAGTATTCCACGGTTTTTCTGCTTCACGGGATACTCGTTTACCGAATTTCCGTTTGTCTTCTTTCCACATAAGAGAGGCGGAACGCAAGGGAGACAGCCCCGCTGAATATTTCTCGGTGTCTGGTAGAGCTTTATTGATCTGATACTCTTGAGCAACCTGCCGCAACAATGGTAGCTGACGGCGATCACAGTGAATTTCAAGTTTACATCTGCCCAAGCCGTTAAAGCCTACAAATATCCGCTCACTCTGCTTCACAACCTTCTTTCGTTTTCTCCGTTTCTTAGAACGGCGAAGCGGCGTGGATACCATTGGACTCATGCCACTTTGATCAACAGGTTGTGGAATGGCTTTATTCTCTTTAGCCTTGAATAACCAAGTAAGATCATCACCACTTCCAAAAATAATTGGATAGGGCAATGATTTTGGAATTTTTGCAAGATTGCTTAGCCGAGGTATTAATTCTTGTCGCCAAGTCTCAAACTCAACTTCTCCTCTTTGGATCTCGATATAGCAGCCCCTTATTAAGAGAATACCTAAATCAACCGACTCTGTCCTGTGCTGAGTATTTCTTGCCATGTCATAGCAATTTCTGATGAACGCACAAAGCAGGAGTCGAAGACTAGTAAGATTCTTATGTTTAGGAAGCTCTTTTGCTTCCTCCAAGCTTTTTAGTGTCTCAACACCTGTTGGATCTCGCGGTTGTGGCAGCTTGCCCTGAAGTTGCCTTTCAAGGCGCTCCACTTCTATTTGTTTCTTCCTAAGATAGAGAGCAGAGGATTCTGGATCTTCCTCCTGTTCATTGACCTGACAACCATTCCTCAGCAAATGAATGATAGCTCGACGGTCTAGGCAATCTTCGGTTGCCTCATATAACTTGAACAGGGTATCCAGCAGATTTTTATCAATCTTTGGTCTCTTTCGAGATTTAGCTCTTTTGCCTGCCGCCTCACCCTGTGCCTTATTCCCTGCAAGCTGAGAGAGTGCTTGGGCTAGAATTTCACTAGCTTTTATGCAGACTGTATTCAGGCTGAAATCGCTTATCTTGGCTAGTTCTACATCTTCCTCTATAAGACCTAACCAGTGCTTCTTTCCAGCTAGCTTCGTGAAGCGTATTTTCTGTAGAGCTAGCCAAGACTCATAAATGTATGTTGTCATTAAGCAAGCTGACGTAATGAATCGGCCTGGTTGTCCTGTAAATCGTGGATCGCTCTTAAGAAGCTTACATATCTCCTCAACCTTTTTTTGAGTGATGTTCCCTGTATGCTGCCATGTCTCAAACTCAGGACATTCTCCCACCTGCTTATTGAGTTCATTGACCAAAGGAGTATTCTTTTCAACCATTAACTCCCACAAGGGACGGCGTGTTTCCTCATCGGTGTTGAGACGACATTGAATTGTTACTATACTCATGAGCTGATACCCAAGCCTGTAACATCGTCGAACAATTAGAGTGGCTGCAATGAAGCAATCACAAAAGAAAAATACTGAAGAGTGTCAAAAGCAGAACCAGAAAAGCCGTCTTATGAATCGGGACGATTTGTTTAGCTAATTGATAGCAGAGATTTCATGGCCTTGCAATAGTTTTTGCTGAGCTTAATTTTTCTTAAAATTAAAGCTTTAGTGGCTGTAAATCCTACTCTAAGCGGCTTACGCTTAATCCTAATCCAAAGTAAAACTCTATATTTTTCAAAAGAAGGCATTAGGAAAAAGCTTTGATCAAAGGCAGTAAAAATTAAGAAACTTCTTTGTGATAGCCAGTCTTAAAAATTTAAACTCGTGTATTTTTTGTGAATTCTTTTCAAGAAAATGAGTTTTTTGCTAGATTACACTTTTACTATGAGTGTTTAAGTTGAATTAGTAAGCATATATTCAAAGCTCTCAAGCAATGAATCATAGACATGGAAAAAGTTGATTCTGGGAAAGTCATTAGTACCATCCTGAAGCATGATGCAAAGGTCACAAGCTACAAAATTGCGCTGCTGAGGGCGATCAATGATGTCGTGCTGTCTTTTCCAGACTTAAGGAACTACAACCAAGATGTTGCAGTTCCGCTCAAGGTTTTAGCAGAGTACTGGGTAGCTTACTACTGGCCGTTCGTTGATCCCAACAAGCCAATCTTTCAAGGACAGCGGGCAAAGCTGAATGGTGAAACAAGAAACGATATGGCGTTTCGATCAGCCCTAGCTGCGCTTCGCTTGCGATGGGAACAAGAATTAGAAACCGCTTCCCGCCCCTCAGATGGCTTTTTCGTCATCAATGAGATGCGAGTTGCCCGTAAGCGGGCTTTATATTCTCAGGATTTCTTAAAAGCCTACCAGCAGGCTATTAGAGGAATTAGCAAAACCTTAGAAATGCCAATCCGCTACGCTGGCCCTGGCAATTGGACAGTGTTTTCACAGCCTGTTAGGTACGAGGAACTTAATGGGCTAGCTGTTTCTGTACCTGGAACGCAGAGCAGCGACAAGTGCCTAGTCATCCAGGCTGAGCTATGGCAGGCGTTTCAGACCTTATCGTTATGGGTTGAGGCACTCTGCATTCATGAGTGGTGCCTATTTTCAGAGGGTGTGGAGCAGGGGAGCACTCAACAAGTTGATCGTGGTGACATTTATCGTCTGCTAACTGATCGCCCTGACAACCGCCGACCTCTGACTTGGGAACGCAACAATATTGATTTACTGCTAGTAGAGGGGTACGAGTTTGTTTGCCCTTGGACAGAGCGGCGAATCCGAAGTGGCGTGAGCTACGACCTAGACCATTTGGTGCCAGTCTCGATTTATCCGATCAACGAACTTTGGAATTTGGTGCCTGCTGATCCCGACTTCAACTCGCGGGTCAAACGTCATTACTTGCCGTCGTCTGAGAAGTTGCAACAAGCAAGGCAGTATTTGGAGCTGACGTATGAGCAATACGGTGTTTCTAAGGCTTTAGCAAAAGCGTTACGGGAAGATGTAGCCATCCGGTTTCTAACGGTGGGTCACAACGTAACGAATTTTCCGATGCTAGTAACTGGAGCAGTGGTGAAACTAATTGATCAAGTAGCTGAGTCACGCAACATAGCCCGTTTTTGAGAGAACCGAAGGCACAGTGAGCCGTTTTAGCTCAGTAGTTCACATTCTAAAACCTTCACTAATCGGCAGAGATCGCTCCGATAAGTAATCAGTCTCGCATTGACACAAAAACGGTGGAGTCTACCATCCATGAAGGGAGTTATATAGCGAAACTCGTTGAGCGTACGTTCCTTGTGGAGAGCGTTAATATAGCGCAAAAGCTCTTCTGGAATGTGGTAGAGCTGCATGTTTTTGCATACCCAATCATTAGGCTTAGCTCCACTTGTCTCTTCAACTTGGTCGTTACAGAACAGCCCTACGTTATCTGCCATTCTGATAATCGAATCACTTGAACCACTTAAAACTTCCTGAATGATTTGAGAGTCAGGCAAGATCAGATTTGAGCTTGATACTTCTGTCATTACCTTTCATCACAAAGCTAGGATAAGCAAACTCACAATACCAATGGGATCTAGTTCAATTCATACCACTCGAAGTAATATCCAGCTAATGTATTAAGTCTATAAAAGACTAGCTTCACAATGCCCTCAAAAAGTCTTCACTCTAATGTGCTGCCAATAATAATTACTATAATTTCTAGGTAATACAGTCAGAGCAGTATTGAGCTAATGGGAGAAATCTCAACCAAAGCGCTTAAGCCTAGCCTAAGCGCTATCCGAAAATCATGAGAGGCCTCTGGCCGTATTAATACTACACGATTAAAACATTGTTGGAAACAATGGCATCGGTGCTGTTTCTCGTCTATGTTCTCTGGAAAACTTATTTCGTGTTTTCACTTCTCTAATCTATACAAATTCTAGGCTCACTCCATGCAGATTTGCAGGGCCTGACCCTATTAGATTCATACTCTTCGTTACTATATCTACATTGTAGAAGTCACTTGTATTCATAGTATCTACTTGACCCAGAATATTACCGTTATTGGAAAATGTCATAGAAACAAGCGCAGTGTTCTTGATTCCTTGAAAGGAGCTACTTCCTGTATTGGTATCAATTGTAGCCAAACCATTCTGCATATCCCAAGCATATAGAATTCCGTCTGGAGAAAATGCAATATTTCTAACGATCCCAAGATGAGTGTTGCCAATAGTTCTAACTGCCCCTGTGCTAGGTGTAATTTCTATCAAATAGTCATCGCCAGTCGAGTATTGACCAGTGTTATACGTGGCAAATAGCTGACCAGAGCTAGAAAAAGCTAATCCAGTAAGGTGAGAATTAATTGATATATTTGTCACCTTCCGCCCTTTACCTGTCAGTGGATCTAATTCTATTAGTGATGTTTCTAAGTTGGAGTTGACGGCAACTTGGGTCTTTGAGTAGAGGAAACCAGAGGGTGACTCAGCCAGCAATTTCAAACCAGGAAATCCTGAATCTCCTACCACATTGTAGTTACCAGTTAATGGATCAATCTTTAAAAGATTTCCGTTTAAATTAACTCCGAAAAGAGTTTGAAGGCGCTGATCAGTACGTCTTTCTTTGTAGCCATATTCAACGTAATGTTTGATGGCTGCATCTAGATTGCTTCCAAAGGCTGTCTGTAAATCCTTATAGTTACTAAGATATTGCTCTGCATTGAATGAAGTGGTGGAACGCCCTTCTTTGTAACCATATTGGATGTAGTGCTGTGTAGCAGCGCCTAGGTTGTAGCCAAATGCTTTGACTAGATCAGCATGAGATGCGATGTATTCTCCTGCATTAAATGAAGTGGTGGAACGTCCCTCCTTGTAACCGTACTGAATGTAATGCTGTGTAACTGCACCTAGGTTGTAACCAAACGCTTGAATCAAGTCACCATGCGATGCAAGATACTGAGCTGGGTTAAAGGAAGTAGTAGAACGCCCTTCTTTGTAACCGTATTGGATGTAGTGCTGTCGTGCGGCATCTAGGTTGTAGCCGAACGCTTGAATCAGATCAGCATTAGACGCTAGGTACTGACCTGCATTAAATGAAGTGGTAGAGCGACCTTCTCTGTAACCATGTTGAATATAGTGCTGTCGTGCGGCGTCTAAGTTGTAGCCGAACGCTTGAATCAGATCAGCATTAGACGCTAGGTACTGACCTGCATTAAATGAAGTGGTAGAGCGGCCTTCTCTGTAACCGTATTGGATGTAGTGTTGTCTTGCAGCCTCTAAGTTGTAGCCAAACGCTTGAATTAGATCAGCATTAGACGCTAGGTACTGACCTGCATTGAATGAGGTAGTAGAACGCCCCTCCCAATAACCGTACTCAGTGTAGTGTTGTGTAGCTGCGCCTGTGTTATTGCCAAATGCTTGAATTAAATCAATATTGGATGCAATATAAGTGCTTGCTGAAAACGCAGCCATTGGAACTACTTGATAACCAATGTCCGCGAGAATTGCTAGGTCTAACCGAGTAGGCAGACGACGCTGACCAGCTTCACCTATGGGGTCCAACAGAGACTGTGTCGTTAATCCTGCTGGAATAAATCCATCTTGAATATGTGATAGTCCCGGTGCCAGAGGAATAGCTTGTCCTGCATTTACAATTTTGGCTTTGGAGCCTATAAAGTATTGACCGCTAACTAGATTATCGAAGGCTCTGCTAGTTCCTACTCCTAGAACATGACCAATTTCATGTAGTGCTGTTGCAATAAAGTCGTAACTATTCCAACGAATATCACTATCTGTAGAAGGGGTGGAATCAAAAAACCAGTTGTCATTGGTATCAAAGGTTATTGAACCCACAGCAGGTTGAAAGTCAGAACCTGTGTAGCGCGATCCTGAACCAGCTCCAGGCCCACCCTCACCAAGGTTTCCATCAAGGTCTTTGGCCCCAACGAATATTGTCAAATCATCTATAGGAGCACTTGTCTTAAAGCTTATGAATTCCTCTGTTACTGGTTGTCTAACTGAAATTTGTGTTCCAGTAGGAATATCGGTAAATTCATCATTGATTATATTTTTCCATATAGAAGCTGCTGCTTCTAGTGCATTTCGACGTTCTGTAGTAAACCAATTGTTAGTGTCGAATCGGTAGTCGAATTGAATGTTAAAGTTGCTCATTTACTGATTTCGTGAAATGCTATTTCAATCAAATCAAATACTTGATGTAAAACAGCTCACAAAAATCACGGTTTGTTTTGTGAAGCTTCTATAATAAATTGAATTTTCAAATATTTTTTATCTAAAGCATAGACTTTTCTTTCGGCGTGCTATGCAATTCAGCCATACCTAGTGAAAGTGCTTAGAACAAGTAAGGTTTTCGCCCGGTAGTCTAATTTTCTGATTTTGTATAGCCGCACTGAAGCATTAGTAACTACATAGACTCTTGATTTCAGTAGTACCTAAAAGAGTAATTGGGTACTGTTATTTCAGTAAAATTTCAGGGTAAGCAAGTTGTGGCTCCTGTGAAACTGGCCTCAGTCTAATAGTCAATACATAAGTATCTTCGTAGGAACCATAGCCTACGCAGTAATCTTCCACATCTTCTGCTGTTCTAGATCTTTGGCACTCTCAAAACGCTTGACTAGCTCATTGATGATGCGTGGGTCTGTTGTATATAGGCCCACTTCACGCTCTTTTCGAGCATAATCGCTGGAGGAAAGAAAGTTATGACTGCCCAGCATAGCGAATTGGCGATCACAAACTAGAAACTTTTCATGAGTCCCTAGAAGCTTTAATCTAAGCTGCTTCGGATATTGTCTTTCGAGGTCTTCTAAGTCTTCCAAGGCACTGTACATATCTGAGTAGGCTCTGAGCCGCTCCCTCAGGAGTCCTGAAGCACGACGAACCTTGTCACTATTGATGTCCTGCCAGTGCCCCCAACCAATTTCAATCTGACTATTTGGAACGCTCAAAAAGGTTTTGAAGTAATCGACTAGTTCTCGCTCATTCCACTGAATACCTTTATAGAGCCAAGGGCAAACAAGAATCAGACGCTCTTGAGCTTGCTTGACAGCCTTGAAAAGAATTTCTCGGCTTTGATGGCGGTCGTATATCAGCTTGTACTCATAACTAGGCTGCATTTGCTGAAGGAGCTGGTTAATCCCAACGATCCGCTGGTCTACAACTTCATCAACTTGGCCTGCGAGTCCCTGAGATAGCTCAGCTAGAGTAGTTTCTAATTCACTAACCTTACCTGCACCTCTAATTAACTGTTCTAGCTGCTGTTGCATCACATCCAGGTTTCGGGTGCGATCATGCAACACCTCAAAGCTAGTATCTAGGCTCTTGAGCCAAGCTTCTAAATCCTGAATCTGCTGCTGTAACTCTTCTGATCGCTGAGCTAAGGACTGTTCAGGGCGTTCAGCAAAAGCTTGGTTCAACATCTCAAGCTCAATCTTCAAGCTTGTAACCCCGTGATCGACGCGATCAACAACGGTCTGTTGCCAAGGTGCCAGCTCTTGCTTGGTTAGAAACACTTGTGACTTTTGCTCCAAGGTCGTGATCGCGTTTCTAACCTGTTCCAGTCTCTCATCTCTACTCAGGTCCGTGACTGACGACCGTACTTCCTGCACCTGCTGTTGTAAGTCATTGGCTTGGGATCGCAAGCCCTTAATATCTGTTTCTAATGGAGTTGGGTCAAATAGTTGCGGCGGTGGGGGTAGCTGCTCAAGCTGTTGTTGTAGTTGCCAAATCGCATCACTTAGTTCAGCCACCTTTTGGTATTCAGCTTTAGTACCAACTTGGTGGCTTAAAGCTGCTAGTTGCTTGGTTAAGATTGCAGTCGCCTCTGCGGTTGGCTTGAGCTTCGCTGCCAATTCAGAGATGTGAGGTTGAACCGCAGTTCTATTAACCCGTTCTAACTGTTCAATTTGCTGACTGAGTTGGTTGAGTTGTGTTTGTAGTGATGCGGAACGTGTTTCCGATCCCTCGCCTTGAGCTTCAAGGCTTTTCTGAAGCTGACTGACCTGCTGATGAAGTGGGTTGAGGTCAATAGCTTGTAAGGGAACCAAACACGCTTGTACTGCTGTTAATCCTTGAGAGAGTTGAGTGATCGCGCTGTCAACTTGCTCCAGCTTTACCTCTAAGTAGTCAGGGTCAAAGACGGGAGGAATTTGAGATAGACCTGCCTGCAACTGAGCTTGTAAGCCTTCAAGTTTCCCATCTATATACTGGCGAACCTCAGTAACTGTCACCTCAGCATCCTGCTGCAAGTTGACAACGGCTGTCTGGATTCTTGCAATTTGAGCTTGGAGATCGGTTGAGTCAAACGGTTCTGGTGGAGGGGGTAAAATTTTCAGTTGTTGCTGGACGGACTCAATTTGCCCCTTGAACTGCTGATCAACTTGAGTAATTGCAACCTGAGCATTTTGCTGGGCCTGTTGCTGGAGGCGATTGCGATTCAGCGTCCCTAAAGCTAGTGACACTGATATGGGAGCGGCAGCAAAGACAACTTGCTGGGATACGGTAGCTGCAATTGAGCCAATTGCCGAAGCAGCAAGGGAGGTATACTCCACAGTCTCCAGCCAGTGTCGGTTAGTCATGAGGGGGTATGAAATTCTTCTTATGACAAGAATTCCACCGATGGTGAGATTTAAGACACGCGAATCGTGAAAAGTTTAACGATTGGTGTAAATAAGCAATGAAGTTTGGAGTTGACACCACAGCGAAATCTGCGCTTAAGGTGGCTTATCAGTCATCTCAAACGTGTATTACTCTGTTTAGGAACCGAAGAGCGCTTGTTCCACAATCGAATAGCATCTTGTTGAGTTTCGCCACGGGAATCATGAGCACCACAACAGCAGACTACAAAGCATCCTGTTCGATCCCGTTCTGGGCTATCAACTACTGAAAGATTTGAGCTGCCGCAAAAAGGGCACTGTTCTAAATCAATTAACCTTGCTTGCCTACAAGCCTCTAAAAGCTCTGTAACAAAGCGGAGTTCTGACTCTCTTTGAATTTGTTGATCTACTGATTCATCGGTATCCATCAGAGGCTCTTTTGACCCTTCAACAAATTTTGCTTTATAAAGCACTCTTACAGCTCAAATGTCATAAGTGTAAGTTAGTTGAGCAAACCAAGGAGAAGTGTTACGACAATTCAGGATATTTTAACTTATGTCTTCCAAATAACCTCAAACCCACTTCCTGCAAGGGTTTTAGTATGAGCTATATATAGGCTTATATCCCTTTTGAGTTATCCGGGGTAGCTTTTAGGGGTGGATCGCTGAAGGTGTGGAAGGGGGTAAGGCGGTTGAGTAAGTACAGATAAAAGTGTAGATAGTCATCAACTAGACCAACTAGAGGTTAGAGTGTGTCGGCTTGAAGCTAAGCGCGTAGAAGATGATCCACACAATCGTCGTCTACACGCCCTAACCGAACAACTGCAAAATCTGAGTGATGGCCTAGCTTAGATTCAGGGACAAAAAGAGCCTACTAAGACAACTGAGTATCAAACCCCGCCGGAGGCGATCGCCTTCGGCGATAAATCACTAAGACTTACATTAACTGAACTAGCTAAGCGTTTGGGTGTTGATAGATCCAACCTTGCCAAAGTAAGAAAAAACAAAACAGCAGAGGAATCTGGGGAGATATTTGAAAGCGTTGGGTAATTACGAAACCATATGAGTTTTGTGAAACAACATGCCAAGTGTCACAGACAGCGAAAATGCGGTCAAACTCCCGACTGTTCCAGCTAATCCGCTTGGCGAGATACCCGACGGTCTTGATACTTAGTGATTTTGAAAAGAAGTTATGATCAGTTCCCGTTTAGCAAGCACATGAGTTGAAAATGAATGATTGCAGGAACTTTGCGGATCTGAATTTTCATTAATCCGAACTATACACTTGTACTGCGAATGTTTGTACTAATGAACTGGCATAGTTAGCGGTACAGACTTCTCATTTGCCTTAGATTTAGACTCTTTACATAAATGGAGCCAGGGTTTCGCAGACCCCGACTCCATAGTTCAAATTCAATCCAAGGTTAAAGGAATGAACATCAAACAGTTAGTTAGTAAGGCGCTCAAAAACGCCTCGCTCGTGATGGCATTAGTAGGTACCGTCACCGTTACTGCCATAGTAACTCGGTATGACGGAGTCGTTGAGCTAAAGCTAGGCCCCAACGGTGGAGTAGTGAGGATAGACGGTCGTTCATCTGAGACTAAAATCTCAGCTCAAACACCTGCTAAAGAAGGACACTTATCGGAAATTGATGCTTATAAGTAAGCTTCAATTCTTGAAGTAGCTCCAAGATCCTAGCCTTTTCTTAAACCTTTGTTGTTCATAGCCGCGCCGTCTTCAGCGAGCGCGGCTTACTTGTCTATAGCGCGAAATTTCACGAAACCAATTTTCTTGGCTGGACGCTGGCTGCATTGGAGCATCAAACCAAATTAGTAGCGAGCAGACCTGGGCGATCATTCCATTGATTAACCAGTAGAGCTATCAAACTCAACACTAGCTTGTTGGATTTAGTAGCCTGCCTCCCTCTACTACCTGTGGGAATGCTCTCTTGTTCCAATATCCGGTCAGAAGCCAAATGAAAACCAAAAAGTCCAACGGTTCAGTTCCAGTTCTAGCTGCCATCGGTGCCATCACTATTCTTGGTGTTGTTGCAGTCATCTCACAGTCAGAGGACGACTGGCGCTTAAGTGCCCAGTTTCAAGAAAACAAAGGTGTCTTTATCGAAAAAACTAAGCCAGTTCAGTAAGTCAGTGGGTCGTCACAGTGCGTGTACCGCTGGACGACCTTCTTTAGTTATCCACCGTCAATCCGAGCAACCAACTAGAGAAAGTTGAAGGAAGTTTGTAGGGCTTTTGCCAGCCAAACTGCCTCTTAAACCTGAAACGACTGAGCCTGCCTTAAATATCACAAAAATTTGCAAAAATCAAGCACTTCTTGTATTATGGTAGTAGGGCAATTTATAGAAGCCCAACCCTCATGGAGAGAGCTTTTTGGGCTTTCTGGTCGGGCATGAGGAATGTAAATTTTCATTAAGAAATTAGATAAATGAAAAATTCGAAAAAAAGAAAAAGTTTGTTAGATAACTACAGATATCAACCTCGCTACCGTAAGCCTAGACCTCGAATGCTGAGCAAAGCTGGAGCTATTCTTGGCAGTCGCTTATCTGACAGTGACAAGAAGTCACTAGCAGGCTGTGTCCTTAGCATGTCTGCAAGGTTGCGTATCCTAGGTTGGCGCTATCGCCGTCGAAAGCTGTCAGCCTAACCATCGCAAGCCCTGAGTTGAAACACACTCAGGGCTTGCTTTTTAAGCCATTTGCTATCTGCTAGAAATCAATCGACATTTTATCTTTGGCAAAATCGCTGTAACGCTTACTGCATAGGGATTTCACTTTGTGAGTGTTTCCATGAAGTAGGTTGAGTTGGTTGCTAGGTGAAGAGGCTTTTTACAAAGTTCTGATGCTTCAAGGCGCTCACAATTTTTCTAGAGCACTTGGCTTTCCAAGACAGTTGAGTGAAATGAATCTAGCGAAGTAGTGAGATTAACAGGCTAGTTACGTTTCTGACGCTACAACTTTTTAACGTAACCCTCAGGATCGGTTTGGCATCCAAATCTAGCAACTTCAGGTACGCTGCCCAACTTTTTTTCCACAGAGTTTAGGCAATTCCTAACTAATTCTTTATTTTCACTGCTTGTTACGTCAGTATTTATAAAACACCTACCTATTGCTTGACCAGCAACACTGTCCTCCACTGAAAAAGCTGGAGTCCTGCCTAAAGCAGTCACATTAATGCTACGACTGCCAAGACGACCACTTCCTTCTATCTGCCCTGCTCTTTCAGTGATCTTAATTGGTACTGTTCCAAAATAATCACCTTGATTACCTGTAATAGCTTCATCTTCTTTTCCAGCATTGTCATAAATTGCCACATCAAATTCATCCGAATTTTCATTCAGTTGATCTACAAGATATAAGCTAGTATTTTCTGCGCGGCATTCCCACACTGTTTGGTCTTGGTTGGCAACTGTAGGTGAAGGTGGGCTTCCTAAACTAGGAACAGCAGAGGGAGATGATGTTTGTGAAATTGTAGGAGCATTAGTAGGTTTATTAACTGTAACAACCACAAAAACAGCAAAAGCTACTAATGCAAGAAAAGCCGACCAGCCTCGTAAATCCCTTGATTCTTTAAACAAAATGGATGCTAGAACAGCTAGCAGGATAAATATTAAAGCAATTAGCGATACTGGATTACTCCCTACTATTTTGAGAATTTCTGGAAGGCTGTCAAAAATCTTTTCCATGTGATGTGCTAAAGAGTTATACGAAGAAAGACAACAATTTAGGCTCTCAGCTAGAGTTATTAAATGTCCTATTAATAATTGCTTAACTGTTCCTAGCCAGTAGTTGTAAGAGATCTTTACAGTCAAAGCAGCAATCGTTCAGTGCATTTTGGCTTCATGCAGTACTGAAACAACAGCGCTCAGTTCTAGCTGAATTTCCCCTAGCAGTGCCGCTTGAAAAATGCCGTGCAGATTGTACCCCTTGAAGAGCGAGTGGAGGGGAAGCTACAGCCCTTGCCCCTCAACTTAGAGGCATCGACATTTTATCCATAGCTAAGTCGCTTCAGAAAGGGAGGTTAATCAAAGCTATCTTTTGAAGTTGCCCGTGGCTCACCGTACCTGCGAAGCAGGGGGAAAGGTGAGCCACGGGCTTTAAGTATGGGTCGATTGAGATCGCGCTCCAAGGCAGGATGGGTTCCGTAATATGTTGCTGAAATCCCAGTTCTAGCGCTCTCTCCTGCGCTTCTTTTTCCGCATAGCCTGTTAAAGCGATGAAGTGAAACTGGTCTTCTACTCTACCCAGTTGAGATTGGCAGAGTTAGACTGAGCGGTAAGATGTCAGGGGCAAAAATGATACCTAGACCTACCAGAAACCCTGATCGCTCAAGTAACTGCAAGTATATGAAACTTCCTCTTTCCCTCGCTTTGATTACTCTGGTTGCTATCCCAGTCTGTGCCCAAGAAGCGATACCCAATCGTCTGATTGACTATGACAAATTCAAGGAAATTGTGATTCAGTCTTCAGCAGAACGAGAATCAAGGCGGCTCACCGAAGCTCAGTTCATGGCGATGATGAAAGAGCAAGGGATCGTGCTGTTGGATGCTCGCAGTGAATCTAGATACAACCTCCGGCACATCAAAGGTGCGATCAATCTGCCGTTTACAGAATTTACCGAAGAGTCCCTGGCTGCTGTAATTCCCAGAAAGGACACTAAGGTTCTCATTTATTGCAATAACAACTTTGAAGGTAGCCAGACTGCTTTTGCGGCAAAAGCACCTGCGGCTTCTCTCAACCTCTCCACCTACACTTCTTTGAAGGCTTACGGGTACAGGAATGTGTATGAGTTGGGTCCACTGCTGTACGTTTCTACCACCAAGATTCTGTTTGAAGGAAAAGAAGTTGGCAATAAGGATTCCAAGGCAGGAAGGCTAAATCCCCTCTAAGTCAACTATTAGCACATTGATCAGGGGCAAAGGCTAGTCAAGCCCTTGCCCCTAGCGTGAGAAACAGCTAATTATTTGCAAGAGAAGGACTGGTACCTTTTACTGAGGAGCTGCTAATCCTGGTGCATACCAACGACATCCAGTTGTTAGTCCTCCCTCGCTATGGTTGCAAGTTCCCTGGCAAACAGCGAACGAAGAAGTATGATTAGTTCCACAGCCTCCTGAGTATCCCGCAGGGCATCGACAAATTAAAGTTGTGCCTACTGCTCCAGTTGGACTAATTGGTTGAAAGATTTTACCGAGTTTTGGATCCTGACGAGCCTCAATTCGTGCCCCTTGTCGTGCCAAGATTTTTTGTGGAGATTGCACAACAAAAGAATCTGTTTTCATTCTAGTATTTAATGCACGAAATATAGGTGCTTCACTACTACTTTGCTCACAAGGAATAGAGGATTGAGCAGTAGTGAAGCTTTGAGCCAAAATAGGTTCAGTTTGTATTCCAAAAAGAACTAGAAAAAAACAAATAAGAACTAGAAAAATCGCGTTAAACAGCTTTAACATTTTTCGATTCTAGAACTCGTTAGATTAATAATATGTTTAACGCTTGGTCTTACTATATCAACGTCAATCATTCGTAATAGACTTATCGATTAATAACAGAGAAAATGGCTGAAAGCCTTGTATTAGAAGACACTGATATAGGCAACGCATTGAGGCAGGCACCCATCGTCCAAATCGCGGTACCGTGCGTGAATCATTTCAGACGCGAGACCTGTTAGCAGGTGTGTGGGAACGGGAACTGGAGCCAATGCTCAGACCAGAACCGCGACTCAAACCCATTGACCTTGTTTGAGTATTTGCAGGATACCTATCCGGGCGAATCCCCTCAGGCATTGCGGACACTGCAACGGCGAGTGCAAACCTGGAAAGCTCGCGCAATCCTCGCTTCAAATAAGGTTTTGAACCACCTCAAGAAGTTGATTCTTAGCATTTTTGATCATGTAAGCCTTCGAGCTGACGAAGCGGATGGATAACACTACAATCCAACGACGCAGTTATCCTAAACCTTCAAAAAGCTGGGAAGAATAGGGAACTCTAAGCCTGCCCCTCTTAGTAAAAGCATGAATCGACTTTTCGCACTGGCAGTAGCGATTACTCTAATTGCCCCCGCTCCACTTCTAGCCCAGACTAATCTATCGGGTACTGTCCTTAGTACTGGTGATGGAGACACTTTGCGTGTTCAGATGAACGGGAAGCCTGTCACCGTGAGGCTTGTCTGTGTGGATGCCCCGGAAGCCACCCAAGTTGGAGGCAAGGAAGCAGCAGCCCGTCTTAGTCAATTTCTACCTAAGAATCAAAGTGTGCAGCTACGGGTGGTAGAGCAGGATCGCTATGGTCGCACCGTGGCTGAGGTCTTCAAGGACGGTCAGTCGGTTAACCTGCAAATGGTACAAGAAGGCCGAGCTGTAGTTTATCAGCAGTACTTAAGCGGTTGCGCTGCCACCAAGGATCACTACCTCCAAGCAGAAGCCAAAGCTAAGCAACGAAAACTAGCCTTTTGGAGCCAAGCTAATCCAATCATGCCGTGGGATTTTAGAGCAGGTAAGCGAGGCACTTCCAACCCAGCCCCCGCAGTTAATTGGCCTACCACTCCACAACCTGCTGCACAAACCTCTAACTGTTCTTCTGCCTACCCAGGCGTGTGTATTCCACCTGGGCCACCCGACTTAGATTGTGGAGACATTTCAGAGCGGCGCTTTCAAGTGGTAGCACCCGACCCACACGGGTTTGATAGAGACAATGATGGGGTGGGTTGTGAAAGTTAACTCTAAAGTGTTGAGTGCGATCACGTTTGCTATCCTGGCTGGGATCGCCACCTTTTCCATGTGGGCACAGTACTTCTGGCCTCAAATGTTTGCGGAGGAACGCTGTGTCTTGCAAGCACCCAACAGTGATGTGGTGAAGTCCTCTGGCGTAGCTTGTAAAGGAACTGACCTATAAAAGCGCCGCTTGAAAAATGCCGTACAGATTGCACCTTATGAAGGACGAGGCGGTAGTGGAAGGGAGGTGAGTCGGTTAGAAGGATAGAGATCAGTTCAGGTAGCTTGGAGCGAGCTGCTAGCGATCACTCGCTATTTCAAGATTGCTCTCCGCACAAAGCAGCGTCCAACTCTGTAGGGACTGGCGTAGAGAGCACAAGCATTTACAAGACTGAGGACAATCCTACTAACTGACCTTGCCTGCGTCGCTTCAGCCAAAACTTACAAACTTCATCAATAAGTTGCTGTTCCTCTTCGGTCAATAACTCGTCTGGTGTATCTAGCAGCCAAAAGATTAGCAACTTGGACTGCTAGACTCTCAGGCACTAACCGATGAATCAGTTCAATGCGAAACAGAAGTTCTTTGCGCTCCTGCGACCAGCCAATTTTTTCTGCTATCCCTCTTCTGTCACTCTAGGAAAACAATAAATAGCAGCGCTGTTGAAGCACTGTTTTCCTCCACTCACCCAAGCAGCACTCAACAAATTTTGGGGCTTTCAGCTATTCTCTATCAGGAGTGACAGAAGAGGGATATGACTCAACCTCGGAAAGAACAGGCAAACCCACAAACTGGTATTCATACTGCTGATCCCCCTTAGACGAGCAATCCTGCTTAAGAAAGAAACTTCATGAGTTACTTCTGGGCCACTGCAATGCTTCTGAGATAAGTAATCGCACTAGAATAGCCATTAGCTAGCTTATACTTCTGGCTGATCCTTGGAAAATAATGGCCGAATGTCATGAGAAAACTTTCCCTCGACACCTTTTAGTTGGAAACCTGAAGCCATAATCCCTAATGTCCATTGCTCTTGCAAGCTATCAGTTTCTACACCCTTTCAAGCCTTGGTGCAAGAACTGAAGAGTTCACACATTCCAGATCACAGAAGCTATCCTGACAGTTCCACTATTTACAGTGATAACTTTAAACATGGCAGACTCACCAGGTGCTAACGCTTGTGGGTTTGTAGAAGTGGAATCTCTCTCGATTACTGTTCCTCCAGCATTTAACACTTCATATGTTACCCGGATGTCATGAACCGTTTTGTCTGTCTTGTTAATAATATTGCCACTTATGTAACCATTACTGCGAAACACCTCACCGATTTCAACTTGAGGCTTACTGCATAAATCGCTTAGATCTAAAATTCTGCCATCAGTTATTTGCATGTAACAGATTAATTCATCAATGCTTTGACTAGATACTAGTGGATATGTTTCAAAGCCATAGGATGGAGGACTAAAAATTATTTCAGCAATACTGAAAATTGAAGCAACTGAGAAAGATGCTGTTAAGCATAAAATCTTTAGTGTGGTCATAATTTCTGTCGAATGAACTAGAATTGTTGATTTTAAAAAACTGTTGATTAATGCTTGTCTACTTAGAGGGAAAGCGTTAATTAAGAACTGACAGTTTTCTTTACTCTCCTCTTTATTCCTTTTTCTGTTGGAACTTATGGTTACTCTCTTTACTTCTACCTAGTAGATATTTAAATGCTCATAGTGATATTAGATCTTAGAGCTGTTAGAAAATGGGGCAGGAAATCTTTGAAAGTACTATGTAGTAAGCACTTTGGCTTGTGTTTTTGTAGAGGCCAGTGTAATCCTTGCTACATAGTACTTTCAAGCAGTTTTCTTGGTACTATCCAATAAGTCTCTTCAACGCTCAATATTGCTTACGCAGCTAGGAGCATTTACGGAAAGATTAGACGAGGTTTAAAGATTACAGCTAGTTCTAGAAGATTTAAGTTGTCAAATCTTATGCCGGGAAGGGAGTAAGTGACTAGAAACATAGATGCTATATCTTTGCTCGGTTAACCCAAGTTTATCTTCGTGCACTATTCAGTTCTTGAAAGATATTATTTGTGGAGCCACAGCTCCACAAATAATATCTTTTATCACTGGACTTGACTGAAATAGGTATTCACGTCACTACATCTGCTTGATTAATTAGGCTCTAACTTCTTATGAGCAGATTTAATAACAGCACTTTACTAAGGTATGAGAGGAAATGCTAATCTAGCCTCGCGCTGAAGAGATTTTTATCTACACATTATTCGGAGATGGCGCGATTCTCCTATTGGAGACGATAAGTGACATCTAAGAAGATTTGTGATGGTATGCCTCCTGAAGGAATTTCTGCAATGCATCCTATGATTCCTATACGCACACCAGGAGTTTCTGTACCGTATATTGCTCTCAGTTGCTGGGGACCTAAAGTTCCACCTCTAGGTACATAAAATGATTTACTCGTGTTATTACAGTCAGATGACGCCTGCGTTATTGGAAATCTCATCGCAATATGAGATTTAATACTTAATACATTTGCAGGCTTAGGCGTTCCAATGGGTGGGGGAAAAGTACCTGTGTACCATATGGGGGCACCATCTGGGTAGAAACAATTCATTCCACCACATTTAGTGATGACTGCCCTATCTGTCATAAGAGTAGTATTAGGTGGAGTTGGAGGGATTGGAGGAGTTGGAGGAGCTGGACGTGACGGAAGAGTCTTTGATGCTACCGCACCACCAGAGGCTCTCCAGTAAATGTAACCACCTTCAAACTGACTATATCGCCCGCCGCTATATCCAGGTAAATCTAGCTCATCAGTAATAGGATAACCTAACCAACTTCTCTCGTATCCTAGAGAAGCCCATTTGGCGTGGATATCACCATGAACTTCGTGTGCTCCAGTTCTAGGAGTCCAGTAGATTGAACCGTATTCAAAGTGGTTAAACCTTCCCTCCCCATCGGGTGTTGTTAATTCATCAGTAATAGGATAACCTAACCAACTTCTCTCGTATCCTAGAGAAGCCCATTTGGCGCGGATATCACCATGAACTTCGTGTGCTCCAGTCCTAGGAGTCCAGTAGATTGAACCGTATTCAAAGTGGTTAAACCTTCCCTCCCCATCGGGTGTTGTTAATTCATCAGTAACAGGATAACCTAGAAAACCTCTTTCCCAATCGAGGTTCGACCATTTGGCGCGGATATCACCATGAACTTCGTGTGCTCCAGTTCTAGGAGTCCAGTAGATTGATCCGCCATTCTCATAATGCTGGAATCTACCTACACCATCAGGTGTGTACCATATCTCAATAGTAGGAGAACCTAAAAAGCCGTTACTGGTGCCTAGACTTGCGTACTTCGCCGAGATTTCATCCTCGCCTTGAGTGGTAGAAGTAGCTATTACTTGAGTAATGGAAGCAGCCATTGCAATATGTTGATAACTTCCAGCTATTTCTGAAACACTACAAGCTAAGGCAATACCAACCAAGGTAAAAATTAAACGCTTCATTTTCTACTCCTTGTTCAATCAAAATTGAGGTAAAAAAGATGTTGAAGCTTCCTAATGACTTATTGGTTGGTCTTGGCAGCTTTATTCACCCCGTTATACCTGTAGTTGTCCTAAATAGGACATGAATAGTAGTCATACATGGATTTCGATGGATGAGGTGCAATCCATTATGGAATGGTTATTCGCAAGCCTTTTAAATGCTGGGTGCTACGGCACCGCTCACATCATCTGGTACAACGATGCTGCACCCAACTCGAAACTAGAGAAGGCAGTGAAGGATGGCACTAGGCGCGATGAGCCGACTTTACTTTACCGCTGTGGCTCAAGAGTACAACCACCACCCAACGGCTACTACTGGCGCTTAATGGCAGAGCACCCATCCAACCGGATCTATCAGCTAGAAGTAAAGGAAGAAGATTGATGACTCAAAAGCTTTGGAAATTCATAGTGCTCAGCATTAGTTAGTACTCACTTAACTTAGGGCACTATGAAGCCGTAGCCCTGAGAGGTTGGCGTGAATCAAGTTGCTGGTGTTGGAAAAGGAACTCTAAATCTGTGTAAAGCTTATTGGAATTGGGTTAACCAGATAGTTGACAGTCATCCCATTCCAGAGCAGAAACTCAATAAACTGGTTGAGAAGAAGCACTTTAAAACTGCTGAGGAGGCGGAACAAGCTACTAGGCGGGTTCTCAAGGTTGCCCTAATCGCCACCCCAGTTGTTTTCTTAACCATCTTGATGTGGAGCATTATTCCTAAGTCAGACAACCAGCCAACGACTATCCAGGCTAAAGGAGATATAACTGCTACCCCTTCTGGCACGATTAATCAGAACTTAATCTCTGGCAGAGCTACTGAACAGGAAGCATCGAAGCAAAATGCCTCGCCAGCTACTACTCTTAAAGCACCAGTAGCTAGCATTGCAGCATTGGTGAAGAGAACAACAGGTGACGGTTTTCCTTATGAGGCTGCTGGTAGCGTTCAGGAAAACGAACAGGTAATTGTTGTCAATTATTTATACAGCAAAGAATGTAGTTCAGAAGCACCTGGAGCTACATTTCAACAGGAATGGAAAACTACATTTGACTTAACTGCTAAAACTTGGACTAACCAAGTAAAAGAGGTCAGTAAGTGTTCAGGAAACCCGAACCAAGAATGGACTGATTATTCCAGAACACCAAATCCATTCACTATAGAGTCTGTTGGAAGCGAAACAGTCATTAAGGGTGATACTCAAGACACCGATGGATCACTACTGACTAAAGATGCATTCATAGTGAGGTATACCAAACCTCTGCATTCGCCTCTAAACTCTGATCCAGCTTCTCAAGCGATCAGTAAATCTGAATCTACAACTAAGGTGATTCAGGCAGGAGATGGTTTTGCGAATCTCAGAAGTCAACCAACTACTGAGGTCGATGTTGTAGCTAAGATTCCAAACGGTACGCCCGTAGTTATCTTGAATGAGCAAACCAATAGCTCTGGACAACTCTGGTATCAAGTTGAAGCCAGTGGACAGGTAGGATGGGTTTACTCAGATCTGCTCAATTAAGTTTTGGCTCAGCACAATATGCTTTAACAGTATTAGGTCTTTAGCTCTGTCAGCATGAGTGAACCAAGCGTCAGGCGTAAGTTACCAGAGTGTGATCGCTGCATTTTCTATGCCCATACCCCCTTCTTAGTCTGCACTTCTCATCCAGAGGGTGTGAGCAGTAATTCTTGTCTCGACTTTCAACGCGATCCTATGGCAGAACCAGAAGAATTTTGGGAACCGGAAGGAGCTAGCTACTATAACGGCGATCTGATTGTCACTCCACAACAGCGATGGTCACGTTTGGAGAAGTTAGCTCTACTCGATACGCATCCAATTTTTACAGGTCGATGCCCAGATTGCGAGGTTAGAATTACTCCAAAAACTTTGAGAGTTCATTGGGATTGTGAACACTGCGGTTGGAGAGATGATTCAGTTTGAGAATTTACAACGAAGTTATATTTTCAATACAAAATTTTGGTGGTATTCAGTCTAAAGTGGGTTTACTAAGGGGGCATCAAAAAGTAAGTCAATCAGTAATATTCCCCTTGCAATAATGAAAGTTAAAGCAGTTCTGGCCGCTTTAGGGCTTGCAGTTTTGGGATGGATAGGTGTAGGAAGTTGGATAAATTATAGTCAAGCACAAAGCTTACAACGAGAAACCCTATCTAAGGTAAAGCTTCTAGTATCTCAGCCTGAAACTCCCAGCAAGCCTTCTGATCTGAACTCACTCAGAGCTTACTATAAACAGCTACAGGAAACAGTTTCGAACTTAGAAAAGATAAGCAACACCCCAGGACTTTCACACCAAAAGTCTCAAGCTGCGTTAATTGAAGTACGACCTCTGCTAACTAATACAGAGCAACAATTAAAGCTAGAAGAACAAGCATTAGCCAATTTAGAAACAGCAAAGAGGATAAATCTTGAGGCTGGTGATCTTGCTGAAAATCCGATTAATCCTCTAGAGGATTGGCAACAATCAAGAGACAAATTTCAGGAAGCAAGCAATATTCTTAAAAGTATTCCAAAAAATACTTTTGCTACTGCTGAAGCTGAATCAATGCTAAGTACAGTTCGGCTTAGTCATACCAATATTAATCGACAACTGTCAGCAGAAGACAAAGCAGATAGGCGTATTAAATCAGCAGTTGATATAGCATCCAAGGCTGCTTATTTAACAGATAATGCCCCATATACTTTGCAGGAACTCAATCAAGCTAAGGCTCAATGGCAACTAGCTATTAATCTGCTTAGCACTATCCCTTCTGAGGCTACTTTTGCAACTGCTTCGGAAGACATGCTGGTTTATTATCGGAATAACCATAAGGCTGTTGGTGATGCTATTGATCGAATAAAGAAATGCACACCTTCAAGTTCTTATGAGGGATTTTGTGATTCTGACTTTTTAATAGATATTGCAATGCCACCTGCCTATACTACTGCTGGCAGTGATAGTGACGAGTTTGTAGATAGTGATAGTGACGAATTTGCAAGCTCTGATGATGACGCCATAGCTGAGAGTTCTGGTGATTCAGAAACTTATATAGGAGGAACGACTTATATTGGTGGCTCCAGTAGTTATAGTAGCGGCACAACTCACGTACGAGGTTATACACGTAAAGATGGAACCCATGTACGGAGTCATACACGTTCTACAGGTTCAAGGGTAAGTGGTTTTGGAAGCTCTCGAAGTGGTGGGGCTAGTTCATGACTCTTACAAGACAAGGGTTTTACGAGCAACATCGCCAGATCTTCAGTTGGTATAATGCTGAAAACTATGCTTGTTATGATGTTTTAACAGTTTCTGAGGAAACTGTACAAGGTGTCAAAAATGCCGCTGAGAAAGCTTGGAAAATTCTCCTGAAAGCAGGAGAAGTAATGAAGGCTTTAAGTGATGACGCCCTTTTAGAATTCGGTTATCCTCCTGAAGCATTACGACTAATTCGTTCAACTACACAGCCACCGTTCATTGCTAGATGTGATTTTGCTGTGACAGAAAATGGCATATTCTTATTAGAATGCAATGCAGAGGTTGCCACATTTGTTGTGGAAACCTTTAAGATGAATGGAATTGTTGCCAACCATTTTGGAAAACAAGATCCCAACAAAGATTCAGAAAGAGCTTTAAAGACTCAGCTAAATTCTTACATCGATTTAATAGCTAAATCCATCAACAAATCTCCACATGATTGCCATATAGCCTTTAGCGCTCTATCAGAAGCGGATGAAGATATCGGCACAGTTAGCTACTTAAGATCCTTGTGCGCCTATGACTCAATTCTTTACCCAATTGACTTTATTGAAATGGATGAAGATGGGATCTACGACAATACTGGCAAAAAGCTTGATATTATTTATCGTCTTTATCCTACTGAATGGATGATAGAAGACAAAGATCCCAATTCAAACTGTAATCTTTGGGACTACTTTGAACCTTTGGCTGCATTCAATAAAGTTCTTTTAATCAACCCTGTTAGCTCATTTATCCTTCAGAATAAAGCTTTGCTAGCTCTAATTACAATGCTTGGGGAAGACTTTTTTGAGTCCAATGATTTAACTGGTTTTAGTCATTTCCTACCTACTTTCATAGAAAAAACACAAATTGTAGAGCCTTTTGTTGCCAAGCCTACATTTGGGAGAGAAGGTAAGGAAGTAAAGATATATAAGGATGGTAACAAGTCAGCATACAACCAGTCTCATGAATATGCTGACTTAATGGATGTATATCAAGAATATGTGGATTTGCCTAAAATTCAGTTAGAAGGAGATATTTATACCCTACAAATATCTTGCTTTCTGGTCAATGGAATTCCAACAGGTGTATCTTCTCGCATAGGAGATATGGTAATAGGCAATACATCGAGATTTCTCCCGATTGGCTATTAAGGAGTACTAGCGCGAGTATGTACTGATAGCAGATTGAATGCCTCTTCTTGGGGTTTAGTGGCTTGCTGAGCGCCCGTATAATCGCTCTGCTAAAAGTACAAGCGTTTCTCTTGCCTCTACAAGAAGTTTTTCAGGGAAGTTCTCAGTCGAGATAAAAACTGTCCCGTCATCATCAATGACAAACTCTAACTCCTCAACAACAAACTGAAAGGGAAACCAATCACCCTCCACCTCGTAGGATTGCCACACTTCTTCCAGGTTCAATTCGTACACTTTGCCCACTGGAGCAGCGATCAGAGCCTCTATTGAATTTTGCAGCCCTACCTCGGTTATCTCAAACGGAGCCTGAGCTTCACTGGCGATCCTCTTCCGCTCTCCGATTCTGTTCGTCCCTCTAGACCGTGCCAGCTTGCCCCTTAGTTCAGTAACTTCTTTACCCGGATACTTCAGGGCAGTTTCTATTCCTCCAAGATGGGGTTTGAGGTCAAAGCGAATGTTGTGCTCAGCTAACCGCTTCTCCACTTTTTGACGAACATCTAGGAGCGCCAACTCTAAGGCATCGCCCCAGCGCTGAGTATTGTTTTCTTGCGCGATCCGACGCATCTGCTCTTTGACTAGCTCAGTTAAGCCAAACTCAACCGCACTACTGTACGTTTGCGATCCTCGCTCTACTGAGCTTTGAATCAGCTCTACGACGTTCTGTAGGATGAACTCTTCTTGAGACAGCAGTTTGAATCTCATAAAGCCACCTCAGTAATGTAGCAGCGGTAGTCTGTCTCACTCATCAAAGCTGTGCCGACTAAAATCCCCACCACAGGCCGAGTGTCTAGTTCAGCGCAAGCGGAAATGTAACCTGCCATCCGAACCAGCTCGTCTTCTAGCACCTGTTTGATACCTAAGGTTGAGTCAGTGGTTGCCTTCGCCTCGATCAGGTAAGTATTTCCATTCCCCTGCATGACAATATCTGGGTAGTCATGGTTAGGGCGGGCCAACTTGCGGCATTGGTAGTACCGTTGAGCTAGGAATCCGGCGATCCCCTCACCAATCCCTGCCACGGCGCTCTTATTAGCCGTCATACGTCGCTGTTCAGTCCTGCTGTAGAACAGGGGTGGATACCCAGGCTCTAAGAAGGCACCACTGGAGTAGGTAAACCAGTACTGCATTTCTTCGAGGGGTCGGTACACCAGTTGCTCTGAGTACTTGCTCACCATCCGCCTCAGAGTGTCTTTGCGAAGCTGGAAAGAACCGACTGGGGTGTAGGCAAACCGCCGATTAGCTAAAAGAGCCTTAAATCGCAGCCGCGATGCGTGCCGAGTCGCCGCAATCTTAGCGATAGACTGTTCTTCCTGAGATAACTGGAGCAGGCGATGCTCCAAGGTGATTTGAATGGTCATGAGTACTGGAGAACTAGAAATCCATAGACTGTTCTCACAGTAAGTCCTGTAGCTGGCCCAGACAAACCTTCGCTATCACGGTGATAGCTCTTGTCCATTGTCGGAGGTTGGGGGGCAGAGCACTTGTCTCAATGCTGGAGGAATTTGCTCAAACGACTCCCACAGCAAGTCCATTTCTGCCAGTCGTCGTAGGTAGAGTGCTTCGGGTGGACGGTAATTCTTCGCTCTAGCAAACCAGCGATCTACGGTAGGTTCAGAACAACCGCAGATTTGGGCCATCTGAGCATGGGTCACGCTCCACTTGGCGTAGAACTCTTGAGGTGACATGCCTAGCTGACAGCGAGTGTAGAGCTTCAGCAAAGCGATCTCTCGCTGTCCCAAGTCTCGTAGGCTCACTCCTGCCCCACCTCAAGCGTGGTATTACGCTGATCGGTAGTTAGTAGTTCTAAATCTGCTTCCCAAGCTGTATCCGTACAAGTCCAAGCATGGGAAGGTGATTGAGGGTCAAGCCAAATTAAGTAACGCCAAGCCCAGGACTTTAAGTGTTCTGCTGGGGCATATTGCAGCCCTGTCACAGTACCAAAGTCCTGGCTTGGCAAGGGTCGCCAGCTAACACGATCCCCGATCCTCAGCCTTGGCTGGGGTATCTGATGAGGAAAACCCTCTGGCAGTAGTTGTGCCGAATAGGATCGCGCCGCAGTCATCTCTCAGTTGCAAGAAACTAATGTCGATTGTAGCCTATAAACTACATTTTGTAGCCAATCGGCTGTAGAAATTTGAGCTGGTGTCTAGCAGCATTATGCGGTGACGCATAATGAGCAAACCAACATCCGACAGCGCTTCGGTAAAGCTGTCCGGCAACGGCGGCGAGAACTAGATATGTCTCAGGAGCAGTTAGCAGAGCTAGCTGAACTCCACCGAACCTACATTTCTGATGTTGAGACAGGAAAGGTGAGTCCTTCTCTGGACAATATTGAAAAGATTGCCAAAGCTCTTGGTATTTCAATTGTTAAGCTCTTCGCCAGGTACAAAATTGAACCTGAGCCGGACAAATAACAGAAGATCTCAATGCTAATTAACTATCGCTTCTAGCTACCAGTGGTAGGTAGGAATAGGGGCTAGCGGAGGGTTTATTAATAAGACTTTTGCTTCTTTGCCATACTTTTGAAGGACATATTGCATCTTTGGCATTCCCCTTTTACCCATAAAGATGGGATTGCAAATCGTTCCTGGCAACTAGGGCATTTTGAGAGCAAGCGGAGTCGATGTTTCTTGCACCCGTCGGTCGATTGGTACTGCCAACTCATGCAATGGTAAGGGGCTTCAACATAACAAGCAGCACACAAGCGAATTGGCTTCGGCTTGATTGGCTCATGCTGAGGTGGAAACATCAACATTAGTCTTTCTACTCCCAAACCCATTAGTTCATTTATCTTCTCCAACGCTTCACAAGTTGAAGGTGGGTTAAAGTAAAAGTTTTCCCATCTCCAAAGGATCGTGCCTAACCTCAATCTTTTCCCTAGGGTGTAGGAATCAGTATTCACAACTTCCTGTCGATACCAACGCCCAAGATAGTGACTGATGCTTTCGTCATCATAGGGTGGAAGGTACAGAAGTGATGGGTTGGTTTCCTCAGTATTCATCAGTTTTGTTACTCAGCAATATCACCTGCGCTAATTCTGTCCATTGAGTGTAGCGGCAAGGAGCAAAGCTATTTCTCTCAAAGCTTTGATATCGGTTGGTAACAAAAACCCAAAGCAACGGAAACATTGTGGGGATTAATTTCTGCTTTAGGATTATCAACTTTCCAAATTGCAACCTCACGCAGATTTTCATAAAGTACTCGAAGTTGTCCTTGAGAAGATTCCTCTAGGACAGCGATAGTTGCATTATCAGAAGCCAAATTCAATGGTTGCTTCCAGCCCAAACTCTTCTCCCACTCAGCAATGACCGTTGCGATGTTCTCCTTATTGAGTATGTTGTATGGGTGTTGCTTCAAGAAAGTATTATGAATGGTTGCATACTTCTTCTTTTTGTCGAGTTTAGGATCAATAACATCATTAAGATAGGGAGATCCAGCAAGAACAATAGAGATTTTCAGCTTTTCGGTGATTCGTACAAGCTCGGTGAGAGCTTTGAAGGACAGTAAATCTGCATTGTTAACAATTAGGAGCTTTACCCCAAGTGCCTTCAAGGTTCCCCATGTTCGCGAGCGGAGTTGTCGTAAGCTACCACAATCGAGAGGATTAATTAAAAACTCTAAAATCAGCAGAAACAAGTCTGTCGAGCTACCATTTTGTTCGATTTCAATGTAGGCAATAGGTGCAGGAGCCATTAACAAACCACCACGCCGTTTGACATGGCTCTGCGTATAAACTACCAAAGACTTCACCAAACCTAAGCGATCCATTGTAGTTACACAACCACAAATGCCAGTTTCTCGCCAATGGTTCAGCCTAGTAAACAACTCCTCATCTCGCTGTAACCCGGCATAAGGTTCAATCTGACCGATTCGCTCGACTGCTGCTTGCTGTTCAGGTGATCGCTTCTGTTGTTGTCCAAGCTTCCAGACTGTGGTGCTTGAAGAACTACTAGCAGGTTGTGCTACTTCAGACTGTACCTGCAAGGGTCGAGGTTCTTTTTCAGGTAGCTGACCTGCAAGGTTAGATTGGCTCATCTTAGGTTACCATTCGTCCTCAACAAATTCATTCCAGTCAGGAATAACATAGAGCGCAGGTTGTACCTGTACTTCTGAAGTCACCTGTGTAAATTCTAAATCTTCTAGTACAGGCGCTTTGGTCACAGAGTCAATATTTTTACTTCTTGACTTACTGTGTGAAGGTGAGGTCTTCGGAGGATATAACTCCACAACTTTATCAGAATGTTTAGAGTTGCGGGTGATTCGATGGTTTTCTTTTTTACGCCGCTGCTTGAGGGTCTTGGCCTCTTCAATGGAAGAGGTGTATGCGTTTCTTTGCTGAGTAAGAATGGGGGACTGATCGATATCCTTGCCCTCTTCACGCATTTTCTTCTTGCGGTCTTTCCACTCCTTCAAAGATAGGCGCTCCTCTTGTAAGTCTCTTGATCTAATCGTGCCCAAAAACTCAGATGGTTGGCCATTTTCTTCTTGAGTGTAAACCAGAACGTAGATAATGTTGGTTGGATTGTATCGAATTACAACTTCTTTCCCTTCGTAATCTCTCAGGAAATTTGATTCCTTATCGTACCGCCAGTGTCCATCTTCGTCCCGCCTTAAACTTGCTGTATAGGTTAGCCTTTCAAAGTCAATACATCCCCGCTCCTGAACCTTGCGCTTTAGAGTTTTCATCAAGCAAAGGTCAAGCTCTCTTTCACTAGCAGGCATTCTAGGTTCACCACCTAATAGACCTGCCTTCCATCTCATCAAGCGCGTTTGATTTGGAACTCTTGGATAGAGATGTTGGTTATGATGATCCACAAAATATCGCACTAACTTACGGTCATAATCCTCATAAGTAATACAAGCGTACTTCTCAGGATTGTCTGGGCGTTCCTTTAGGCTTCCTCCTTTGAAGCCAAGTACCAATGCTGCAAATTCCGTCTTAAGCCCCAAAAATAATCGCTCTACTATCCCACCTTGTTCCGTGTAGAGACGAAGACACAATTTAATGTTCAGGTCTAATGCAACGTGTCTAAGATGAGCCGATTTAAACTCTTTGGCTCGGTCGGTAACAATGTATTCAGGTAGGCCACAAACCTCCCACTCTCGTTGAAGTCGGTACTCAGGCCCATACTCTTTATTCAAGATTGCGTGACGGAGTGCTAAGGCAACCTCATGAGATCCGGCAGCGCCAAAGCTGATGTAATACCCCATTACACAACCCGACCATGTATCAACCACCGCAGTAATCCAAGCAGATCCAGCGAGAGCGCCATCTTCATCAGCGAGTAAGTTATCTAACCGCGTGTGATCAATTTGCCAAACTTGATTGCTGCGGATAACTTCAATATCTTCCTCAATCCATTTGCCATCTTTCTTGCCGCTAGTCACTTTAACAATAAGACCGGGTCCCTGCCCTGGATTGCGAACTTTTCGACTTTTCTTCTCAATGATGGGATTTATGATTTTGTACACAAACATGTGTGATGGATATTCACCCTGTTTTAGCCCCAGCTCTAGTTCAGCGTGACCTCTGACCTGGTTATTAACAAGGTTTCGGGTGATGCCCAAGCCAGCTTTTATGCCATCTTTGTAGGTTTTAAGGATAAACTCCGTCCAATATTGGACAGAATGTTTCCATCGTTTATCACCTTTGATCTCTCCTGCATCGGAGCGTGTAGCTCTGGCGATTGAAGCTAGACCCTCTTTCTCTGCCTTCTCCAACCAGCGTGTTATTGTTCGGGGATGTTTTTCCAGTCTGTCTGCCCACAACTGGATTCTCTCCTGCTTGAGTTGATCAGAGGTTTGGATGATATCTTCGAGCGCCTCGACCTTACGCATTACCTCCCGTCTCTCATCCAGGTCTTCGATGAGCTCAATCAGAATTTTATGACTGGGTTGCTGATTTTCAACAACATCAGCCATCCCGGAGAGGGCAGTTGGCTGGGCAGAAGATGTAGTCTCTGAGCTTTCCATCAGCTAAACTTATAGGGTTTAGTATTTCTAGAGAAAAGGCAACTATCAGTTTAAGGTGCTTTTGGACGACTCTAGCAAAAAGACAAATATGTATTTAATAGTGACGGTAAAATAATAAAGCACTAAAAAAGCCTAAAATCCTATGTGAAAAAGCATTTCAGGCTTAGACTCTAGCTTGATATTAAGGGTTTAACCTGGACAGACTACCCATTAACGGACAAAATCTCACATTTTTGAACATGTGATTTAAGGCATCTTCTTGCCACGTCGGCAAGAAGATGCCTTATTTATGAGGCGGCAAAAGGATGCCTTATAATCAATCGACATGAGTCCATAGGTTTTTTCAAAGCCCAAACCATGATCTTACTTTAGGCCGAGGCTTTTCCTGGTTTCTTGTAAAACTAAACGAACTTCTTTATATCTAAGATGTCCTGGCTTGGCGATATGCTGAGATACGCGAGCCTCTGAAGGATATATGCCTTGGCGATGGAGCTGAAGGACGACTTGTCGCACTTCTTCGCAACATTTTTTAATAGATTTTAGATAACGAACTCGCTCATATTGGTCATATTTAGTAGAAATGGCGCGGCATAAATCCCTAAAGTTACGGGCAAGCGTCTCTCTGTAATAACCTAAATTCCTTGCTGCTGCTTCAAGAGATGGTGGTGGAATTGTGTGATCCAGCAAAACCGCTTCTAGTTGTGAACGAACTTGATCAAAGTCAGTTAATTTAACGGCAGCCCTTCGCGTTTTCTGAAGGCAACTCTTGGGTAAAAGCTTCACTGAATCATCAATTGGCGTAATTACATCCTGTGTGAGCAGGTCGAGAACTGAGATTCTTAAGCAAAAGCACACCTTTATAAGGGTCTCTATCTGAGGCAAGTTCTTCCCCTTACACCAGAGCCATACAGTATTCTTGGGAGCTTGGATCAATCGGGAAAACTCGGCTACATTACCTTCGCTCAATTGTTGTACACAGTTCCTTAGAGCGTTAGCTACATTCTCTTTAGGGAGTTTGAACGCTAAGGTAGGAGCAGCCGCAATTAGTTCTCCAACAGCATTTGCTGCCCAGATATGCCACTCCAATTCAGTTTCTGTGAAATCCTTACACTTAGAGGATGCGTGAGACAAGTTCCCTAACCATTCTCCACATCTAGAGCAGTGCCCTGTTCGCGATCGCCAAGCAAGAGGAAGATTAGACTCATGACAGTGAGGGCATCTATCGCATAATAGCTGCTGATGGATTGGGCAAATTTTAACTACGTTTAAGGTCCACAGTAAGGGCTCATATGTTTCATCACGGTCAATGCGCTGCTCTTCGTAGCATCGTGAGCACCAAACTCTAGTGGACCGCATTAATGCCCTTGATGGGAGCACTCCAGACCAAGGTAGCATCGTGAGCAAATGAAGTTGATGATGCGATGTAAGAACGTTCACAGCCTGAACTAGGTCGGATGCCATCACACCTGTACCATTCAACGCACTTGTATGGCTGAATATCGTATGTAAATTTGCACCTGCATATTGTTTTGCAACAAGAGGGGCAATTTCTCTCTCCATTAATACCCCTGGATACACACTATGAGACTCTGCTAATCGAGTAATATATCCTGTCAAACTTTCAACATAAGCAGTACCAACACCAGACAAATCAAGATGATACAGAATGCTACGTTCAGGAATGTTGAGCTGGCTTAACTCCCATAACTCAGGCATGATAAGCTACACCATCAAATAAAATTTCGTCATGCATCCAAGCTTTAATTACTTATCAAGTTTGTGGATTGCTAGACTGCTCTGACCCACCAACAGGATCTCGCTTTGGCTTGCGTTGGCCGGGGCGAGAGCTACCTTGCCCCGATTTTTCAGATCGAAGTTCTCTGTTACAGCTAATCGAGTCGATTTAGCCCTGATTGTCGGTTTTATCAGCCATACCTTCCGGCTGCCCCTGAGCTATTTCGAGTCCCGTTACGTGGGAGACATCATCTCCCGCATCCAAGAGAATCGCAAGATTCAGCGGTTCCTAACGGGTGAAGCACTGTCGATTGTTCTCGATTTACTGACCGTGTTTGTCTATGTAGGCTTGATGTTCTGGTATAGCTGGAAGATGGCACTGCTCGTGTTGGTGATTGTGCCACCGTTTGCATTGCTGGCGCTAATTGCTACACCATTCTTGCAGCGTGTCTCCCGCGAGATTTTTAGTGCCCATAACGAAGAGACTGGATACCTCATCCAATTCCTAACTGGCATCCGCACGGTCAAATCTATGGCGGTTGAGCAGACAGTGCGCTGGCATTGGGAGGAACTGTTTGGCAGGTCGATTAAAAAGACTTTTTCCGGGCAGGTAATTGGCAACACGCTCCAGATTTTTAGCTCAACTATTGAAGCAGTAGTAAGCACAGGTTTACTGTGGTTTGGAGCGTGGCTAGTGATTCAGAACGAGCTGACGATTGGGCAATTAGTCGCTTTCAATATGTTGCTGGGGAATGTCATTAATCCTTTCCAGCGGCTGATTGTACTGTGGAATGAGTTGCAAGAAGTGCTGATCGCAGTTGAGCGAATCAACGATGTGATTGACGCTGAACCAGAAGAAGATTTACAACACCAGTCTCGTCAATACCTACCAGCGATTCGCGGACACATTCGCTTTGAGCAAGTAACGTTCCGCTACCATCCAGAAAGTGATGTCAATACGCTGGAAAATCTCAGTTTTGAGGTGCAGCCAGGACAAATGGTGGCACTAGTGGGACGCAGTGGTTCTGGGAAGACGACCATTTCGAAGCTGCTTTTGGGTCTATATCCTCCTACAGAAGGGAAGATATTGATTGACGGCTATGATGTCATCAACTTGTCATTGCGATCGCTCAGGCAGCAAATTGGTGTGGTTGACCAGGATACCTTTTTGTTTGGCGGTACCATCCGCGAGAACGTTAGCGTAGGTCACCCAGAAGCCATCCTGGAAGAGATTATCGAAGCAGCCCAACAAGCAGGAGCGCATCAGTTTATTAAACCTTATCGGAAATTAGGACTTAGAATTATACCGTGCACCTGGAATGAGGTCGGTAGATGAAAATGACATATGCGGAACTACGAACCAAACCGCAGACCTTGTGTAGTTTAACCGGGCTCACCCCCAAAGAGTTTGAGGCTTTGTTAGAGAG